>NZ_BAAARK010000017.1:0-184078 GCF_039532155.1 Streptomyces lunalinharesii
CGCCTCCCAAGCTATTGGGAGGACTTTTCAAAGGAACCTCATCTCCATGATGGAGACGGGGTATCAACATATCTGGCGTTGACTTTTGGCACGCTGTTGAGTTCTCAAGGAACGGACGCTTCCTTTGGATTCCCTCTCGGGTTTCCGCCGGGCGCTTCCCTTCGGTGTTTCACACTCTATCAGGGCTTTTCCGGCTTTCGAACCACCGCTTTTCTGCAGGCATGCAGAATCGCATGATTCGAGAATCTGGATCATGACTCTGAAGGAGTGCCGCCCACTAGTCGGTCGCGTCGAAGCGCTTCCTGGCTGTTCGGGGCAGATCTCAGACAGTACAGGGGGCGGGTGGGCGAGGCAAATCGATTCCGCACGGAGGTGGGGGCACAACTGGGCTCTGTCATGCGGAACCGTCAGTTCTTATGACTTACGCTTCTCAACGGTGCGCCGTCCGGGACAGGCAGTGACGGCGGCCTGATGAATCTTCACCCCCGGGAGGTTTCCCATGACCACCGTGACGTCCCCTCTTACAGGACGCGCAATCGGGCTCGCGGCAGTGCCGGACCCCGTCTTCTCCGGCGCGATGGTGGGCCCCGGTACCGCCATCGATCCGGTCCGTGAGCCGTCGGCGGCGGTTTCGCCCGTGGACGGCGTCATCGTCTCCCTGCACCCGCACGCGTTCGTCGTCGTGGACGGCGAAGGCCACGGCGTGCTGACGCACCTCGGCATCGACACCGTGCAGCTCAACGGCGAGGGCTTCGAGCTGCTGGTGAACAAGGGCGACACCGTGAGCCGCGGGCAGGCCGTCGTGCGCTGGAACCCGGCCGCGGTCGAGGAGGCCGGCAAGTCGCCGGTGTGCCCGGTCGTTGCGCTGGAGGCGACTGCCGACTCGCTCGGCGAGGTGCGCGAGGACGGCGACGTCAAGGCCGGCGACGCGCTCTTCTCCTGGCAGTAACAGCAGCCGGACGCCGTCGCGCGACGGCAGGTACGACATCCACCGCGGCGGCCGGGCCCGCCGCAACGACCGGAGACGGGTGACATGGAGACAACGCTGCGGGGCGTCGGCGTGAGCCACGGCGTGGCCATCGGCGAGGTGCGGCACATGGGCACGGCGGTGCTGGAGCCGCCGGCCAAGCAGATTCCCACGGAGGAGGCGGAGCGTGAGCAGGGGCGCGCCCGCCAGGCCGTGGAGGCCGTGGCCGCCGACCTGATCGCGCGGGGCAACCTGGCCGGTGGCGAGGCCCAGCACGTGCTGGAGGCCCAGGCCATGATGGCCCAGGACCCCGAGCTGATGGCCGACGTCGAGCGGCGGATCGCCGTGGGCAGCACGGCCGAGCGCGCGGTGTACGACGCGTTCGCCGCGTACCGGGCGCTGCTGGCCGGTGCGGGCGAGTACCTGGCGGGCCGGGTGGCCGACCTCGATGACGTGCGGAACCGGATCGTGGCGCGGCTGCTGGGCGTGCCGATGCCGGGCGTGCCGGACAGCGACGAGCCGTACGTGCTGATCGCGCGGGACCTGGCGCCGGCCGACACCGCGCTGCTGGACCCGGCGCTGGTGCTCGGGTTCGTGACCGAAGAGGGCGGGCCGACCAGCCACAGTGCGATCCTCGCGCGGGCGCTGGGCGTGCCGGCCGTGGTGGCGCTGCCGGGTGCGGGTGAGATCGTCGAGGGCACCATGATCGCGGTGGACGGCAGCACCGGTGAGGTGTTCGTCAACCCGAGCGGTGAGAAGCGGGCCGAGCTGACGCGGGCGGCGGAGCAGCGGAAGGCGGCGCTGGCGGCGTCGTCCGGTCCGGGTGCCACGTCCGACGGGCACAAGGTGCCGCTGTTGGCGAACGTCGGTGGGCCGGCGGACGTGCCGGCGGCGGTGGAGGCCGGTGCGGAGGGCGTCGGGCTGTTCCGCACGGAGTTCCTGTTCCTGGACGACAGCAAGCAGGCGCCGTCGGAGGAGAAGCAGGTCGAGGCGTACCGGAAGGTGCTGGAGGCCTTTCCGGAGGGGCGCGTCGTGGTGCGCGTGCTGGACGCCGGGGCGGACAAGCCGCTGGACTTCCTGACGCCGGCGGACGAGCCGAACCCGGCGCTGGGCGTCCGGGGGCTGCGGACGCTGTTGGACCACCCCGAGGTGCTGCGGACGCAGCTGTCGGCGTTGGCCAAGGCCGCCGAGGGGCTGCCGGTCTACCTTGAGGTCATGGCCCCGATGGTGGCGGACCGGATCGACGCCAAGGCGTTCGCGGATGCCTGCCGGGAGGCCGGGCTGCAGGCGAAGTTCGGCGCGATGGTGGAGATTCCGTCGGCGGCGCTGCGGGCCCGGTCGATCCTGCAGGAGGTGGAGTTCCTGTCGCTGGGCACCAACGACCTGGCGCAGTACACCTTCGCGGCGGACCGGCAGGTGGGCGCGGTGGCGCGGCTGCAGGATCCGTGGCAGCCGGCGCTGTTGGACCTGGTGGCGGCTTCGGCCGAGGCTGCCAAGGCCGAGGGCAAGAGCTGTGGCGTGTGCGGTGAGGCGGCCTCCGATCCGCTGTTGGCGTGCGTGCTGACGGGTCTGGGGGTCACCAGCCTGTCGATGGGTGCGGCGTCGATCCCCTACGTGCGGGCGACGCTGGCCAAGCACACGCTGGCGCAGTGCGAGCGGGCGGCGGCCGCGGCGCGGGCCGCGGACACCGCTGCGGATGCCCGGGCGGCCGCGCAGGCGGTGCTCTCCGGGGAGTGATCGGGGCGGCGCGCGGCGCCGTGTTGAGGTGATTCGGGACGGCCGTCCCGCCGGTGTGGCGGGGCGGCCGTTTCGCGTGTCTGCGGGGTCCCTGCGGTGGGTGGGGTCAGGGGTGGCAGTGCGGGCCGGGTGGGGGTGGCAGGGGCAGGCCGGGGGCGTAGTCGACGCGGTGCTCGGGCGGGATGGGTTCGTCGGTTTCGGGGTCGGTGCAGTAGGCGTCGAAGATCTCGGCGGCGCTGAGGGGCGCGGGCCAGGCGTCGCGCAGGCGCCAGCCGCGGACGGTGGCGGGGGTGGCGGCGGCGGTGGGGGTGGTGCGGCAGACGAGGGCGCCGGTGGTGGGGCGGGCCAGGGCGGCGGCGAGGACCGTGCAGAAGGCGAGCGTCTCGGACTCGGGCAGGCGCGGTGGGGTGCCGTCGGGGCTGGTGGTGGCGAGGAGGTAGGCGCGGAGCGGGCCGGTGGTGTCGGGGAGGGTGCAGACGAGGTGGTGGGTGCCGTCCCCGAGGGCGCTCAGGAGGTGGTGGAGGGCGGTGGTGGCGCGGGTGAACGCCGCCTGGGCGAGGTCGTGGCCGCATGTGGTGCAGCGGCCGGCGCGGGCCAGGAGGGCGGTGGCGCGGTCCCAGGAGGCGCGGCGGGCGGCTTCCTCGGTGAGTAACGGCAGGAGCCGGTCGAGCGGGGTGCCGTCGTAGGCGAGGGTGGCGCCGGTGCGGGCGACGGCGGCGGTGTAGCGGCTGCGGCTGCCGGGGTCGTCGGGGTCGAGGTCGTGGTCGGTGCAGTAGTGGGCGTAGGCGGTCGGGTCGAAGAGGCAGAGGGTGGTGTGCACGCCCTGGGCGGCGAGGGTGCGCAGCAGGTCCTCCAGTTGTCGGAGGTAGCCGCGGTGGTCGTGGAACGGGAAGGTGCGGTAGCGGCGCATGGCGGCGAAGTCGCGGGCGTCGGCGAGGACGGCGGCGGTGCCGAGGAGGCCGCGGCGGACCGGGCGGCCGGCTGGGTGGTGGATGGGGCGGGTGGTGGGTGTCATGGCTCCCCCTCGGTGGGTGCGTCGGTCGGGCGTCACTGGTCGGACGACCTTTGTCACCGAGAGTAATCGGGGGGTCTGACAACGGCGGCTGGGCCGGTCGGGCGTGGGGGCCCGGCGCCGGGGTGGGGTGCCGCCGGCGCCGGGGTGGGGTCACTGGGCCCGGTCGGCGGCGATCCGCTCGTAGAAGCGGAGGAGTTCGAGGTCGTCGACGGAGCCGGGGTTGACGGCCTTTTCGAGGGGGGTGCCGGCCAGGAGGCGCTTGATCGGGACCTCGATGCGCTTGCCGGTGAGGGTGTGCGGGACGCCGGGGGCTTCGATGATCTCGTCGGGGACGTGGCGGGGTGAGAGTTGTGTGCGGATGGTGCGCTTGATGCGGTCGCGCAGGTCGTCGTCCAGGGTGGCGCCGGGGGCGAGGTGGACGAAGAGCGGCATCCAGTAGCCGCCGTCGGGGAGTTCGAGGCCGATGACGAGGGATTCGCGGATCTCGGGGAGGCGTTCGACGACCTCGTAGATGTCGGCGGAGCCCATCCGGACGCCCTGGCGGTTGAGGGTGGAGTCGGAGCGGCCGTGGATGACGACGCTGCCGCGGGAGGTGACGGTGATCCAGTCGCCGTGCCGCCAGACGCCGGGGTAGGTGTCGAAGTAGCTGTCGTGGTAGCGGGTGCCGTCGGGGTCGTTCCAGAAGCGGGTGGGCATGGAGGGCATGGGGTTGGTGACGACCAGTTCGCCGACCTCGTCGATGACCGGCTTGCCCTGGGGGTCCCACGCCTGGAGGTCGGTGCCCAGGCAGGCGGCCTGGAGTTCGCCGATGTGGACGGGGAGGGTGGGGACGGCGCCGGCGAAGCAGCTGCAGACGTCGGTGCCGCCGCTGACGGAGGCGGTCCACAGGTCGGTGCCGGCTTCGGCGAAGGTGTCGTGCAGCCAGCGGAAGCCGTCCGGCGGGAGCGGGGAGCCGGTGGTGGCGACGCAGGTGATGGTGGTGAGGTCGAGGTCGCGGGCGGGGTGCAGGCCGGCCTTGCGGCAGGCCATCACGTAGGCGGCGGAGGTGCCGAGGACGGTGGTGCGGGTGGCGGCGGCGACCTGCCACTGGGCGGCGGTGTCGGGGTGGCCGGGGCTGCCGTCGTACAGGACGATCGTGGCGCCGGCGAGGAGGCCGCCGACGAGGAAGTTCCACATCATCCAGCCCGTGGACGTGTACCAGAAGAAGCGGTCGTCGGGGCCGAGGTCGCAGTGCAGGCCGGTCTGCTTGAGGTGTTCGAGGAGGATGCCGCCCTGGGACTGGACGATGGCCTTGGGCAGGCCGGTGGTGCCGGAGGAGTACAGGACCCACAGCGGGTGGTCGAAGGGGACCTGCGCGAAGTCCGGCTCGGTGGCGTCCGAGGTGAGGTCGGACCAGTCGAGGGCCCCTTCGGGGGCGGGGGTGCCGAGCAGGGGGACGTGGACGACGGCGCGCAGTGTGGGCAGTTCGGCACGGAGTTCGGCGACGGTGTCGCGGCGGTCGTGTTCCTTGCCGCCGTAGCGGTAGCCGTCGACGGTGAACAGGACGACGGGTTCGACCTGTTGGAAGCGGTCCAGGACGCTGCGGGCGCCGAAGTCGGGGGCGCAGGAGGTCCACACGGCGCCGACCGCGGCGGTGGCCAGGAGGGCGACGACGGCCTGCGGGACGTTGGGGAGGTAGCCGCTGATGCGGTCGCCGGGGCGGACGCCGAGGCGGCGCAGGGCGGCGGCCAGGGAGCCGACCTGGTCGCGGAGCTCGGCCCAGGTGACGGCGACCGGTTGCTGGCGCTCGTCGACGTGGAGCAGGGCGGGGGTGTCGGCGCGGGTGGGGTCCTCGGCGGCGCGCAGGGCGTGTTCGGCGTAGTTGAGGGTGGCGCCGGGGAACCAGCGGGCGCCGGGCATCGTGCGGTCGGCGAGGACGGTGTCGTAGGGGGTGCCGAAGCGGACGTCGAACCACTCGGCGACGGCCTGCCAGAAGGTCGGGAGGTCCTCGACGGACCAGCGGTGCAGGGCGGCGTAGCTGGCCGCGGGGTCGCCGGGGGTGGGGGCGGGTGCGCCGTGGTGGGTGGCGGCCCAGGTGTGGAAGCGGGTGACCTGTGCGCCGGCGATCCGGTCCGGGCCGGGCTGCCAGAGCGGCTCCGGTGCCGGTTGTGCGGCGGAGTGCGGGGCGGTGGTCATGATGCGGCTCCTGGCAGGTACGCGTCGTGGGCGGCGGTCCCGCGCGGTGGTGGGGGTCCCCCGGTGGTGCGCGTGACCGGCTTGCCTGGACGATGCCACGTGATCGACTCGGGCACCAGGGTGGACCGGCAGATTCGGGGGGGGTGGCGGAGGTCTCCGTGGGCGGGACGGTTCCGGCCGGGCGAGGGAGCGGGTTCGGTGCGGGAAGTGGCCGGCTCGCCCGTGCGCAGGTGAACGGCAGTTGAACGGTTCCCGCCGGGCGGGTCGTCAGTGGCAGGCTGACCGGCATGGACGGGCGTGATCTGGTGCGGTCGGTACGGATGGTCAGGGCGGTCGGGGCGGTGCAGGGGCTGCGGTCCGTGCGTGCGGCGTGGCGGCGGAGCAGAGCGGATGCGCGGGCGCTGCCGCGGCGCGGTGCGGAGCGGGCGCGGGTGCCAGGTGAGGCACGTGGGGCGGAGCGGTTGCCGGGGGGCGGGGTGATCCGTTTCGCGCGGTCGTCGCTGCGGGTGCGGGTCGCGGCGGGCGGTGCGGTGTTCTGCGGCTGGGACGGGGCCGGGCCGGAGCCGTCGTATGCGTTGGCCGGGGCGTGTCCGGCGGTGGATCCGCGGGCGGTGCTGGAGCCGGACACGGAGGGCGGCTGGCGGATCGTCTCGGAGCGGGTGCTGGTGGTGGTGTCCCGGTTCGGTGCGGTGGAGGTGCGCACGCCGGGTGGGGCGCTGTTGCGGCGGGAGTTGCCGCCGCGCTGGTGGCACCGGGCCGTGGACGGCGTGCCGGACGGGTCCGACGACGCGGCCGGGGGCGGTCCGGAAGGGGACGGTCCGGAGGGCGTCGCGGCCGGGGGCGACGCGGTGGAGGCCGGGGAGCCGGACGGGCGGCCCGCGGGGGCGGTGACGTCGCGGTGGGTGCAGCGGTCCCAGGTGGCGGCGGACGCGCGGTTCTTCGGGCTGGGCGGCCGGTCGTCCGGGCCGCGGTTGCGGGACGGGACGTACCGGCTGTGGAACACCGATCCGGGCGGTGCCTTCGGGCCCGGGGACGATCCGCTGTACCTGACGATGCCGGTGCAGTTGGTGGTGGCCGACGCGGGGACGCACCTGGTGTTCCACGACAACTCCTGGGACGGCCTCGTGGCGTTGCAGGAGGGCGCGGAGGGCGCCGGGTCGGGGCACGACCGGCCGGGCACCTGCGAGGTGCGGATGGACGGCGGGCCGCTGCGCTACTGGGTGCTGGCGGGGACGCCGGCCCGGGTGTTGCAGGGGTGGACGGCGCTGACCGGTGCGCCGGCGCTGCCGCCCCGTTGGGCGTTGGGGTACCAGCACGCCCGGTGGGGGTTCGGCGGTGCGGACGAGGTGCGGCGCGTGGTGGCGGGCTACCGGGAGCGGGAGCTGCCGCTGTCGGCGGTGCATCTGGACATCGACCACTACGACGGGCACCGGGTGTTCACCGTGGACCGGGAGCGGTTTCCGGATCTTCCGGGATTGGCCGGGGAGTTGCGGGCCGCGGGGGTGCGGTTGGTGTCGATCGTCGATCCGGCGGTGAAGGCGGAGCCGGGCAACGCGGTGTACGACGGCGGGTCGGCGGTGGACGCGTTCGTGCGGGACGCGCAGGGGCAGCTGGTGCGGGGGGAGGTGTGGCCGGGCGAGTCGGTGTATCCGGACTTCACCGATCCGCGGGTGCGCAAGTGGTGGGGGGCGCTGTACGCGGAGCGGCTGGCGCAGGGCTTCGCCGGGGTGTGGCACGACATGAACGAGCCGGTGTCGTTCGCGGCGTTCGGGGAGGCGACGCTGCCCCGGTCGGCGCGGCACGACCTGGAGGGGCACGGTGGTGACCACCGGGAGGCGCACAACGTCTACGGGCTGGCGATGGCGCAGGCGGCCTTCGAGGGGTTGTGCGAACTGCGGCCCGGGGAGCGGCCGTTCCTGTTCTCCCGGTCGGGCTGGGCGGGGCTCCAGCGGTACGGGGGGACCTGGTCGGGGGACGTGGCGACCGGGTGGCCGGGGCTGCGGGCGTCGTTGTCGCTGGTGTTGGGGCTGGGGTTGTGCGGGGTGCCGTACAGCGGGCCGGACGTGGGCGGGTTCTCGGGGGTGCCGTCGCCCGAGCTGTATGTGCGGTGGTTCCAGTTGGGGGCGTACCTGCCGCTGTTCCGGACGCATTCGGCGTTGTGGGCGGGGCGGCGGGAGCCGTGGGAGTACGGGGCGGAGGCGCTGGCGCACGCGGGGGCGGCGCTGCGGGAGCGGGTCCGGCTGTTGCCGTACTTCGTGACGTTGGGGCAGTTGGCGCGGCTGTCGGGGGCGCCGTACGTGCGGCCGGTGTGGTGGAGTTCGCCGCGGGACCGGGCGTTGCGGGACTGTACGGACGCGTTCTTGTTGGGGGACGCGTTGTTGGTGGCGCCGGTGTTGGAGGCGGGGGCGGTGCGGCGGGCGGTGCGGTTGCCGCGCGGCCGGTGGTACGACACCGCGACCGGGCGGGCCTACGAGGGGCCGGGGCGGGTGTGGGTGGAGGCGCCGCTGTCCCGCATCCCGGTGTTGGCGCGGGCCGGTGCCGTGCTGCCGGTGACGGGGGCGGACGGCGGTACGGAGCTGGAGGCGTGGGCGCCGGCGGTCGGGCGGACGGGCGGGGGGTTGGTGGTGCCGGACTGCGGGGACGGCTGGCGGCGACCGGAGGTGGAGCGGTTCGCCTCCCGGTGGGAGGGCGGTCGGGTGGTCGTGGAGCGGCGGGACGGGAGCCCGGTGGGGTATCGGGTGCGGGTGCGGGGGGTGGCCGGGGAGGACGCGGGGGCGGCGGCTCCGGGGGGCGATGGTCCGGCGGCGGGCGGGTAACGGGCCGGTGGGGCGGGCGGGTTGGGCGGGGCACAGGCGTACGGGCCGTTCGCCGTCGAGGGGTTCCCCGTGACCGCCGGGCCTGGTAGACGAGGGGCATGCCGAGACTTGCTGCCGCCTGGCGCGGCCTGGCCGCCGCTGCCGCCGCCCTGCTGACCGTCGCCCTCGTCCCGTCGAGCGCGGCGGCGGGGCCCGGCGCCGCGTCGGCACGCCCCGCCGGCGCCGACGGCCCCAAGGCGCCGCGGGAGTTCGTGGCGCTGCGCGACGTCGATCCCACGGTCATCCAGGAGATCCGGTACGCCACGCCGCACGATTTCCTGGGCGTACCGGCGACGGGGTACCGCGAGCCGATGTGCATCCTCACCCGGGACGCGGCGCGGGCGCTGCACCGGGCTCAGGTCGCCTTCCTGCGGCGCGGCTACTCCCTCAAGGTGTACGACTGCTACCGCCCGCAGCGGGCCGTGGACCACTTCGTGGCCTGGGCGAAGGACCTGTCCGACCAGCGGATGAAGGCGGAGTTCTATCCGCGGGTGGACAAGTCGGTGCTGTTCCGGGACGGGTACATCGCGGAGAAGTCCGGTCACAGCAGGGGCAGTACGGTCGATCTGACGCTGGTCGAGCTGCCGGCGGTGCCGACCCGGCCGTACGTGCCCGGGGAGCCGCTGACGTCGTGCTTCGGGCCCGAGGCGAGCCGTTTCCCGGACAACTCCCTGGACATGGGGACCGGGTTCGACTGCTTCGACACCCTCGCGCACACCCTCGATCCGCGGATATCGGGCAAGCAGCGGGCCCATCGGCTGCTGTTGAAGGCGGGACTGGAGAAGGCCGGGTTCGTGAACTACGCGGACGAGTGGTGGCACTACACGTTCTCGCCGGAGACGTTCCCGGACACGTATTTCGATTTCCCGATCGCGCGGAGTTCGCTGCGGCGTCGCTGAATCCCGGGTGTACGCCCGGGTGCCCTTCCGGGAGGGGCGCCGGGTGCGGTGCGGCGGGCGTCCTCAGAGGCGTCCGCCGGCCGGGTCCGAGGAGAGCCGCTGGGCGGCGTAGACGGGGATCACGGAGAGGGCGATGAGGAGGGTGGCGACGACGTCCACGACCGGGGCCTGGTGGGGGCGGGCGAGGTTCTCGTAGATCCAGATCGGCAGGGTCTTGGTGCCGGCGCCGGCGGTGAAGGTGGTCACCACCACCTCGTCGAAGGAGAGCGCGAAGGCCAGCAGGGCACCCGCGAACAGGGCCGGGGCGAGCGCGGGGAGGGTGACGTGGCGGAGGGTCTGCCAGGGGCGGGCACCGAGGTCGGCGGAGGCCTCGGCGAGCGAGGGGGCGATCCGGCGCAGCCGGGCGGCGACGTTGTTGAAGACGATGACCACGCAGAAGGTCGCATGGCCGACGATGACGGTGAACAGGCCGAAGCCGATGCCCAGGGGTTCGAGGACGGTGCGGAACGCGGCGTTGAGGGCGATGCCGGTGACGATGCCGGGCAGCGCGAGCGGCAGCACGAGCAGGAACGACACCGTCTGCCGGCCGAAGAAGCGGTGTCGGTGGACGGCGAAGGCGGCGAGGCTGCCGAGGACCAGGGCCACGGCGGTGGCGCCCAGGCCGGCCCGCAGTGAGGTGGTGAGCGCGTCGCGGGCGCCGGCGGTGTGGAGGGCGCGCGTCCACCACTCGCCGGTGAGCGCGGGCGGCGGCCAGGCGAACGACGGGTCGGCGTTGACGGAGTTCAGCACGACCAGGAGGAGCGGGAGGTGGATCAGGGCGAGGCCGGCTGCGGTCACGGCGCCGAGCACGGCACGGGCGGTGCGTGACAGGTGCACCTGGCCTCCTGGGGTCAGAGCTGGTCGAGCGCGCCGGCCCGGCGGACGGCGGCGAGGTAGCCGACGACGAGGGCGACGGGCACGGTGGACAGTGCGGCGGCGAGCGGCAGGTCGAGGGTGACCTGGGAGGCGATGACGTTGCCGAGGAGTTGGGTGCGGCCGCCGACGATCTGGGCGGTGAGGTAGTCGCCGAGGCTGAGCGAGAAGGTGAAGACCGAGCCGGCCAGGAGGGCGGGGCGGACGGTGGGGGCGATCACCGAGCGGAGGGTGCGCAGGGTGCCGGCGCCGAGGTCGGCGGAGGCTTCGAGGTGTTGGGCGGGCAGCCGTTCCAGGGCGGCGTGTACCGGAAGGATCATGTACGGCAGCCAGAGGTAGGCGAGCACGATGACCACGGCGGTGGTGCCGTAGCCGGGACCGCGCAGCCCGAACGGGGCGAGGACGGCGTTGATCAGGCCGTGGTCGCTGAGCAGTACGCGCCAGGCGTACGCCTTGACCAGGTAGCCGGCCCACAGCGGGGTGAGGACGGCGACCAGGAGGGCCCGGCGGAGTCGACCGGTGGCGATCCGGGCCGTGAAGTAGGCCATGGGGAGCGCCAGCAGGGCGTCGAGGAAGGTGACCGCGAGGGCGATGCCGACGGTGCGGACGGCGACGGTGCGGTAGACGGGGGTGGTGAGCAGTTCGTGGAAGTTGTCGGGGGTCCAGGTGTGCAGGACGTCGGAGGTGAAGGGGTCGGTGGTCCAGAAGGCGGAGAGGAGGAGGACGGCGAGGGAGCCGAGGTAGGCGAGGACCAGCCACAGGAGGGGCGGGGCGAGGAGGGCTGCGAGCCGGCCCCGGTGGCCGGGTGCGGGGGCCATCGCGGTGGGCCGGGTCAGCCCTTGATCTCCGTCCAGGCGCGGGTCCACTGGGCGTAGTCGGTGCAGGTGGTGTGGGTGCGGCCGTCGAGGCACTGGCGGGTGGGGGTGGTCCAGAAGTGCACGCGGCGGTAGTAGCTCTCGTCGTCGGCGTGGTAGATGGCGCAGTGGTGCGGGTCGGTGGTTTCCCGGCATGCCTTGGCGTTGGCGGGGGCTTCACCGAAGTAGCTGGCGACCTGGGCGTTGACCTTGGGCGAGATGATCCAGTTGAGCCATTTGTAGGCGCAGTTGGGGTGGGCGGCCTTGGCGGAGATCATCCAGGTGTCGGACCAGCCGGTGGCGCCTTCCTTGGGGAGGACGGCCTTCACCGGGGCCTTTTCGGCGAGGGCGGTGTTGGCGATGACCTGCCAGGCGTCGCCGATGACGCTGTCGCCGCCCTTGAAGGCGGTGACTTCCTTCTGATAGTCGCTCCAGTATTCGCCGATGCTGCGTCGTTGTTTCTTCAAGAGGGCTACGGCGGCGTCGAGTTGGGTCTGGTCGAGCGCGTAGGGGTCCTTGATGCCGAGGGCCGGTTCGGTCTTCATGAGGTAGAGGGCGGCGTCGGCGATGTAGATGGGCGAGTCGTAGGCGGTGACCTTGCCGGGGTATTTGGCGGCGTCGTCGAAGACGGCCTTCCAGGAGTCGGGGGCCGGGGTGACCCGGTCGGTGCGGTACATCAGGAGGTTGGCGCCGCGGCCGTGCGGGATGCCGTACATCTGCCCGTTGCGGGAGTTGAACGGGCGCATCTTCAGGCCGCTGAAGACGTCCCGGTAGTTGGGGACGAGGTCGGTGTTGACGGGGGCGACGTCCTTGGCCGCGATCAGGCGCAGGGTGGCGTCGCCGGACGCGGAGACGGTGTCGTACTGGCCGGTCTTCATCAGTGCGACCATCTCGTCGGAGGTGCCGGCGACCTTGGTGTTGACCTTGCAGCCGGTGCTCTTCTCGAAGGGGTGCACCCAGTCGACCTTGGGATCGTTGGAGCCGTCCTCGGCGTATCCGGCCCAGGCGATGACGTCGACCCGGCCCTCCCCCTTGCCGACGGTCCGCTGCGCGGTGGCGCCTTTGTCGCCGGTGCCGCTGCCACAGGCCGTGGCGAGCAGCAGTGCGCCGACCCCCATCGAGGCCGTCCAGAATTTCGCCTTGCGCATGCCGAACCCTCCTACCGCACCCGACCATCGGTTCCCGTCAGTATCCGGATGGCGACGGTCTGCCACCAGGGGGCCTCACCGGGATGTCACTCCGGCAGCCGGCGGGCGTCGTCGGTGCGCCACAGCACGAGGACGCTGGCGCCGGGGCGGGCGGCGTCGGGCAGTGCGGAGGTGTTCAGGTGCAGCACGGTGAGTTCGTCGCCGTCGGGGTCGGGGCGGACGGTGAGGCGGGTGTGGGCGCCGGCGTGGGCGATGCCGGTGATCCGCCCGTGGGTGGTCCGCTCGCCCGGGCGGGGGGTGGCGTCCGGGGTGCCGGGGGCGGCGATGCGGAGGTGTTCGGGGCGGATGCTGTAGGTGCCGGGTGCGCCCATGAGGCGGACCGCGGTGGCGTCGCGGACCAGGTTGGTGGTGCCGACGAAGGCCGCGACGAAAGCGGTGGCCGGGCGGTCGTAGAGGTCCCGGGGCGGGCCGGTCTGGACGAGCCGGCCGTGGTCGAGGACGGCGAGCCGGTCGCTGAGGGTGAGGGCCTCCTCCTGGTCGTGGGTGACGAGGAGGAAGGTGACGCCGGTGGCGCGCTGGAGGCGGGCCAGTTCGCGCTGCAGTTCGTGGCGGAGCCGGCGGTCGAGGGCGGCCAGCGGTTCGTCGAGGAGCAGGAGGGCGGGGCGGTCGATCAGGGCGCGGGCCAGGGCGACGCGCTGCCGTTGACCGCCGGAGAGCTGGGCGGGTCGGTGCCGGGCGTGGTCGTCGAGTTGGACGGTGTGCAGGGCCTCGCGGGCCCTGGCGAGCCGTTCGGCCTTCCGTACGCCGCGGACGGTGAGCGCGTAGGCGACGTTCTGCTCCACGGTCATGTGGGGGAAGAGCGCGTAGTCCTGGAAGACGGTGTGGACGTCGCGGCGGCTGGGCGGGAGGGCGGTGACGTCGCGGCCGGCGAGGTCGATCCGGCCGGCGGTGGGGCGTTCGAAGCCGGCGATGAGGCGCAGCAGGGTGGTCTTGCCGGAGCCGGACGGGCCGAGGAGCGTGAAGAACTCGCCCTGTTGGATGGTGAGTTCGGCGGCGTCGAGGGCGCGGACGGTGCCGGTCGTGCGGGTGGTGTAGTCCTTGGTGAGGGCGGTGAGCCTGACGGCGGGGGTGTCCGGGGCGGCCTCGGAGTGCGCGGGGTGGCCGTCGGTGCGGGCGGCTTCGGTCACGGGCGGGCCCTCTCGTGGGCGGTGTGGGCGCGCCGGTGACTGTACCGGCGTCACGCGTCGGTCGGGAGGACGCCATCGTTACTGATGAAGCGTCAAGGGTGGCCGCGACGGCCCGGCCGCACCCCGACCGCCGCACGCCCCGGAAGGGTGTGTGAACAGTGCGTGAACGCGGCGGCGGAGGCGCCCGGGGAGCGGCATCCTGCTGCTCGTGCCTGCCTGGACGGACCAGCTCCGCTTCGCTTTCCAGCCCGTGGTGAACCTCGCGACCGGCTCGGTCGCCGCGCTGGAGCCCCTCGTCAGACCCGAGGACGGCGAGGTCGACGTACTGGCCTGCGCGCGTCGGTGTCCCGATCTGGACGCGGAGTTGGCGGCCCTCGCCGTGCAGGCCGCGGCGGAGCAGGAGACGCTGCTGCCGCTGCACGTCAACGTCTTCGCGGGGACGGTGGCCCGGCGCCCGGAGCTGGCGTCCTTGGGGGCGGCGGTGCGGGCCGCGGGCCGGCGGCCGTGGGAGATCACCCTGGACCTGGTGGGGCCGTTCGCCCAGGTTCCGGAGCAGGAGCTGCTGGCCGCGGTGGCGGGGCTGCGGGACGCGGGCTACCGGATCTGCGCCGACGGGGTCGGGGACGGCGATCTGCCGCTGCGGCTGCTGGGTGAACTCGCGCCGGACCTGGTGAAGTTGGACCGTTCGCTGTGCGTGCGGCTGGAGCGCGACCCGGGGCGGCAGGCGGCGGTGGCCGCGATGCGGCAGCTGTGCGAGCGGGTGGGCGGCCTGCTGGCCATCGAGGGGGTGGAGACCGAGCGGCAGTACGCGGCGGTGCGGGAGGCCGGGGTGCAGCTCGCGCAGGGGCACCTGTTCGCGCCGCCGTCGCGGCGGGCGGCGACGGAGGTGTACGTGCCGGCGGCGCTGCCGGCGCCGGTGAGCGGGCGGCGGGTACCGGACCGGGCGCCGTCGGGACCGCCGGTGGCGCAGTTCCTCCAGCCGGCCGCGCTGCTGCCGATGGGCGCGTCGGCGGGGGCGGTGCGCAGCCATCTGACCGGGTTCCCCGAGGTGTCGGGGGTGCTGCTGGTGGACGCCGACGGGGTGCCGGTGCGAGCGATCGACCGGGACCGGTTCCTGCTGTCGCTCTCCGGGCGGTACGGGCACGCGCTGTACGCGGACCGGCCCGCGCTGCGGCTGGCGGACCGGCCGCGGACGGTGGGCGCGGACGCCACCGCCTGGCAGGTGCTGGACATGATCGCCGACGGTGAGCGGGACCGGGCCGGGGACGACGTGGCGGTGGTGGACGAGCACGGCCGCTGCATCGGGGTGGTGCACCTCGCCGACATCCTGCGGGCCCTGGCCGAGAGCCGGGTGGAGGAGGCGGCCCGGCTCAATCCGCTGACCCGGCTGCCGGGGTCGGACGCGGTCAACGGCGAGGTGGACCGGCGGATCGCCGAGGGGCGGGAGATCGCCCTGAGTTGGTTGGACGTCGACGGGTTCAAGCAGGTCAACGACGGTGCCGGCTTCGCGGCGGGGGACGAGCTGATCCGGTCGGTGGGGCGGACGCTGGCGGAGGTGGCGGCGGGCGAACCGGCCAGCCGGGTGGGGCACATCGGCGGCGACGACTTCCTGGTGCTGGCCGAGCCGGACGGGCTGGAGCCGTTCGCCAAGGCGCTGCTGGACGTGGCGTGGTCGGCCGGCGAGCTGCCGGTGACGCTGTCGCTGGCGACGGTGGTCTGTCCCCCCGGCAGCGTCACCGGCCACGGGCCGGCGGCGGCCGCGCTGGCGCCGTTGAAGAAGGCCGCCAAGGAACTGCCGGGGGCGAGCTGGGTGGTGGGGCGGCCGGGGTCGACGCACACCGAGGTACGACGGGGAGCGGCCGCGCGGGTACCGGGCCCGGCGGCGGCGGTGGAGCCCGCGGCGGCCGTGGGGGTGGACGGGGCCGAGGGCCGGGCGGCGACGGGGCGGGAGGGGGCGCGGACCGCCGGCTGACCGCGGCGCACCGCCCGGCAGCGGGGCCGGCCCCGGCTGCCCGCGCCGCTCGCGGAGCCCCGCCCGTGACCTGGCCCCGGCACGCCGCAGGCGTACGGCCCGTGCCCCGGGCGGCGGGGTACGGGCCGTACTTCCGCGCCCTGTCAGGGAAGCGCGGGTCAGGGAAGCGCGGGTCGGGGCGGCGCAGCGTCGGGGCGCTCCCGGGGTGCCGGTCAGGACAGGGCGGGCTCCCGCCGTTGGGCGCCGCGTCGCATCGCGTGTTCGACGACGGCGACCAGCACGTCCCGCGCCGAGTCCTGCGCGCGGGCGTCGCAGAGCACCACCGGGACGGCGGGGTCGAGGTCCAGGGCGTCCTTGACGGCCTCGACGGGGTAGCGGTCGGCGCCGTCGAAACAGTTGACGGCGACGACGAAGGGCAGGCTGCGGCGCTCGAAGTAGTCGACGGCGGCGAAGCTGTCCGCCAGCCGCCGGGTGTCGGCGAGCACGACCGCGCCGAGCGCGCCGCGGGCCAACTCGTCCCACAGGAACCAGAAGCGGTCCTGCCCGGGGGTGCCGAACAGGTACAGGACCAGTCCCTCGTGCACGGTGATCCGGCCGAAGTCCATCGCGACGGTAGTCGTGGACTTGGCCTCGACGCCGTGCAGGTCGTCGACCGGGCGGCCGGCCTCGGTCAGCCGCTCCTCCGTCCGCAGCGGTCGGATCTCGCTGACCGCGCCCACCAGGGTGGTCTTGCCGACGCCGAAACCGCCGGCGACGAGGATCTTGAGTGTCACCGGCTCGACCGGGGCGGACCGGCGGTGGCGCTCAGAACGCCAGACCATGGGATTCCTTCTCGTGGTTGCCGAGGATGCGGGCTGCGGGACGCGCGGGGCAGCGCGAGGTGTCCCCGGGGCCCGTGCAGAGGCGACCACCGACCGCGGTCGCCCCTGCACCGTACAACGTGCGCCGTACGGCGCCCACTTGAGGGCCGTCCGGGCCGGTCCGGCCGCCGGGCAGAGGCCGCCAACCGCCCCAAAAGGACCGCGCGGCGGGGGAATCAGCCCTGCCGGTGGGCGGCGAGGTGGTCGAGGACCTGCGGGGTGACCCGTGCGGGGACCTCCTCGGGCAGCCAGTGGCTGACACCCTCCAGGGCCTCGAAGCGGTAGGGGCCGTCCACCCACTCCCCCGTCGACTCGGCCGCGCCGCGGCCCAGGGCGACGTCCTCGCTGCCCCACAGGAAGAGGGTGGGGACCGCGATCCGCCCGGCGGGCACCGAGATCACCGACTCGGGGGCGCGGTACCAGTTCAGGGTCGCGGTCAGCGCGCCGGGCTCGGTGAGCCGCCGGACGTTGGACTCGACCAGTTCGGCGGGGACCTTGCCGCCGTAGGCGGCGCGCAGGCGGGCCGCGTCGTCGGCGAGCAGCGAGGCTTCGGCGGCGCCGTCCGGGCGGCGGAAGAAGCGGACGTAGTCCAACCGGTGGTGCTGTTCGGCGTCCTCGGCGGCGGCACGGTTGAGCGCCTCGGGGTGCGGCGTGGCGAGCACGGTCAGCGACGCCAGCCGCTCGGGGTGGGCGCCGGCCAGCGCCCAGGCGACCATGCCGCCCCAGTCGTGGGCGACGACGTGGAAGCGGTCGGCGCCCTGGGAGTCGGCGAAGGCGAGGGCGTCGGCGACGAGTTCGGGGACGGCGTAGTCGGCGATCCGCGGCGGGCGGGCGTCCGGGGAGTAGCCGCGCTGGTCGACGGCGAGCGCGCGGTAGCCGGCGGCGCCCAGTGCGGGCAGGACGGCGTGCCAGCAGTCGGCGAACTCGGGCCAGCCGTGCAGCAGCAACACGACCTCGCCGTCGGCCGGCCCGCTGGCCAGCGCGTCGAAGGTGTGCGGACCGGCGGTCAGCCGCAGGCGGGTGACGGGGGCGGGGGCAGGGGCGGCAGCCATGGTGGGGGCTCCTGGGGTCCGGGGTCGGGCACGGTGTGCCGGCCGGTGGGGGGGTGACGGATGATCACCGCAACCGTAGTCGGGCGCCGGGCGCGCTTCTCGCCGGGTGGTGCCGGCCGGGGACGGCCGCCGCCCACCCGGGTCCGGGGCGGGCGGCGGTGCGGTCCGCGGCGGCGTCCGGCCGCGCCGTCACAGCGCGCGCAGGCCGTCGATGACCTCGCGCAGCACCTGCTCGTCCGGCAGCTCCGCCGGCGGCACCGGGCGGGTGACGTGGACCAGCCCGGCGTCCAGCAGATCGCCGATGAGGACCCGGACCACGCCGACCGGCAGGTCGAACTCGGCCGCCAGCTCGGCGACCGACTGGGGCACCTCGCGGCACAGCTCGACGATGTCGACGTGCTCCGGCGAGAGCGTCTGATCCGTGATCGTCCCCTCGGCCCGGCTCTCCGCGACCACCAGCGCGATCAGGTCCAACCGCCCCTCGGCGGCCGTGCGGGTGCGCCCGCGCGTCATCGCGTACGGACGGACGACGGGCCCCGCCTCGTCGTCGAACCAACGGGCCGGATGGCGTTCCGGTGCCGGCCGGCCCTCCTGCTCGGTCATGGCGTCACCGTAGTCGTACTCGGCCGGCCGGTCAGGACCGGGGCGCGGTGCCCAGGTGGGTGCCCACCCGCTTGACGAGCAGGGTCATCTCGTAGGCGACCAGCCCGACGTCGGAGTCGGCGTCGGCGAGGACCGCCAGGCAGCTGCCGTCGCCGGCCGCGCTGACGAAGAGGAACGCGTCGTCCAGCTCGACCAGGGTCTGCCGGACCTGCCCGGCCTCGAAGTGCCGGCCGACGCCCTTGGCGAGGCTGTGGAAGCCGGAGGCCACCGCGGCCAGGTGTTCGCCGTCCTCGCGGGTGAGGTCCTTGGACGCGCCGGTGGCCAGGCCGTCGCTGGAGAGGACCAGTGCCTTGCGGATGCTGCCGACCCGCTCGACCAGCTCGTCCAGGAGCCAGTTCAGCTCCCCGGATCCGTGCGGCGAGGCGGTGGTGGAAGCGGCTGCCTTCGGTGCGGTCATGGACCGTCCTCTCCCGATGTCGTTCGTGGTGCTGTTGCGCCCCCGGCGGCACCGTCTGGGGTGCCCCGGTCCGGGGGTGTGGGGGTGCGGGGGGCCTCGCCGTTCTCCCGGCGGCCGCGCTGCCAGCCGCGCTGGAGCGAGGCCATCCGGGCCCGGACCGCCTCGGCGTCCCGGTCGTCCGCGGCCGGTGCGGCCGGCTGGTCCGCCGGGGGCTCGGCGTCCTGGTCGGTCCTCAGCTGCGGGGCCAGGCTGGCCTGGCGCACCCGGCGGGGCAGGCCGGTGGGGGTGGTGGTCGGGGCGGGGTCGTCGCCGGCCGGGGTGCCGGCGGCGGGGGTGTCCCGGGGGGCGGAGGCGGCGGCCCGCGGTTCCGCGGACGACGGGGGGCGCTCCTTGTCGCGGGGGGCGTCCGGGGTCCGCGCGCCGTCCACGGTCCGGCCGTGGTCGGCGACCAGGACCGGTGTGCGGGGCCGGCGCGGCAGCGGGGCGGGGGTGCCGGTCGGTGCCTGGTCGCCGGCCTGCTGGTGCTGTTCGCCGGACGGGACGGCGGCGGCGCGCACGGCCTTGGGGCCGCCGGTCGCTCCCTTACCGGCCCGGCGGCGCGGCAGGGCCGGGAAGGGGGTCGTCCCGTCGTCGGCGCGGTCCGTCGTGTCCGGCTCGTCCGGCGTCACCGGCGCCTCCAGTTCGACCGGCCCGTCCAGGGCGCCCCGCCGGGTGCGCCGGGGCAGCGGCACCGGGACCTGGGCGAGCGGGTCGAGGGCGGCGGCCGCTGTGCCCTCGGCGGTCTCGGCGTTCTCGACCGTGGTGCCGGCGGCGATCGGGCCGGCGTCGCGGGCGCCCTCGCCGGTGTCGGTGAGGAGCGTGCCGGGGACGAGGACCACGGCGGTGGTGCCGCCGTACGGCGAGGGCTGGAGGGAGACCCGGACGCCCTGGCGCTGGGCGAGCCGGCTGACGACGAAGAGGCCGAGCCGGTCGGTGTCGGACAGCTCGAACTCGGGGGTCTCGGCGAGCCGGAGGTTGGCGTCCAGGAGTTGGTCGGGGGCCATGCCCAGGCCGCGGTCGTGGATCTCCAGGGTGTAGCCGTTGGAGACCCGTTCGCCCAGGACCTGCACGGCGGTGTGCGGCGGGGAGAAGACGGTGGCGTTCTCCAGGAGTTCCGCGACGAGGTGGGTGAGGTCGGAGACCGCGGGGCCGTCCACCGCGAGGCGGGGCAGCCGGCGGACCTCGATGCGTTCGTAGTCCTCGACCTCGGCGACGGCCGCGCGCACCACGTCCATCAGCTGGACCGGCTTGCGCCACTGCCGGGAGGGGGCCGCGCCGGAGAGGATGACCAGGCCCTCGGCGTGCCGCCGCATGCGGGTCGTCATGTGGTCGAGCCGGAACAGGTCGGCGAGTTCGTCGGTGTCCTCGGTGCGCCGCTCCATGGCGTCCAGGAGGGTCAGTTGGCGGTGCAGCAGGACCTGGTTGCGGCGGGCGAGGTTGACGAACACCTCGGAGACGCCGCGGCGCATGTCGGCCTGTTTGACGGCGGCTTCGACGGCGGCCCGCTGGAGGGTGTTGAGCGCCTGCCCGACCTGGCCGGTCTCGTCCGGGCCGAACTCCAGGCGGGGCGCCTCGGTCTCGACGTCGACCCGTTCGCCGGCCGCCAGCCGGCGCATCACGCTCGGCAGTCGGACGCCGGACATCTCGTGGGCGGTCTTGCGCAGTCGGGTCAGGTCCCGCACGTGCCGGCGGCCGATGCGCAGCGAGACGACGACCGAGACCATGAGCGCGACGAAGCCGAGGACGCCGGTGCCGACGGCCTTGACGACGATCCGGGTGGCGATCGGTGCGACCCGCTCCTGATAGCGGTCGCCGGCGTCCCTGCCCAACCGGCCGAGGTCGCCGAGGACCTTCTCCGCTGCGGTGTTCCACCGGTCGGCGTTGACCGCGTGCGCGGCGGTCGACGGGTCGGCGGCGATCACCCGGTCCTCGAAGGAGGTGAGTTCGCGGGCGCCGGCGGAGTGCCAGTAGTCCTCGAAGACGCCGCGGTCGGCGGCGGGCAGCAGCGGCAGGTTGGTGGCGTAGAGGATGCGGCGCTCGGCGATCCGGTCGGAGAGGGCGCGCTGGTCGTGCTTGGTGATGCTGCCGGAGGTGAGGATCGCGGACATCAGGGCGTCCTCGCGGGAGAACGCCTCCCGGGCGCGGGTGATGCCGACCAGCGCCCGGCCCTGCTTGTCCATCTCGACGTTCTCCAGGGCGTGGAGGGCGGCGAGCAGGTCGTAGCCGGGGTCGACCAGGGCGTTGTAGGACTCCATGGCCTCCTCGCGGCCGAGCTGGTTGTCCTCGACCTGGGTGCGCAGGTCCTCCAGTCCGTCCAGGCCCTTGACCAGCTCGTCGAGCCGGCCGACGGCCGAACCGGCCAGGTCGGCGCGGACGTCCGGGGTGTCCACGTCGTCGTGCAGCCGGGCCACGGCGTCGTCGGTGGCCCGGGTCTGGTGGTGGAGTTCGCTGAGCGCGTTGGCACCGCGGCGGTCGGCGAGGTAGAGCAGGCTCTGGCGGCGTTCGCGCTGGACGGCCTGGAGGGTGTCCTCGACGGGGTAGCCGAGGTTGCGGACCACGGCGCCGACGTCGAGGAGTTGGTTGGCCTCCCGGCCGGTGACGTACGTCGTGATCGTCCACATCAGCGTCAGGGACACCAGCGGCACGAGCAGCAGCGCCACGATCTTCCGGCGGACCGACCTCCCGCGAAAGCGCATGGCCTCCCCTACGTCAACCCCGCGCGTCCGGGGGGTGGTGTTCCGTCAACAGCGGCGTGAGCCTACTACTGTCGGGCGACCGATCCGTAGGCCCGGCACGGCAGCGGGGCACGTCGGCGGGACGGGATCGTCACGAGATGTCCGGCGATGCCCGGACGGCCGGCCGTCGAGTGTGGCTATGGCCACCCGGGGCGCGCGGTCGGTGCTGTCCCGCCCGGGTGCTTCCGCGCACCCCGGTGCGTGGTGGCTGAGGGGGACGTCGAGTGGACAGCGGGCCGGTCCGTGTGGCATGTATCCGGTGAAACCCGGGCAGCCACCGAGGAGTCGGGCGGCGGGGAAGGGTCCGGGGAGAGTGCGGGGAGTGTGACGCTATGCAGCGCGACGGGCGTCCTTTGTGGCAGGTGGAACCGGCGAGCCGGCGCCGGATGGCCGATCCGGTGCGCACCGCGGCGGTGCGGGCCGTGATCATCGTGGCGGTCACCCTGATCCAGGCCATGGTGGCCTTCCTGTGCACGCTCGCGAGGTCCTGGTTCGCGTTCCCGGCGGTCCTGTGCACGGTCGCCAGCACCATCGTGGCGACCTGGGGCGTACTGGACGTGTGGGTGACCCGGCAGGTCTGGGTGCAGCGGCACGGGGTGCGGTCGGAGCCGAGCAGCACCGCCCGGCAGTTGCGCCGGGAGCGCCGCCGGGCCCGTCGGCAGGGGCGCCGGCCGTCGCAGGAGCCGTCGCGGACGGACCGCGCCGCGGCGTGACGGGACGGCGCCCCGATCGGGTCGGCGGTCAGGCCACCGCCCCTTCGCGCACGGCGGGCCGCACGTGGACCGTGCCGTCCAGCACCCCGACCTCGTGGGTGCGCACCGGGCGGCGGGCGGGCAGGCAGGTCGGCGCTCCGGTGCGCAGGTCGAACAGGGCGGCGTGCAGCGGGCATTCGACGAAGCAGCCCTCGACCCAGCCCTCGGAGAGCGAGGCGTCCTGGTGGCTACAGGTGTCGTCGACGGCGTAGAGCCCGTCCTCGGTGTGGAAGACGGCGATGGCGGGTGTGGTGTCGTCGATCCGGATCCGGACGGATGCGCCGACCGGCAGGTCCTCGATGTGGCAGACGGGAAACATCTGGCCCCCCTCGCGCTGATCGGTATCATGGCGTTGTGAATTGCGCATCGCATCTCGCGATGCGCAACAGAATCCAAGTCGGGGAGCGCCCGCGTCAAGGGCCTTCCGCAGAGCGGCCCCACGACGTGCCCGTCGGGGGCGACGGGGTGGTGAGGCGAGCGTCATGACGAAGACGACGGACGCGGCGGACGGACGCGCCGAGGACAGACGCGGGACCAGCTCCGTGCAGTCGGTGGACCGCGCGGTGAGCGTGTTGGAGAGCCTGGCCCGGCTGGGCGAGGCCGGGGTCACCGAACTCGCCGACGAGTTGGGCGTCCACAAGTCGACCGCCTTCCGGATCCTGGGCGTCCTGGAGAACCGCGGCCTGGTCGAGCAGGAGAAGGAGCGCGGCAAGTACTTCCTGGGCGCCGGGGTGCTGCGGCTGGCCGGCGCCGCGGCGATCCGGCTGGACATCTCCCAGGAGGGCCAACCGCTCTGCCGGGCGCTGGCCGACGAGACCGGGGAGACCGCCAACATCGCGGTGCTGGACGGCGACGCCGCGGTCAACATCATGCAGGCCCGGGGCTCCGCCGCGGTGACCGCCCACAACTGGCTGGGCCGGCGCACCCCGCTGCACGCCACCGCCAGCGGCAAGGTCCTGTTGGCCCACCTGCCGCCAGAGCGCCGCGAGGCGTTGCTGGGCCGCCCGTTGGCGCGGTTCACCGACGCCACGCTGACCGCCGCGGCCGCCGTGCGGGAGCAGCTGGCGGCCGCCCACGAGGACGGGTTCGCCTGCACCACCGAGGAGTTCGAGACCGGACTGAACGCCGTCGCGGCACCCGTCCGCTCCTACGACGGGACGGTCATCGGGGCGCTCGGCGTCTCCGGGCCCGCCTACCGGATGGCCCCCGAACGCCTCCCGGAGCTGGCGAAGGCGGCGGTGCAGGCCGCCGCCGAACTCTCCCGCCGCATGGGGTACGGCGGCTGAGCCCGGGCGGGGCGCTCAGCCGGTGGCCGGCCGAGCCGGTGCCGGCTCCTCCGGGCGGCGGTACATCCGCGTCGCGGTGATCTGCCCGTGCACCGCCTCGCCGGACGGGTCCGGCTGCGGCAGGCCCGGCCGCAGGTGCTCCTCGACACTGATGTACTTCAGGCCGGCCCGCAGGTCCGCGTCGTTGCGCAGGCGGATCACCAGCGGGAACTCCGCGAGCGCCGTGGTGTCGAACAGGCCGGTGGTGTAGAGCAGTTGGACGCCCAGGGCGTCGGCGACGGCGCGCTGGAGCTCCAGCAGGTAGGTGGCGTTGGCGCGGCCGATCGGGTTGTCGAGGAACAGCGTGCCGGCGTGCCGCTGCTTGTCCCGGCCCCGGTCGTTGCTGCGCAGCGCCGCCATCGTGCAGTACAGGGCGATGGCGGCGGTCAGCAGCTGGCCGCCGGAGAACACGTCGCCCATCTGCCCCACCGGGACCCGCTCGGCGCGCAGCACCGCGTCCGGCTTGAGGATCTCCACCGCCACCCCGCGCGGCTGGAGCGCGGCCTGCACCCCGCGCAGCAGCAGGGACATCCCGTCCCGGCGCAGATCGCTGTTCTTCTTCACCGCCGCACGGGTCGCCTCGTCGATGACCTCGCCCAACCGCTCGGTGAGGGTGGCCTGGTCGGGGTCCTCGAACCGGATCCGCAGGAACTCCTGCCCCGACCACTCCCCCAGCCCCTCGGGCAGTCGGGACAGCCGCTGGGCGGAGCGCAGCGTGGTCAGCGACGACTCCACCAGGCCGCGCAGCCGGTCGACGATGGAGCCGCGGTTCCGCTCCAGCTGGGCGAGTTCGTCGGTGAGCACCCGGAGGCGGGGCGCGAACGCCTCCGCCCACTTGGCGGCGTGGTCCGGCAGCGCCGCGGCGGGCAGCTCCCGGATCTGCTGGCGGGCGGGGGTGCGCACCTGCTCGTAGCGGGTGGAGTTGGCGTGCCGGACGAGGACGTCACACGCCTCGCGGACCGCGGCCTCGGCGGCGGAGAGGTCGGCGGCGCAGCCGCGCAACGAGCGCCGGGACTCCGCTGCGGCCTGCCGGGCCGCGGCCAGGCCGTCGCCGTACGGCTCGACCGACGCCTCCTCGCCCTCCTCGGCGTCCTGGTGGTCCCGCAGCAGGTCGCGCAGGAGGGCCGCCGTCTCGTCGAAGCCGCCGGCCGCGTCCTCGGCGCCGCGGTGCGTGCGGAGCAGTTCCTCGTGCTCGGTGCGGGCGGCCGCCAACGCCTCGGTGGCGGTGCCGAGTTCGCCGTTGGCGGTGCGCAGCAGCTCCTTGGCCCGGTCGGCGTCGGCCGGCACCAGGTCCTCGGGCAGCTCGGTGTGGGCCGCGCCGTCGGTCGGCGCCAGCCGCTCCGCCTCGCCGCGCAGCCGGCCCAGCTGCTCGCTGGCGGCCGAGGCGCGGGTCTCCAGCATCTGCACCAGCGATTCGGCGCGGCCGGCGGCGGCCTGACGGGACGGGCCGTCGGCGGCGTCCGGGCTCTGCAGCAGCTGCTCCGCGCGGATGCGGACCTTGTTGGTGAGGCGGTTCAGCTCGGCCAGCGCGGCGGACTCGTCGCCCTCGGCGCGGGCCTGCTCGGCGCGCAGGTCGGCGCCGACGCCGACCTTCTCGTAGAGCTGGGACGCGGCGCGGTACGCCTCGCGGAGCGCGGGCAGCGAGGTGCTCGACTCCTCGGGGGCCTCGCCCAGGTCGTCGGGGACGCCGGCGATCTCGGCGCGCTCGGCGCGCAGCGCGCGGGTGGTGCGGCGGGCGTCGTCGGCGGCCCGCTGGGCGGCCCGGCGGTCCTCGTCGGCGGCCCGGGCCCGGTCCACGCACTCCTCGGCGCGGGCCTCGAACTCCACGGCCTCGTCGGCGAGTTCCCGCATCCGGGACTGCCAGCCGGCGCGCTCGCGCAACCGGTGGGCGAGGCCGGCGAGCAGGTCGGCGGCGCGCCGGGCGCGCTGGGCGACCTCTTGGCGCTCGTCGCGCACCCGGGTGGCCTCGGCGGCGACCTCGTCGGCCTCGGCGCGGCCCACGCGGGCCTCGGTCAGCTCCGCGGCGGCCTGATCGGCCGCGGTCCGGGCGCGGGTTGCGGCCTCGGCGAGTTCGCCGAGCCACCCGGCCGGGCAGCCGGCCCGCCAGGAGCCCAGGCGGGCGGCGAGCGCCCGGTCCCCGGCGAGGCGGGCGGCCAGCGTCCGGATCTCCTCGTCGCGCTCGGCGGCGCGGGTGCGCAGCGCGCGGCGCTCCTCGTCGGCGGCGGACTCGTCGTGCATGGCCGGGTTCGGCGGCACGAGGAAGACGCCGGAGACGCTGCTGTCCTGGGCGTCGGGGGCCGGCGTGGGGGCCAACAGGGCGGCGGCGGTGCCCACCGCGACGGCGGACCGCGGCAGCAGCGCGGCCTGCGCGAGCACCTCGCGGGCCCGGGCGTGGGTGGCCGGGTCGGTGATGATCACGCCGTCGACGAGTTCGGGGCGGGCGGCCAGCACCCGGGTGTGGTCGGCCGGGTCGACGGACTGGGCGAGGTAGCGCCAGCCGGGCAGGGCGGGGACGCCGTGCTCGCCCAGGTACTCCACCGCGGCCAGCACGTCGGGGCCCGGCGGCAGCAGTCCGCCGTCGCCCAGCGCGCCCAGGATCCGGGCGTCGTCGGCGGCGGCCGTGCGCAGGTCGAACAGCTGCCGCTCGGCGGCGGCGACGCCCCCCTCCAGCAGCTCGTGCAGGGCGTCGGCGCTGCGGTCCAGTTCCTCGGCGGTGAGCGGACCGGCGGCGCGGCGCGGGGCGGCGGATGCGGTGCCGTCGGCCGTACGGGGGCCGGGCAGGGCGATCGCCGACGCCTCGGGCAGGCCGAGGAGTTCGGTGAGGCGCTGCTCGGCGCCGATCGACTCGGCGGCCCGCCGCTCGGCGTCGTGGGCCCGCTCGGCGGCCTCGGCGGCGTCCGCGGCGCGGGCCGCGGCGAGTTCGGCGGCGGAGTGCCGGGCGGCGGTCTCGCGGGCCCGGTCGGTGGCCTGCCGGGCGGCGTCGCGGGCCGCGTCCCACGCCGCGACGGCGGTCTTCTCGGCGTCGGAGGCGGCGAGCGCGGCGCGGGCCGGGTCGGCGTCGGGGTCAGCGCCCTGGGCGGCATCGAGCCAGCCGGCCCGCACCGCCTCCGCGGTCTCCTCGGCGACCTCGGTGAGCCGCTGCTTGAGGTGGTCGGACTCGCTGCGGGCGCGCTGGGCGTGGGTGGCGGCGCCGGTGGCGTCGCGGTGCGCGGACTCGCCGACCTCCTGGAGGGCGGCGGAGCGCTCCTCCTCCTCGTTGGCGAGCCGTTCGCCGGCCTCGGCGGCGCCGTGCAGGGCGCGCACCAGGTCGGCGGCGGCGGTGGCGCGGGCGGCGAGTGCCGGGGCGGCGTCCCGCTCGGCCTCCCGGATGGCGGCGGCGACCCGGGCCGAGCGGTCGGCGGCGGCGCGGTGCCGCAGCGCGGTCTCGGCGGCCTGCCAGGCGCTGTGCAGGGTCCGGGCGTCGTTCAGCTCCCGGCGCTGGGCGGCGGCCCCCTTCTCCGCGGCGGCCAGTGCCAACGAGGCGTGCCGGTAGGCGAGTTCGGCGGAGACCAGGGCGCGGCGCTCGCGGCCGCGTTCGGCGTCGGTGCCCCGGTGCGCGGCGGCGGCGACCGCCTCGGCCAGTTCGGCGGCCCGGCCGCGCTCCTCGGTGCCGCGGGCGTGCAGGCGTTGGGCCAGGGCGCGGGTGCGGCGTTCGGCGCCGGCGTGCACCTCGCGGGCCCGTTCGCGCGTCTCGGCGGACTCGGCGATCTTGGAGAGCAGGTCCAGCGAGCCGGCGGTGAAGTCGCGTTCGGCGGTGAGTTCGGCGCGCCGGCCGAGCTTGTGGGCGAAACCGTGGACGAGGTCGGCGAGGCCGTCGGTGTCCCGGGTGTCGGTGACGGCGCGCAGCAGCAGGTCGGTGAAGTCGGAGTCGTTCTTGACCGCGAACAGGCCGGCCGCCTCACCCTCGTCGGCGTTCATCTCGCGCTGGTAGCGGAAGAGTTCGGGGTCCAGGCCGAGGTCTCCGAGGAGTTCGTTCCAGCGCTCGTGGACCTCCTCCCAGACCACGTCGAGGTTGGGGTAGTTCTTGCCGGCGTCGGTGAGCGCGTCGCGGAAGCCCTTCATGGTGCGGCGGCGGCCCTGCGCGCCGGAGCCCCGCTCGCCGTCTTCGGTCCGGGGGCGGACGAGGGTGGCCTCGGCGACCGGGAGGGAGTCCAGGCTCATCCCGGGGCCGGGCCGGAAGCTGTACCACGCCTCGGCGAACTTGCGGGGGTCGTTGGAGACCTGGCGCCCGCGCCATTCGCTGACCTTGCCGACCACGACGGACTCGCCGGTGACGACGTGCTGCCATTCCAGGGCGACGTGGCCGCAGTCGTCGGCGAGCAGGAACTTGCGCAGCACGCCGGAGCTGGCGCCGCCGAGGGTGTTGCGGTGGCCCGGCAGCATCACCGAGAAGATCAGCTTGAGCAGGACGGACTTCCCGCCGCCGTTCTCCAGGAAGAGCACGCCGGCCGGGGCCGGGCGGCGCGGCGGGCCGACCGGTTCGTCCTCGAAGAAGTCCGCCTGGGCGGGGGCCGGCTGCGGCACCGGCGCGCCGACCCCGCGCAGGTCCAGCACGGTGTCGGCGTAGCGCGCACCGGCCGGCCCGATGGAGTAGAGGCGGACCCGGGACAGCTCGTACATGGCGGACTCTCGTTGGTGTGTGGGTGGTCGGGGCGGGTGGGGCGCCGGGGGCGTCAGTCGGAGTGGAAGGGCAGGCCGGCCTCGGCCACCAGGTCGAGGTCGTCACTCTCCTCGCCGGGCAGCAGCGAGGCGGTGCCGTCGGAGACCGGGACGATGCCCAGCTCCAGCAGTTCGGCCATGGCGGCGGTGCCGGCCATGTCGCGGACCTGGAGTTGGTAGCGGGCGGTGGTGCGGTAGGCGCCGCCGGCGTCGTCGCCGGTGCGCTGGAGGAAGCCGGAGTCGACGAGGAAGGTGACGGCCTTGGCGATGATGCCGGTGGTCGAGCCGGCCAGTCGCCGGGCGTCCTTGGTGGCGCCGGTGGCGCTGCGGCGGGCGTAGACCCGCCAGGCGGACTCCAGGCCGGGGGCCTCGGTGACCGGGTCGGTGTTCTCGCCGTCCTGCGCGGCGCGCTCCTCCAGGCGACGGCACGCCTGCCGGACGAAGGCGTCGACGCCGTTGACGGTGATCCGGCCGATGTAGCCGTCGTCGGCGAGGTCCTCGGGGCGGGGGAAGGACATGGCGGCGACGGCCAGGTGGGCCAGGCCGTGCAGGAAGCGGTCGGCGGAGTCGGCGGCGGCGCGGCGGGCGTAGTCGCCCATCCGGACCGCGAAGACGGAGTCCTCGGTGGCGGTGACGGCCATTCCGGCGCGGGTGGAGACCTCCAGGACGACCAGTCCGAGGCCGCTGGCGACGGCGTCGGCGAGCCGGGCGAAGGCGGGCTCGTCGCGGTAGCGGCGCAGCAGTTCGGCGTATTCCGCGTCCCGGGCCGGCAGCAGCTTGGGCTGGAGGCCGAAGGCGACCAGCCGGGCGGCGTCGGCCGGGGTGAGCGACGGGGTGCGGCCCTGGTCCGGCGCCTCCCCGCGGTCGAACGGGGTCGGGAGGGCGGCGGCCGGGGGCTCGGTGAACGGGTGGCCGGGGGCCGTCCCGGGGGCGTCGGCGGTGCTCCGGGCCGCTGCGCCGGTCCCGGGCGCCGGGTCGGGCGCGGGCACCTCGTCGGCGTCGTACTGGGTCACGGGCGGAGCTCCTTGTGGGGGACGGTCGGGGGTATCTCGTGGCGCGGCGGGGTCGGTCCGGCCGGTATCCGGCGGTGGTGGTGCGCGGCGGGCATCAGGCCCCCTCCGAACGGTCGGCGGCCATCCCGACCGCGTCCAGCAGGGCGGTGCCGACGATGAGGTCGGCGCCGCCGAACTCGGGGTCGACCAGCTCGGTGCCGTCGTCCACGGCGAAGAGCAGCTGCTGCTCGCCCTGGCGGTAGGCGGTGCCGACCGGGGGGCTGGCCGCGTGCACCGCCAACAGGGCGACCAGGTACGGGAGTTCGGGGTCGCTGCGGCGGGCCTCGGCGAGCAGGCCGGAGAGCCGGCGGGGCGCGTCGGAGGGCAGGTCGAGCAGGGCCGTCGCGGCGTCGAGCTGGGCCTCGCTGAAGCGGCTGTCGTCGGGCGTGGCCACCAGGTCGGGCTCGGGCATCTCGGCGCCCAGGTGCTCGCGCTCCACGGGCGGGGTGAGCAGCACCTCGACGAGGTCGCCGACCCGGACCGCGGCGGGGGTGCGCAGGCCCGTGCCGCGGGCGAAGAAGGCGTCGGTGACCCGGCTGGCCTGCTCGACGGGCAGCGGCAGCAGGGGCACGACGAGCTGGCCGTACAGGTCGAGGCCGGTGCGGGCGGCGGGCGCGGCGAACGCCTGGCGGTCCTGCTCGGCGCGGAAGAGCGGGCCGGCCTCCAGCAGGCGGGACTGGAGCTGGGTGTGGCGGCGGATGCAGTCCTTGACGATGTCGACCAGTTCGGCGGCGCGCCGCTTGTGCTCGCTGGTCCGCGCGTCGACGGCCTCGGCCTCGTCGCGGGCCTTGCGGATGTTGGTGAGGATGGCGTTCTCGTGGCGGTAGCGGTCCGCGACGTGGTCCAGGGCCTCGTTGATCATGTCGGGGACGGTGCGCAGCCAGTCGACCGACCGGACGTTGCGCCGGGTGGCCTCCAGGGTCTTGCGGAGGGTCTCGGCGTACTGGACGGTGCGGTAGCGGGCCTGCTCGGCGGCGAGCTGGGCGTCCGCGAGCCGGCCGCGGCTGATCAGCACCTCCAGCTTGACCTCGGCGGCGATCTGGGCGCTGGTGACGTCGGTGTCGAGGGCGCCGACGAGGACGTTGACCGCCTCGTCGGTGGCGCGGAGGTAGACGGCGCCGCCGGCGCCGGGGACCTCTTCGACGAGCTTGAAGTCGTAGTCGCGGCGGACGTACGCGCCGTCGGTCGAGAAGGTGCCGTACACGGCCCGGAAGCCGCGGTCGACGCTGCCGACGTTGATGAGGTTCTCCAGCACCCAGCGGGCCACCCGCTCGTGCTCGGACGAGGGGCGGTCCGGGGCCTGGGCGGCGATCCGCGGCAGGACCTTGGCGACTATCTCCTCGTGGTCGGCGCCGGTGTCGAAGTCCATGTTGAGCGTGACCAGGTCGATGACGGACAGCGCCACCTCCGCCATCGCGTAGACCCCGTACTCGCCCGCGAGGTTGGCCTTGCGCGCGTCGAGGTCGTGCAGCGGCGCGGTGCACGCCAGCGCGCGCAGCCGGCGGGCCAGTCCTTCGTCGGCGGCCGGGCCCGGCGCGGGCCGGCTGTGGCCGTTGAGCTGGGGCGCAGCGGCCCCCGGGGCGGAAAAAGTCACGTCGCACAGAGTAGGCGCTGGCACGGACAACGGACGAAACGGCGCGGATCCACTCATGGGCGGACCCGCGGGCCGGCCGACCGATCATTTTACCGGCGGCGCCGACGGGTCAGTGCGTGGCCCCCTCCGCGACCTTGAGGTCGGTGCGCGTGCGGGCCGCGGCGACGACGATCGCGCGCAGCGCGGTGGCCATCGCGTCGACCGGCAGCGACGGCCGGGCGCGGTCGGTGACCTGCTCGGGCGCGTACGGGACGTGCACGAACCCGCCGCGCACGTGCGGGAGTTCGGTGGCGATGAGGTGGGCGAGCCCGTAGAAGACGTGGTTGCAGACGAAGGTTCCGGCGGTGTTGGAGACCGAGGCCGGCAGGCCGGCGGCGCGGACGGCGGCCACGCACGCCTTGATGGGGAGGGTGGCGAAGTACGCGGCGGGCCCGCCCGGCACGATCGGCTCGTCGACGGGTTCGGCGCCCGCGGTGTCGGGGATGCGGGCGTCGTCGACGTTGACGGCGACCCGTTCCACGGTGACGTCGGGGCGGCCGCCGGCCTGTCCGACGCACACCACGAGATCGGGGGAGGTCTCGGCGATCGCGGTGCGCAGCGCGGTCAGCGAGGCGCCGTAGACGCAGGGCAGTTCCACGGTGTGCACCGCGAACCCGTCGAGCGGGGTGCCGGCGGCGGTGCGCACCGCCTGCCAGGAGGGGTTGGTGGTTTCGCCGTCGAACGGCTCGAAGCCGGTGAGCAGGACGCGGGTCGGCTCGGTGGTGGGGTGCATGCGGCCTCTTTCAAGGTGGTGCGGAGGGCGGGGCGGTGCGCCGGCGGCCGGGCCGGTCAGAACGCGAACAACGCCATGATCACGACGTTGCAGCCCAGCAGGATGCCGGCGGTCGGCAACTGCGCCTTGATCGGACCGTACTGGTCCTTCAGTTCCAGCAGCGCCGCCGGGACGATGTTGAAGTTGGCGGCCATCGGGGTCACCAGCGTCCCGCAGAAGCCGGCGAGCATGCCGAGGGCCAGGACGGCGGCCGGGTTGCCGTGGAAGTGCCCGATGAGGACGGGCCAGCCGACCGCGGCGGTCATCACGGGGAAGGCGGCGAAGGCGTTGCCCATGACGAGCGTGAAGGCGAACATGCCCGCGCAGTAGACGACCACGGCTACGTAGAGGGAGTCCTCGGGCAGTACGGCGGCGGCGAGCTTGCCGACCTGACCGCCGACGCCGGAGACCTGGAAGATGGCGCCGAGCGTGGCGAGCATCTGCGGCAGCAGCATCGCCCAGCCCATCGCCTCCAGCATGGTGCGGCCGGCCTGGACCGGCACCGAGGGGCGCTTCTCGCGCAGCATCACCATGCCGACGACGAGCGCGGCGACCGCGCCGATGCCCAGGCCCAGGATGGTCTCGCTGCCCTCCTGGAGGACCGGCCGGCCCCCGACCGTGAGGTGTTTGACGCCGATGGCGCAGGCCATCGCGACGACCGGGATCGTCAGGGCCGGGACGAAGAGCTTGTTGCCCAGCCGGGCGGCGCTCGCGGTGCGCTCCTCGGGGGTGGTGGTGCGCGGGGTGCCGCGCCCGGTGAAGCCGAAGCCGGCCAGCACGGCCATGACGAGCACGGCGACGCCGAGCGGTTCGGCCGGCGCCTGCTTGGTGACCACCCAGCTGCTGTAGACGAACCCGGCGCCGATCAGGCCCCAGAAGGCGCCGGTGCCGAAGCGCTTGGGGTTGCTGCGGTCGGTGACCATCTGGGCGGCCATCACCAGGAAGCTGAGGCCGACGAGCCAGTAGAACCACTCTGCCTTGATCATCGGGTGGTCTCCGCTGCGGTGGTGGGGTGGGCGTTGGCGGTGAGCAGCTCCCGCTCCAACTGGCGGTCCAGGCGCAGCAGCCGCCAGCCGTGGACGACGAAGGCGCACAGCGCGGTGGGGATCGCCCACAGCGCCAGGTGCAGCGGTTCGAGGTGCGTCCCGTAGGTGGTGTTGACGAAGCCGGTGATCAGCAGGATCGAGCCGACGGCCAGGAAGACGTCCTCGCCGAAGAAGAGACCGATGTTGTCCGCGCCGGCCGCGAACGAGCGGATCCGCTCGCGGGTGCGGGCCGGCAGCGGGCCGTAGCGGCGCTCGGCGGCGCCCTCCGCCATCGGGACGGCGAGCGGGCGGACGGTCTGCGCGTGCCCGAAGACGTTGGTCAGTCCGACGGCCGCGCCGATCTGCCGCAACCCCAGGTAGAGGGCGAGGAAGCGCCCGGTGGTGAGCCGGCCGAAGCGGGCGATGAGGGAGCGGGCCTGTTCCTGGAGGCCGTAGCGCTCCAGGAGGCCGATGACCGGGAGGGTGATGGCGAAGATGGTCACCGCCCGGCTTCCCGCGAAACCCTCGCCGAAGGCGGCCAGCACCTTCGTGGGCGAGAGACCGCCGAGGAGGCCGGTGACGATGCCGGCCACCGCGACGACCAGCAGGGGGTTGCGTTTCGTGGCGAAGCCGATGACGACCACGAGCACGCCGAGGAGCACGATCATGGATCAGCCTTCCGCGTACGGGTTCCCCAACGGATGCGGGCCACGGATCGACGGGCCGCAGGCATCTGGGGAGCGATGAGGGGTTGCTCGGGAGATTGCTGCGGAGGCTATGCGATTGTTCAACGATCCGACAAGGGGTCGGCGACGACGAGACGGAAGTGCGCCTACCGCTCGGCGATGCGCTGGGCGTACGCCGCCGACAACTGGCCGCGCGAGTCCTCCAGGTAGGCGCGCAGCAACCGCTCGGCCGCGACCGCGTCCCCGGCCACCAGCGCTTCCGCGATCTGCCGGTTGCGGACCAGGTAGGGCGAGTGGAAGCGCTGCGGGTCGTCCATCACGTGGAAGACCAGCCGGAGTTCGGCCAGCACCCCGCGCATCAGCTCGTCCGTGCGCGGGCTGCCGACGAGCGCGACGACGGCCTGGTGGAAGCGGAGGTTGGCGGTCGAGAGCTCGTCCCAGACCCGGTCCGCCGCGGCCTCCTCACCGGCCCGCACCGCCGCCTCGATCGCCGCCACCGACGCGGCGGTGGCCGGGTCGTACGGGCCCTGGCCCAGTCCGCGCACCGCGGCGCACTCCACCAGCATCCGCACTCGGAAGATGTCGTCGAGGTCCTCGACGGTCACCATCCGCACGAACACCCCCCGATTCAGCCGGTGCTCCAGCAGCCGTTCGTGGGTGAGCAGCCGGAACGACTCGCGCAGGGTGTTGCGGGAGACGCCCAGCGCACCGCCGATGCTCTCCTCGGACAGCCGCGCACCGGGCGAGAAGTAGCCCTCGGTGATCCGGTCCCGCAGGATGTCGGCGACCCGTTCGGCCGTGCTGGCGCGGCCGAGCAGGGCGCGGTCCCGTTCCAGTCCGGCGACCTCGGCGAGCCGCCGCCGGTCGTCCTTCGCCACTCCGCCCGCCATGCCGCCGCCCGTCCCGTCCCGTTCGGGCCGGCCGAGGCGGCCCGCCCACTGCGATGTCAGCCGAAGTCAATCCCAGATGAGGGGACGGGACAACACACCTCTTGTCGGATCGTTGAACGATCTGTACGTTGACTTCCGCTCCGGCACCGCCGCAGCCCCCCGCATCCGCACTGCACCTCCGCACCCGGAACGGACATCCATGAGCGACCCGGCCGCCCTTCCCCCCATCGACCTCAACGCCGACCTCGGGGAAGGGTTCGGCCGCTGGCACCTCACCGACGACGAGGCCCTGCTCTCCGTCGTCACCAGCGCCAACGTCGCCTGCGGCTTCCACGCCGGCGACCCGTCCACGATGCGTCGGGTCTGTGCGCTGGCCGCCGAGCGCGGGGTGGTGATCGGCGCCCAGGTCTCCTACCGCGACCTGGCCGGCTTCGGACGCCGTGCGATGGACCTGCCGCCCGACGAACTGGCCGACGAAGTCACCTACCAGATCGGCGCGTTGGAGGTCTTCGCCCGCGCCGCCGGCGCCCGCGTCGGCTACGTCAAGCCGCACGGGGCGCTCTACAACCGCTGCGTCGACGACGTCGAGCAGGCCGCCGCGGTGGTCGCCGGGGTCCGCGCCGCGGGCGGCCGGCTGCCGGTCCTCGGCCTGCCCGGCTCCCAGCTGCACCGGGCCGCCGCCCAGGCCGGCCTCCCGGTCGTCGGCGAGGCGTTCGCGGACCGCGCCTACACCGACCGGGGCACCCTGGTCCCGCGCCGGGAGGCCGGCGCGGTCGTGCACGACCCCGACGCGGTGGTCAAGCGCGCCGTGGGCCTGGCCCGGGACCGTGCGGTCACCTCCCGCGACGGCACCCGGATCACGGTCGCCGCGCGCTCGCTGTGCCTGCACGGCGACACCCCGGGCGCCGCGGAGCTGGCGCGGCGGGTGCGGGCCGAGCTGACCGCGGCCGGCGTCCCCGTCCGGAGCTTCGCGTGACGGGCGGCGCGGCGGGTGCGGCAGCCGACGAGGCGGGGCGGCCGCCCCTGACGACGCTGCCGGTCGGCGACCACGGGTTGCTGATCGAGCTGACCCGCGCGACGGACGTCGAGGCCCTGCACGCCGAGGTGCTGCGCCGGGCCGCCGACGGCACCCTGCCGGCGGTGCGCGAGGTGGTGCCGGCCGCCCGGACCGTCTTCCTCGACGGCCTGGCCGACCCCCGGGCGCTCGCCGCGGAGCTGGCCGACTGGCGTATCCCGCCGCTCACCGGCGGCGACCGCCCGGCCGTGGAGATCTCGGTGCACTACGACGGGCCCGACCTGGCCGAGGTCGCCGCACTGTGGGGCGTCACCCCCGACGAGGTGGTCCGGCTGCACTCCGGCGCCCGCTTCCGGGTCGCCTTCTGCGGGTTCGCGCCCGGCTTCGGCTACCTGACGGGGCTTCCGGAACGCCTGCACGTGCCGCGCCGGGCGACCCCGCGCACCCGGGTCCCGGTCGGCTCGGTCGGACTGGCCGGCCCGTACACCGGGGTCTATCCGCGCTCCTCCCCCGGCGGCTGGCAGTTGATCGGCCGCACCGACGCCGTCCTGTGGGACCCGCGGCGCGCACCCGCGGCGCTGCTGGCCCCCGGCACGCCCGTCCGCTTCGTCCCCGCGGACGCGCCCGTACCGGCCCCGCGCGCTCCCCGGGCCGGCGCCACAGCGGCCCGCCCCGACCGCACCACCGAGGAGCCCGCCCGATGACCGACCGCGCCCTCTCGGTGGTCCGGGCCGGTGCGCTCACCACCGTCCAGGACCTCGGCCGGCCCGGCCACGCCCACCTCGGGGTGCCGCGCTCCGGCGCCCTGGACGGGCCGGCGCACCGGCTCGCCAACCGTCTGGTGGGCAACCCCGCCTCGGCGGCCACCTTGGAGACCACCCTCACCGGCTGCGCGGTCCGCCCGCGCACCGCCACCACCGTCGCGGTCACCGGCGCCGCGTGCCCGGTGACCGTCGACGGCCGCCCCGCCCCGTGGGGCGCGCCGGTGCGCGTCCCGGCCGGTGCCGTGCTGGAGGTCGGCGCGGCCACCCACGGAGTCCGCTGCCACCTCGCCGTCGCCGGCGGCATCGCCGTCGAGCCGGTGCTCGGCAGCCGCGCCACCGACCTGCTCTCCGGACTGGGCACGGACCCGCTCGCGGACGGCACGGTGCTCCCGCTGGGCGCCCCGTACGGCCCGCCGGCCGCCGCCGACGCGGTCCCGCTCGCCGGGGCGGCGGCCGAGCTGGTGCTGCCGTTCCTGCCCGGGCCGCGCGACGCCTGGTTCACCGCCGACGGGCTGCGCACCCTGGCCACCGGCCGGTTCCGGGTCTCCGCGGCGTCCAACCGGATCGGGCTGCGCACCGAGGGGCCCGCCCTGGAACGCGCCCGGGACGGCGAACTCCCCAGCGAGGGCATGCCGTTGGGCGCCCTCCAGGTCCCGCCGAACGGCCTGCCGGTGCTGTTCCTGCACGACCATCCCACCACCGGTGGCTACCCGGTCGTCGGCGTGGTCCCGGAACGCTTCCTGGCCGCGGCGGCCCAGGCGGTGCCGGGCACGCCGACCCGGTTCGTGCGGATCGGCCGGCGGTCGGGCCGGGCGGCGCACCCCGGTTGAGGCCGATGCGCCCCGGGTGCCCCCGACGCCCGAAGTGCGCTCCGCACGCCGGCCGTTCACGCCCGGCGCCCCGGTTCCCCCGGCGTTCCGGACGCCTCCGCTGGGCACTTTCCGTAGCGGATCAAGCGCCCCGAGTGACCGACTCGGGCGTCCGCCCGGAAGGAACCGTGATCGCCATGCGTCTCGCCCCGCGACGGTCGCCTTCGAGGCGTGCCGCCGCGCGGCGTCGGAGGAGTAGCGCCCGGCACCCCCGACGCGCCCGGCCGCGGACCCGACGCGGTCCGCGGCCGGGCGCCGGCTACGCCACCCCGTACCCGCCGCCGCCCGGCGTCCGGACGACCAGCACGTCGTCCACGCCGACCTCCGCCGCGTCGCAGCCCCGCAGTTCCTCGCGCGAACCGTCGGCCCGCTCCAGGACGTTGACGCCCAGCGCGCCAGGACCACCGCCGGCCATGCCGTACGGTGCGATCCGCCGGTGATGGGAGAGCAGGGCGATCGTCATCGGCTCCAGGAACCGCAGCCGGCGCTCGACCCCGCGGCCCCCGTGCCAGCGGCCGGTGCCCCCGCTGCCGTCCCGGAGCGCGAAGCCGTCGACCCGGACGGGATAGCGCCACTCCAGGACTTCGGGGTCGGTCAGCCGGGAGTTGGTCATGTGGGTCTGCACGGCGTCCGCCCCGTCGAAGCCGTCGCCGGCCCCCGCCCCGCTGGCGACCGTCTCGTAGTACTGCACCCGCGCGTTGCCGAAGGTCAGGTTGTTCATCGTGCCCGAGCCCTCGGCCTGGACGCCCATCGCGGCGTAGAGCGCACCGGTGACCGCCTGGGAGGTCTCCACGTTGCCGGCCACGGTGGCCGCCGGGTAGACGGGCGCCAGCATCGAGCCCTCCGGGACGCGTACCCGGACGGGCTTGAGGCAGCCGCTGTTGAGCGGGATGTCCTCGGCGACCAGGGTCCGCAGGACGTACAGCACGGCCGCCATCACCACCGAACGGGGCGCGTTGGTGTTGCCGGGCTGCTGCGGCGAGGTGCCGGCGAAGTCCAGTACGGCGCTGCGGGCCGCCCGGTCGACGGTCAACGCCACCTGGATCTGTGCGCCGCTGTCCGTCTCGTAGCGGTAGCTCCCGTCCGACAGCCCGCCGAGGATCCGGCGCACCGACTCCTCGGCGTTGTCCTGGACGTGGCCCATGTACGCCCGCACGACGTCCAGCCCGAACTGCTCGGTCATCCGGCGCAGTTCGTGGACGCCCTTCTCGTTCGCGGCGATCTGGGCGCGCAGGTCGGCGAGGTTGACGTCCGGGGCCCGTGACGGGTACGGCCCGGCGGTGAGCAGGTCGCGGGTCTCCCGCTCCCGCAGCGCGCCGTCGCGCACCAGCAGCCAGTTGTCGAAGAGCACCCCCTCCTCCTGGATGGTGCTGCTGAAGGCGGGCATCGAGCCCGGGGTGATGCCGCCGATCTCGGCGTGGTGCCCCCGGGAGGCGACGACGAACAGCAGCTCGCGCCCGTCGGCGTCGAACACCGGGGTGACGACGGTGACGTCCGGCAGGTGCGTGCCCCCGTGGTACGGGTCGTTGACCGCGTACACGTCCCCCGGCCGCAGGTCGTCGCCGCGGCGCCGCAGCACCTCCTTGATGGACTCCCCCATCGACCCCAAGTGCACCGGGATGTGCGGGGCGTTGGCGATCAGGTTGCCCGCGGCGTCGAAGAGCGCGCAGGAGAAGTCCAGCCGCTCCTTGATGTTGACCGAGTGGGCGGTGTGCTCCAGGCGGACGCCCATCTGCTCGGCGATGGCCATGAAGAGGCTGTTGAAGACCTCCAGCATCACCGGGTCCGCCGCGGTGCCGACGGCGGTCCGCCCGGGGCGCGGCCGGACCCGGGTCAGCTCCAGGTGGCCGCGTTCGCCGACGGTGGCCCGCCAGTCGGGGTCGAGGACGGTCGTGGCGTCGTCCTCGGCGACGATCGCCGGGCCGCTGAGGACGTCACCGGGCCGCAGCGCGCCGCGGTGGTACAGCGCGGTGTCCCGCCACCGCCCGCCGACGTACATCCGGACGGTCGCCGAGGCCCGCAACTCGCCGTGTCTTTCCGGCAGTTGGTCGTGGTGGTCGGCCGCGCCGCCGGCCGCGCCGAGCGCCTCCACCGACACCGCCTCGGCGACCAGCGGCTTGTCCATCGCGAAGGCGTACCGCTCGCGGTGGGCCCGGACGAACTCCGCGGCCATGGCGGCGGCGTCGGCGAGCGGCACTCCGAGGGCGGCGTCGGTGCCGGCGTAGCGGACCAGGACCCGGGCGCGGGTGGTGAGCGACGCCGCCGGCACGCCGTCGTCGAGGAGTTCCCCTCGGGTCTGCCGGGCGAGGGCGTCGCACACCGTGTGGACCCGGTCGATCGCCCCCGGCGCGTCGAACGGCTCCTCGACGGCCTGCTCCCGCATCGCGGTGGCGTCCGCGACCCCGATGCCGTAGGCGGAGAGCACCCCGGCCAGCGGCGGGACGAGGACGGTGTCGACGCCCAGGGCGTCGGCGACCGCGCAGGCGTGCTGGCCGCCCGCGCCGCCGAAGCTGACCAGGGCGTAGCGGGTGACGTCCCGGCCGCGCTGGACGGAGATCTTCTTGACCGCGTTGGCCATGTTGAGCACCGCGATGTCCAGGAAGCCGGCGGCGACGTCCTCGGGCCCGCGCGCGTCGCCGGTCGCGGCGGCGGCCCGCGCGGCCAGCTCGGCGAACCGGGTGCGGACCGTCGCGGCGTCCAGCCCCTGGTCGCCGTCCGGCCCGAACACCGCGGGGAAGTGGTCCGGTTGGATGCGGCCGAGCATCACGTTGGCGTCGGTGACGGTGAGCGGGCCGCCGCGCCGGTAGCAGGCGGGGCCGGGGTCCGCGCCGGCCGAGTCCGGGCCGACCCGATAGCGGCGGCCGTCGAAGTGCAGCACCGAGCCGCCGCCGGCCGCGACGGTGTGGATGTTCATCATCGGGGCGCGCATCCGCACGCCGGCGACCTCGCTGCCGAAGATCCGCTCGAACTCGCCCGCGTAGTGCGACACGTCGGTGGACGTGCCGCCCATGTCGAACCCGATCACCCGGTCGAAACCGCCGCGCCGGCCCGGCCCGCCGGCCTCCGCGGCCGCCCGGACCATCCCGACCACCCCGCCCGCCGGCCCGGACAGCACCGCGTCCTTGCCCCGGAAGTGGGTGGCCTCCCGCAACCCGCCGTTGGACTGCATGAACAGCAGCCGGATGCCGGGGAGTTGAGCCGCGATCCCGTCGACGTAGCGCGCCAGGATCGGCGACAGGTACGCGTCGACGACGGTGGTGTCGCCGCGGGCCACCAGCTTCATCAGCGGGCTGACCTCGTGCGAGCAGCTGACCTGGGTGAAGCCCGCGGCCCTGGCCAGCTCGGCGACGGCCCGTTCGTGCGCGGTGTGCCGGTAGCCGTGCAGCAGCACCACCGCGGCGCTGCGCAGACCGTCCGCGCGGGCCCGGCGCAACTCCCGGCGGACGGGTTCCGCATCGAGCGGCCGGACCAGCTCGCCGCGGGCGCCGATCCGCTCCGGCACCTCGATCACCCGGTCGTAGAGCGCCTCGGGCAGCACGATCCGCCGGTCGAAGATCCGCGGCCGGTTCTGGTAGGCGATCCGCAGCGCGTCCCGGAACCCCTCGGTGGTCAGCAGCACCGTCGGCTCGCCGGTGCGCTCCAGGAGGGCGTTGGTGGCGACGGTGGTGCCCATCCGGACGACCGAGACCCGCTCGGCGGGCACCGGTTCGTTCGGTCCGAGCCCCAGCATCATCCGGATCCCGGCGACCGCGGCGTCCTGGTAGCGCTCGGGGTGGTGGGAGAGCAGCTTGCCGGTGACCAGGCGCCCGTCCGGCCGTCTGCCCACCACGTCGGTGAAGGTGCCGCCGCGGTCGACCCAGAACTCCCAGCGCCCGGTCATCCCGCCATTGTCGCAGCGCCGCCCGGTTCGGACAGGGCCGCGAGGGCGCTGCGGGTGGCCCGTTCGGCGGCGGCGTCCAGCAACCGCCCGGATCCGGCCACCCCGTACCGGCACTCCCGTGCGGCCAGCGCCAGCAGTCCGGGCAGCAGGTCGGTGCACCGGTCGGCCACCCACCGGGTGCCGCGGGTCGCCATCCACACCAGCGAGCCGATCCGGGTCGGCGGCGGGCCGTCGAGGGTGAGCGGGGGCGGCGGCCCGCAGGCCAGGCCGCGGGCGGTCAGCGCGGCGTGGAAGCCGCGGGCCAGCAGCCGGTGGCCGCGCTCGCTGGGGTGCAGCCGGTCCACGCTCCAGGTGGTCCGGTCGGCCACCCAGGGGTGGTCGGCGAGGTGCAGGTGGACGCCGCCGTAGTGGGCGGAGACCGCGTGCACGACGGTGTTGACGGCGCGCATCCGGCGGGCCAACGGGCGGGCCAGCGGCGCGGGCAGCCCCAGCATCCGGCCGGGGTCGGGCAGGCAGGCCGTCAGCACCACCGTCCCGCCGGCGCTGAGGGTGCCGTGGGCCTGGTCCAGCGCCGCCGCCACCCGGTCGATGGCGAACGCGGCGCGCAGCGTGTCGTTGGCGCCGACCAGCACGGACGCGAAGCGCGGGGCGAGCGCGCGGGCCTGCGGCAGCTGCTCGCCCGCCACGTCGGCCGCCAGCGCCCCGCTGCGCGCCAGGTTCACCAGCGGGACGTCGCCGGGCCGCTGACCCAACCCGTCGGCCAGCAACGCCGCCCAGCCCCGCCAACCACCGCCCGCCACCGGATCGCCGAGCCCTTCGGTGAGCGAGTCGCCGAGGGCCACGAACCCGGGCGTCACCGCCGGCTCCAGGGGCCGGCCGGCCGCGGTCCGACCGGTGCCATCGGCCGCCCGCCGGCCGGCCTGGGCGCGTCGTGGGCCGCCAGGAACGCGGTCACCGCCGGCTGCCAGCCGTACCCCTCGGCGCGCCGCCGGGCCGCCGCCCGACGAACGGGCTCGGGCCGGGCCAGCACCCGCTGCACCGCATCGGCGAAGGACCCGCCGTCGTCCAGGGCGGTGTCCCCGCCGTCGCCGACCAGTCCGGCCAGCGCCGACGCCGCACTGGCGACCACCGGGGTGCCGCAGGCCAGCGCCTCCAGCGCCGCCAGCCCGAACGTCTCGGCCGGTCCCGGCGCCAGGACCAGGTCGGCGCCGGCCTGGAGCGCGGCCAGCCGGCTCCGGTCGGCGAGGTGCCCGAGGAACGTCACCGGCAGCCGGGCGGCCCGCGCCCGGTCCGCCAGCCGGCCCCGCAGCGGCCCGTCGCCGGCCACCACCAGCGCCGCGTCCACGCCCCGCCGCCGCAGCTCGACGAGGGCGTCCAGGGCCCGCCCGGGCCGCTTCTCCGGTGACAGCCGGGAGCACAGCAGCAACAGGACGGCGGCCCGGTCGGCGTACCGGTCGCGCGGCGCGCCGCGGCGCAGGTCCGGGTGCCAGGCGGCGAGGTCGACCCCGAGCGGCGCCCGCACCACGTTCCGCGCCCCGGCCCGCAGGAACTCCGCCGCCGCCCACTCGGTCGTGCACACCACCCGGCTGTAGGCGTACGCGGTACGGGCGTTGGCCCGGTCGGCGACCGCCCGGGCCAACGGGCGCGGCACGCCCCAGGTGCGCAGCACGCCGTCCACGCTCTCGTGCGACACCATCACCGCCGGGACCCGGGCCCGCCGCGCCCACTCCCCCGTCCAGCGCAGCGTCGTCCGGTCCGAGACCTCCAGCCGGTCCGGGTCCAGTTCGGCCAGCAGGTCCCGGAGCCGGGGGCGGTCGGCGAGCACCCGGTAGCCGCCGGTACCGGGCACCTGCGGGCCGGGGAGGGTGAGCACCCGCCCCTGGGCGGTCTCCTCGTCGCGGATGCCGCGCGGCCCCACCGCGTCCGGTGGCCCCGGCACGACGAGCACCGGGTCGTGGCCGGCGGCCCGGTAGCCGGCACCCAGCTCGCCCAGTGCGGTGCGCAGCCCGCCGGAGGCCGGGGCGACGAAGTTGGCGATCCGGACGATCCGCAGTCCCGTCCGGCCGTTCCGGGCCCGACGGGCGCTCACGCCGCCACCGCCGTCCGGTCGGCCAGCACGTCGTCGTAGTGGGCCAGCAACTGGTCGCCGACCGCCTCCCAGGTACGGGCCGCGACCGCCCGCCGGCCGGCGGCGCCGTACCGCACCCGCAGCTCCGCGTCCCCGAACAGCGTCCGCACCGCGTCCCGCACCGCCACGCCGTCCCCCGAGGGGACCAGCAGCCCGGTCCGCCCGTGGTCGACGAGGTCCAACGGTCCGCCGGCGGCCGGGGCGACCACCGGGACCCCGGAGGCCATCGCCTCCTGCACGGTCTGGCAGAAGGTCTCGTAGGGCCCGGTGTGCACGAACACGTCCAACGACGCGTACAGCCGGGCCAGTTCGTCACCGGTCCGGCGCCCCAGGAACCGCACCTCGGGCAGCTGCGCCCGCAGGGTGGCGGCGCTGGGGCCGTCCCCGATCACCACGGTGCGCACGCCGGGCAGCCGAGAGGTCTCGGCCAGCAGCCGGACGTCCTTCTCCGGTGCCAGCCGCCCCACATACCCCACCAGCAGCTCCCGTCCCGCCAGCAACGAGCTGCGCAGCACCGCGTCCCGCCGCCCGGGGTGGAACCGCGCCGAGTCGACCCCGCGCGGCCACAGCCGCACCCGGGGCACCCCGTGCTCGGTCAGGTCCAGCAGCGCCGCGCTCGACGGGGCCAGGGTGAGGTCGGCGGCGGCGTGCACCGCCCGGATCCGGCGCCAGGCCGCCGTCCCGCCGCGCCCCAGGTAAGTCCGCGCGTAACGCGCCATGTCCGTCTGGTAGACCGCGACCGCCGGCACCCCCCGCCGGGCCGCTGCCGCCATGCCCCGTGCCCCCAGGACGAAGGGGCTGGCCAGGTGCACCAGATCGGGCCGGTGGCCGTCCAGCGCCGCGGACAGCCGCCGCCCGGGCAGCGCGATCCGCACCTGCGGGTATCCGGGCAGCGGCATGGAGGGCACCCGCACCACCGGGCACGGGCTGTCGTTGCCGTGGCCGGTGGCGGCCGGTGCGGAGTTCGCCAACGGGGCGATGACCAGCGGTTCGTGCCCGCGCCGGACGAGGTGGCGGGCGGTCTGGAGGGCGCAGTGTGCGACGCCGTTGACGTCGGGCGGGAAGGATTCGGTGACGAGGGCGACACGCATACCGCTGTTGTCGGCGCACCGTGCGTGGACCGCGCCAAGGGGATCTTTCCAACCGGCGAACGTCCCATGAGCGTTCGCCCCTCCGCCCGCTCAGCCGGGCGCCGGTCGCGGCCTCACACCGCCGAGGCGTCCGGACCGAAGCGGGCGCGCACGGCGGTCTGCACCTCGGCCTCCTCGGCCGGATCGGCGGCGAGACGGCGGAGCTGTTCCACCACCCGGTCGTCGCCGGTGGCCGCGTGCCGGGCGGCGAGTTCCCGGGTGGTCTCCTCGCAGTCCCAGAGGCACTCGACGGCGAAGCCGGCCGCGAACCCGGGGTCGGTGGCGGCGAGCGCGGCGGCGGCCCGGCCGCGCAGGTGCGAGGAGGAGGTCTCGCGATAGAGGTGGCGCAGCACGGGGGCGGCGCAGGCGATCCCGAGGCGACCGGCACCGTCCACCAGTTCCCACAGCGCGCAGGCGTCCGGCCCCTCTTCCAGCACGGTGCGGCGGAGCGCGGCCAGTACCAGGTCGGTGTCGCGACGCGCGCCGCGACAGGCCAGCATCGCGGCGGCCGACGCCCCCAGCCGGTCCGGGCGCGCGGCCCAGGTGCGGGCCCGCTCGACAGCGGCCACGCTGCGCATCCGTTCGTAGGCGGAGAGCGCGGCGGCCACCAGCGGCTCCCCGGAGAGCGGATCGGTCGCGGCGGCCTCGATCAGGTCGAGGACCGCGCCGTCGCCGCGCTCGGCGAGGTGGTGCAGGACCGCGGCGCGCGCCGCGTCGGGTCCGCCGCGGCCGGCCCGCAGCAGCTCGGCGCGGTCCTCGGGACCGGCGACGGCGCTCAGGCAGCGGGCGGCGGCGAGGTAGCGGTGCTCCCCGGGGCGCGGTTCGAGTTCGTGCTCGGCCCACTCCAGCACCTCGGCCACGCTCCAGCCGGGGCGCGGGCCGCGCGGTCGGAGCTGGCGCTGCCAGCGGTCGAAGGAACCCTGCTCGTCGGCGGCGGCCAGCCGCGCGCCGTAGCGGCCGTCCTCGGCCCACAACCGCCAGGGCCGGGGCTCGAAGGCGTCCCGCACGGTGGCGGCCAGCAGGGCTTCGCCCTCCGGGGTCGCGGGGAAACGGGCCAGGACAGCCGGCGCCAGGCCGATCAGCCCGGCGTCGTCGTCACGCAGCGCGAGTTCGTCGAGGGCCCAGCGCCAGTTGCTGCCCACCGCGGCGTAGCTGCGCAACAGCAGCCGGGCGGCGTCCTTGCCGTACGCGGCGAGGTGGCCGAGGACGGAGAGGGTCAGTCCGGTGCGCTCCTCGCCGGTGTCGGTGAGGTCGTCGGGGTGGAAGAGGTGCCGTTCGATCTCCTCGAGACCACCGTCGAGCTGCATGTAGAGGCGCGCGTAATAGAGCGAGCGGTTCTCCACCTGCCAGTCCCGGCGCGCGTCACACAGCACACTGTCGTTGAGTGCCGCGAGCGCCTCGGCCCGCGGCGCCGCGAGGGCATGCAGGGTCCCGTCGCCGCGGCCTCGCTGAAGGAGGCCGAGCAGGGTGCCACTGGGCGCTATGTCTGGATCGAACATGAGGTCAGCATCCGGTGCGGGGGACAGGCTGGCAACGGGATTTCCGCTGACCGGCATTCTTGCCGGTGACCGCGGACCGTATGCGTCGTTCCCACCATGGATCGGCGGGGTAGACAGCTGTACGGCGGCCGCAGCCTAGCGTGGAACCATTGCTTCCGCCGATTCGGGCCCGGTTGCCACAAGGAGGCCGATGACATATGCCGGGTGCACCACCGTATCGGGTAGTGCCAAATCCCTTACGGTCCGTCGCAGCCTGTGCAAGAGTCGTAACCGGCCCATACGTTCCGGCGCCGCCTGATCACGGAGTACGTCATGCCGCCCCCTCTCTTCGCGGATCACCCAGCCGATCAGACCCCCGAGCGTGGCGCGGTCGAGGCACTCATCTCGCAGGCCCGCACCCTGCGCGGTGGCCTCGACGCGGTACGCAGAGAGTCCTCGGTCGCCGGTGACCTCGCCGCCGACCCGCAGCTGCGCTGGCAGCGGGCGCTGTGCGAGCTCGCCGTCCACCACCTGGACGACCTCGGCGGCCACCTCGACCAGCTCAGAGAGGGCCTGCCCAGCTCGCCCACCGGGGCCGCGGAGCCGCGCGTCGAGCTGCCGGTGGCCCCGCCCGAGCCCGCGGCGCCCGAGCGGGGCGCGCTGCTGCGCCGGGTGGGCAGCGCCGAGTGGAACCTGCTCACCGACGAGGTGACCTGGTCCGACGAGCTCTACACGATGTTCGGCCGGGAGCCGGCCGACGAGCCGCTGACGCTGGACGAGCTGCCGTCCCTGGTGCACGCCGACGACCAGGAGAAGCTGGCCGTGATGGTCACCGACTGCCTGGTGGACGGCCGGCCGATCGACGGCGAGTTCCGCATCCTGCGCGTCGACTCCGGCATCCGCACCGTCCACATGGTCGGCGAGCCGGTGCTCGACGCCGACGGCAGCACCGCCTGCATGTGGGCCGTGCTCCGCGACGTCAGCGAGCTGCGCCGGAGCCAGACGGCGGTGCGCGAGACCGGTGACTCGCTCCAGCGCCAGCGGCACATCGCCCAGACCGAGCACCGGCTCGCGGTCGAACTCCAGGAGGCCGTGCTGCCGCCGTGGCGCGGTTCGCTGCGCTTCCCCGAGGGCGGCCCGGTCACCCTGGACCTCGCCGGGCGCTACCTACCGGCCGACACCTCCGCCCTGATCGGCGGAGACTGGTACGACGCCCTCCAACTCCCGGACGGGCGCACGCTGTTGAGCGTCGGCGACCTCACCGGGCACGGCGTCGCGGCGACGTCCGGCATGGCGATGGTGCTCGGCGCGCTGCGCGGCATGGCCGTGGCGGGGCACCGGCCCGGGCAGCTGATGGGCTTCCTCAACCAACTGCTGGACAGCGCCACCCAGCCGGCGCTGGGCAGCGCGGTCTGTTGCCAGTTCGACCCCGCGACGCGGGTACTGGAGTGGTCCCAGGCCGGGCACCCCGCGCCGCTGCTGTTCCGCGGCGGCACGGGGCGCGCGCTGGACCCGCCGGAGGGCGTCCTGCTCGGGGCCACGACCGGCGCCAGTTACGGCCAGCGCGCCGAGCAGTTGGAGCCGGGCGACCTGCTGGTGCTGCACACCGACGGGCTGGTCCCGCGCCGCACCCACGGTCCGGACAGTGCCCACGAGGGCACCGAGCGGCTGCTCGCGCTGGCACCGCGGCTCGGCGCCGCCCGCAGCGCGCAGGAGAGCGTCCGCATCGTGGTGGAGGAGTTCGGCGCCACCGAGCGGGAGGACGACGCCTGCGTGCTGCTCGCCAAGGTCGGCGACTGACGCACGGCGCGACCGTCGGGCGGACCGGCCGCGGGGGCGCCGGTCACCCCGAGCGACCTGACGCTCTGGTGAGGGCCCGTCAGCTCCAAGCTGCCGCAGGTCGGCGGGCGGATCTTCAGACAGGTCTTCGGGTAGTTCTTCGGGCAGGGTGTTCCACTGGGATCTCCCGCGGGCGTCGGGTGGTGTCGGTGACGAGGGGCGAGCGGGCTCGGCGCGACCGGCCGGTCGACGAGGGCGGAGGCGCACCGTCGCCGCCGTGCTCGCGGGTGCGGGCGTGGGTCCGCCCCGACGGCAGCTGGTGGACGACGCGGCCCCGCAGGACCCTCAGAGCGAGAAGTTCGGCCCCAGGTCCGGTCCGATGCCCGGCTTGAGGGCGGCGCCCTTCCCCTTGGCCCGCGGCTTCGGCAGGACCTGCTGGAGCTCGTCGCGGAGGTCCTGGATCTTGCCGCAGCCGGCGAACTGGCCGGTGAGCCGGAACATCTCGCGCAGCCGGTCCCAGGTGCGGTGCGAGGAGTTCTCCCCGATGGAGATCAGCGCCAACCGGGCATAGCGGTCGGCCCGTTCGGGTTCGTTGCCGAGGAAGCAGGCCGAGGCCATCGAGATGTAGTCGAAGATCTGCGACCGCTGGTGACCGCTCCTGCGCAGGTGCAACGCCTGCTTGGCGTGCCTCTGGGCGATCTTGGCGGCGGACGGGTCGTGCTCCGCGAGCGTGCGGAACGCCAACGCCTGCATGCCGTGCAGATCCGCCTCGTCGAACATCTGCATCCACGCCGGCGGCGGTACGTCGCCCCGGTCCGAGACGAACAGTTCCTCGGCCTCGCCGAGCGTGCGCCGCATCGCCTGGCCGTGGCCCTTCGAGGCGTGGGCCCACGCCTCGATGGTGTGCAGCATGGCGCGGGTGCGCGGCAGGGTCTCCTGGCCGGAACCGGACTGGGCAAGCTTCATCAGGTCCAGGGCGTCGTCCGGACGGCCCAGGTGGACCATCTGGCGGGCGGCGCGGGAGAGCGCCTCGCCGGCGCGCGGACGGTCGCCGCCCTCGCGGGCCGCGTGGGCGGCGATGATGAAGTACTTCTGCGCGGTGGGCTCCAGGCCCACGTCGTGGGACATCCAGCCGGCCAGCACCGCGAGGTTGGCGGCCACGCCCCAGAGCCGGCGCTGGAGGTGGTCGGGGTGGCGGTAGGCCAGCATCCCGCCGACCTCGTTGAGCTGGCCCACCACGGCCTTGCGCTGGAGGCCGCCGCCGCGGGCCGCGTCCCAGCGGCGGAACACCTCGACGGAGTGCTCCAGGGCGTCGATCTCCTGCGACCCCACCGGGGCCGCCTCGTAGCGGTCGAGGCCGATCTGGTCGAGTTCGTACAGGGATTCGTGGGCGAGCGGATCGTCGTGGTGGAGGGCGAGCGGAGCGGGGTCGGTGTGCAGCCAGTCGTGCAGGGCACCGGTGAGTGCGGAGCCCGCGGCGAGCGCCGCGCCGGCCCCCACCAAGCCGCGTCGATTGAGCATGAGGTCCATTCCCGTGAATTCCGTGAGGACCGCCGCGGTCCGCTCGGGCGCCCACGGCAGACCGTCCATGGCCTGCCGCTTCCCCGCGCGACCGGTCCGGGCGAACCCGAGGTCCTCGGTGGTTACGACACGGCCGAGGCGCTCGGTGAAGAGGGAGGCGAGCACCTTGGGCACCGGGTCCCGGGGCGTCTCGCCCATGTCGATCCAGCGCCGGACCCGCGAGGTGTCGGTCGCCAGCTGCGGATGCCCCATGGCCGCCGCCTGCCGGTTGACCAGCCTCGCGAGTTCTCCCTTGGACCAGCCGGCCAGGCCGAAAAGGTCCGCGAGACGAGCGTTCGGCTCCCTGCTCACGTCAAGCCCCCAGGTTCCTCGACTGAGTTGACAGTAACGGCCGGTGACAGGGGCTGCGAGCATTCGCCAGGGTTCGCCAGGGTGCGCCAGATGGTCTGCCACCCGCAGCCGCGTGTTCGGTAGGTGTGCAGCCCCCGGCCCGGTGGCGGGACCGCATTCCCCAGGGTGCGTGCCCTGCACGGGGACCTTGAGGATCGGCCGCCTGTACGGGGCCCGTTCACGGGTTCCCGCCGCCGGGCCGGGAGCGCACGCAACTCGTCGGCGCACGAAGGGACCTGTCTCACCCATGTATGCAGCATCGTCCGCCGTGACCGCCCCCACCCGGACGTACCGCCCGCACCCCCACGGGAGCGGGCCGTATCTGGATCCCACCCCTTCCGCGGGGGCGGTGACCGGTCTCTCCGGCGGCCGGAACCGGCGGGCACAGGGGATGGGCACCCAACCGCTCAGCGGGAGACTCGACTTGTCCGGCCCCCAGGGCGCCCAGCTGCGCGCCGCGGTCGCCTCGGTGCACCGCATCTGTCCGGAGTTCAACCCGGTCCAGGTGCTGCGGCGCGGCGGGAAGTCCGTACTGCTCCTGGGGACGACCGGTCGGATGAGCGCCGTCGCCAAGTGTTTACTGGACCACTCCCCCGCCTGGGCCGACAGCTTCCGGCAGGAAATAAGCGCGTACCGGGCGTTCGTCCGGCACCGTCCGCCGGTCCGGGTTCCGCGGCTGGTGGCGGCCGACCCCGACAACTGCACGCTCGTGGTGGAGCGCATGCCGGGGCGGGTGGCGGCCCTGACGCGCCACCCCTCCGAGGCGCCGCCGCGGGCCGACGTGCGGGCCGCGCTCGGGGCGATCTGCCGGATCAACGCCTGGCGTCCGCCGGCCGGCCTGTTCGACGCCCCGCTGGACTACGCGGGCCGGATCGGGCGGTACCACGATCTGGGGCTGCTGACCGACCGCGATCTGGGTGACCTCCAGAAGCTGCTGCACGGCCTGGCGCACACCCAGGGCCAGTTCTGCCACGGCGACGCGCTGCTGAACAACGTCCTGCTCTCGCCGGTCGGCCCGGTGCTGCTGGACTGGGACAACGCGGGCTGGTACCTCCCCGGCTACGACCTGGCCACGCTGTGGACGGTGCTGGGCGAGGCGCCGGTCGCCCGCCGGCACATCAGCCAACTCGCCCAGGCGGCGGGCACCGCGGCCCGGGACGCCTTCCTGGTGAACCTGATGCTGGTGCTGACCCGCGAGATCCGGCGCTACGAGACCGCGGTCCAGCGGACCATGCGCGAGCCCACCCCGGCCGCCGTGCCGGGCGGCGGAGCGTCCGGGGCGCCGGGGGCGGGCGAGGAGCAGCGGTTGCTGCTGCGCAGGCTGCACGACGACGCGCAGATGGCGCGGCGGGCGGTGCGGGCGGCGGTCGGCACCCGCTGACCGCCGGGGATGCCGACGGCACCCCGAGGGGGAATCTGTGAGCGGCGCGCCCTACCAGGGCCGCGCCGCTCACCCATGCATTGGTCCATTCCACTGACGCCCCGCAGCTCCCGGGCCCGCGCCGGGAAGGCTCCTCAGGTGATGCCCTGACATGCGAAATCCCGAGCGGGTGTGGTGATTGACGGCGCGTCGGCACAACTATGGTTCTCGGCCGACCTGGGCCCTAGTCTCGGGTTCTCCCGCACGGCCGCGGCCTGGGCCGGTGCCACGCTCCACCGGGCAGGCCCTGGCAAGGCACACCACCGTCACACCGCCCCGGCTCGGGCCGGCTTGAGGAGGCTGTTTTGCGAGGATCCGCACCGGAAGACGCGTCCAGAACCCGCCATGCCGTCCTGCGCAGATCCGCCACCGCCGTCGCCGCGGCGGCGCTGCTGGTGCCGCTGGTCGCGGCGACGCCGTCCGCGCCGGCCGGGCAGCCGCCGTCCGGCGCCCTCCAACGGGCCTTCGGCGACGCCGCCGCGCGCTACCACGTGCCGCGCAGCGTGCTGCTGGGCGTCGCGTACCTGGAATCCCGTTGGGACGGCCACGGCGGCGCGCCCAGCGTGTCCGGGGGCTACGGGCCGATGCACCTGACCGACGCCCGGACCGCGGTGGCGCGGGACCCGGAGTTCAGCTCGGACGCCGCGGACGCCCGCGGCGACACCGCCCGGCCGCTGCGGACGGCCGCGCCGGCGCGGCGGGCGGTGCTGCCCGCCGAACTCCCGTCCCGGCTGCGGACGTTGACGACCGCGGCGCGGCTGACCGGGCTGCCGGCGGCGAAGCTGCGGTCCGACCCGGCCGCGAACGTGCGGGGCGGCGCCGCGCTGCTCGCCGCCGCCCAGCGTCAGCTGGGGTTGCCGGCCAGCGCCGATCCGGCCAAGTGGTACGCGGCGGTGGCGCGCTACGGGAGCGCGGACGATCCGCGCAGCGGGGCGGCGTTCGCGCGGGACGTCTTCGGGGTGATGCGGCAGGGGCAGCGCCGCACCACCGACGCGGGGCAGCGGGTCACGCTGGCCGCCGCGCCGCGGCTGACCGCCGACGCCGCGCAGGAGAAACGTCTCGGCAGGGCCGCCAGCGCCCGGCGCGCCTCGACGCGGGAATCCGGTGCGGCGCTGGAGTGCCCCTGGACGGTGGCGTGCGAGTCCTGGCCGGCGCCGTACGAGCAGTACGACAACGGCACCAACTACGGCAACCACGACCTGGCGGACCGGCCCAAGGACCAGCGGATCGACACCCTCGTCATCCACGACACCGAGGGGTCGTGGGACACCACGCTGCGGCTGATCAAGGACCCCAAGTACGTGTCCTGGCACTACACCATCCGTTCCGCTGACGGGTTGATCGCGCAGCACGTGCGGACCCAGGACGTCGCCTGGCACGCGGGCAACTGGTACGTCAACGCGCACTCGATCGGCATCGAGCACGAGGGCTTCCTCGCCACGCCGGACGCCTGGTACACGGAGGCGATGTACCGCGCCTCGGCCCGGCTGGTGAAGTACCTGGCGGCGAAGTACGACATCCCACTGGACCGGCAGCACATCCTCGGCCACGACAACGTGCCGGGGACGATCCCGTCGACGATCGCGGGGATGCACACCGACCCCGGTCCGTACTGGGACTGGGCGCACTACTTCACCCTGCTGGGCCGACCGTTCGAGGCCACCGCGGGCCCGCACGGCGGCCTGGTCACCATCCGTCCGTCCTACGACGGCAACCGGCCGGTCTACACCGGCTGCGAGAAGGCCGGGGAGAGCTGTGCGGCGCACGGTTCGGCCGCGGTCCGGCTGTACACCGCGCCGAGCGAGAGCGCGCCGCTGGTCCAGGACGTCGGGCTGCACCCGGACGGCTCCCCCAGCACGACCGGGGTGAACGACACCGGGGCGCGGGCCACGACCGGCCAGCGGTTCGCGGTGGCCGGCCGGGACGGCGACTGGACGGCGATCTGGTACCTCGGGCAGCGGGCGTGGTTCCACAACCCGCGGTCGAACCCGACGGCGGTGGACGCCAAGGGCCTGGTGGCCGTGCCGAAGGCGGGCCGGGCGGAGATCCCGGTGTACGGGAGGGCGTACCCGGAGCAGGCGGCGTACCCGTCGAAGGTGCCGGTGCAGTCGGTCACGCCGCTGCCGTACAAGCTGCTCGCCGGGCAGGAGTACGCGGTCGGCGGGCAGGTCCGGTCGGACTACTTCTACTCGCCGACCTTCGACGTCAACCAGCACGCGGTGGTCCGGGGCAAGGACAGGTACTACGAGATCCAGCTGGGGCACCGGATCGGCTACGTGCGGGCGGCCGACGTGGACGTCCGGTCGTCGGGGTCGTAGCCCCCGCACGGTGCCGGAACGCGGTGCGCCCGGTGGACGGCTCGCGAGCCGTCCACCGGGCGCGTCCCGTCCGCGCGGCCGGTCCGCCGGGTCAGCCCTGTTGGAAGAGTTCCGCGGGCAGCGGCTTGAGCAGGGCGTAGAGGTCGTCGGTGATCGGGCGGTCCCAGCTGGCGATGGTCACCAGCACGCCGTCGCTGCGGTCGAACTGCACGCAGGAGATGCGGCTCTCGGAGCACTTGATCCGCTTGACGATCAGGAGGTTGTCCTGGTGCATCACCGGGGTGTCCTCGGTCTCGACGACGGTGACCGGCTCGTCGTTGTCGAGCGCCGCGAGGAGCTGGGCGACCTCGAAGGGGACCTGGTCCTCCTCGACCTCGCGGGCGGGGGAGCCCTCCGGCAGGTTGCCGATGATCATCGCGGGGCCGCGGCCGCCGAACAGGTCGTAGCGGAGGAAGACGCCCTGGCAGCTTCCGTCGGGCGCCGGCAGCAGCCCGGCCCCGAGATTGCCGGGCCAGTCCCCCGGGTCCATGGCCAGGACGTCGAAGTCTGGACCGGCGGGCGTGGCTGCGCTGCGGCGGCGGAGGAAGGACATGCCGCCATCGTACGTGGCCCGGCCCCGAGCACGGCCCGGACGGCCGTCTCCGGTGCAGGTCGGCGGCGTCCTCAGCGTTCCACGGCGCGGCGGCGCCGGTGGTGGCGGGCGACCCGGGCGCGGTTGCCGCAGGACGGGGTGCACCACTCCTGGCGGGCGTGCTCCTTGACGAAGTAGCGCACGCAGCGCGGGGCCGGGCAGGCCCGCAGCCGTTCGCGGTCCGGGCCGCCGAGGAGGGCGAGGGCGGCCCGGGCCAGCGCGGCGGTGAGTCGGTCGGCGGCGGGCGGGGCGCCGACGGGGAGGTGGCGGAGCACGGGCGGGACGCCGGGTTCCCAGGTGAGCCGCGGGGCGGTGGGGACGCGGGCCGCGGCGGCGTTCAGCCGGGCCAGCGCCTGGTCCTCGGGGAGCAGGTGGTGGGCGTCGGCGGAGCTGGGCGGGGCCGGGTGGACGGCGCGGGCGCACAGTGCGCGGAGTGCGGCGCGCACCTCCCGCACCGCGGTGAGCAGTGCCGGGTCCGCCGGGGGCGGGCCGCCCTCGGCGCGGTCCAGGGTGCCCGCCCGGTCGTGGAGCCAGGCCGCGAGGCCGGCGGTGTCGGCCAGGTCGTCGGCGACGCCGCCGTGTCCGTCGTGCCGGATGGTGCCGGCGAGATCCAGTGCGAGCCGGGTTGCCTCCATAGTGCTAATGGTACGGTCGCTCGCAACCATTAACGTACGAGGGGGAGGCATGGCCGATCTCCGTCAACTGCTGCGCGGTCTACCGGTGTTCGGGGGCGCACTGCCGGCGTTCGACCCGGTGGCGACGCCCGACGACCCGGTGGAGCTGTTCACCGCCTGGCTGCTCGGTGCGATCCGCTCGCAGGTCCCCGAGCCGCACGCGATGACGCTCGCCACCGCCGACGCCGACGGCAATCCGTCCGCGCGCACCCTGATCCTCAAGGACGTCGACGCGGCGGGCTGGCGGTTCGCCGCGCACGACGACAGCGTCAAGGGGCGGGAGCTGACCGCCCGCCCGTACGCCGCGCTGACCTTCTACTGGCAGCCGCTCGCCCGCCAGGTGCGGGTGCGCGGTCCGGTGGTGCGGGAGGACGCGGAGCGCTCCGCCGCCGACTTCCTGGCCCGTGGCGCGGGGGCGCGGGCCGAGGCGCTGCTCGGTCGGCAGAGCCAGCCGTTGGCGTCGCTGGCGGAGCGGGACGCCGCGGTGGCCGACGCCGCCGCGCGGCTGGCCCGCGATCCCGGGCTGGTGCCGGCCGAGTGGACGCTGCACACCGTGCGGGCGGAGTCGGTGGAGTTCTGGCAGGGCGCCGAGGACCGCAACCACACCCGGCTGGCGTACCGCCGCGACGGGGCCGGCTGGACGAAGGAACTGCGCTGGCCGTGACGGGCGGGCCGTTGGCGTCCGCTCGTGCCGGCGGGGCCGCGGGGCGGTCACCTGCCGCGCCCGGCACCCGCCGTGGACGGGGGCCGGGAGCGGGTGACGGTGCGTCACCCGACCTCAGGTGAGGTCGAATTCGCCCTCGCGGGCGCCGAGGACGAAGCCGCGCCACTCGGCGGGCGTGAAGATCAGCGCGGGTATGTCCGGACTGCGGCCGTTGCGCATCGCGACGTACCCCTCGACGAAGGCGACCTGGACGTCGCCGCCGACGCCCCGTGTGCTCGTTTGCCAGTCGGCGTGGGACAGGTCGAGTGCGGGCCTGGGCCCGCCCGCGAGCCGCTGGTCGGTGATGCTGTCGGCCACGTAACCGCTCCTCCCGGTCGTCGTCCGTGGCCAGGGTAACGACTGCGCCCAGGGACGGACAGAGGACGTCCGACGGGCGCCGGAGGTCAGCCGGCGGGGGCTTCGGAGCCCACCAACCACATGGCGAAGAACTGCGCACCACCGCCGTAGGCGTGCCCCAACGCCCGCCGGGCGCCGTCGACTTGGTGCTCGCCGGCCTGGCCGCGGACCTGGAGTGCGGCCTCGGCGAAGCGGATCATGCCGGAGGCGCCGATGGGGTTGGTGGAGAGCACCCCGCCGGAGGGGTTGACGGGCAGGTCCCCGTCGAGTTCGGTCACGCCGGACTCGGTGAGCTTCCAGCCCTCGCCCTCCGCCGCGAAGCCGAGGTTCTCCAGCCACATCGGCTCGTACCAGGAGAACGGGACGTACATCTCGACCGCGTCGATCTGGCGGCGGGGGTCGGTGATGCCGGCCTGTCGGTAGACGTCCGCGGCGCAGTCCTTGCCTGCCTGTGGGGAGACGAAGTCCTTGCCGGCGAACAGGGTGGGTTCGCTGCGCATCGCCCCGCCGTGCACCCAGGCCGGCGGGCGCGGCGCGCGGGCGGCGCCGGCCCGGTCGGTGAGGACCATGGCGCAGGCGCCGTCGGAGGACGGGCAGGTCTCGGAGTAGCGGATCGGGTCCCAGAGCATCGGCGAGGACCGGACCTTCTCCAGGGTGAGGTCGTGCTCGTGGAGGTGCGCGTAGGGGTTCTTCAGGGCGTTGCGGCGGTCCTTGTAGGCGACCAGGGAGCCGATGCCGTCGGGGGCGCCGGTGCGCCGCATGTAGGCGCGGACGTGCGGGGCGAAGAAGCCGCCGGCGCCGGCCAGCAGCGGTTGTTGGAAGGGGACCGGCAGGGACAGGCCCCACATCGCGTTGGACTCGGACTGCTTCTCGAAGGCGAGGGTGAGGACCGTGCGGTGCACCCGGGCGGCGACGAGGTTGGTCGCGACCAGGGCGGTGGAGCCGCCGACCGAGCCGGCGGTGTGCACCCGGAGCATCGGCTTGCCGACGGCGCCGAGCGCGTCGGCGAGGTAGAGCTCCGGCATCATCACCCCCTCGAAGAAGTCGGGGGCCTTTCCGATCACCACCGCGTCGATGTCGGCCCAGGTCAACTCGGCGTCTTCCAGGGCCCGTTGGGCTGCCTCGCGGACGAGTCCGGCGATCGAGACGTCGCGCCGGGCGGCGACGTGCTTGGTCTGGCCGACGCCGACGACGGCCACCGGTTCCTTCGCGGTCGCTGCGTTGCTCATCGCTCCCCCTCCAGGACGGCGACCAGGTTCTGTTGCAGGCAGGGGCCCGAGGTGGCGTGCGCCAAAGCGCGGTCGGCGTCGCCGCGTTGGACGGCGGCGGCGGCCTCGCCGAGGCGGATCAGCCCGGCGGCCATCACGGGGTTGGCGGCCAGGGCGCCGCCGGACGGGTTGATGCGGACCGTGCTGCCGGGGGCGTCGAGCCGCAGGGCGCGGCGCAGGACGACCTCCTGGGAGGTGAACGGGGCGTGCAGTTCGGCGATGTCGACGGGGGCGTCGAAGGCCCCCGCGCGGGCGGCGGCGAGTCGGGTGGAGGGCGAGTCCGTCAGGTCGCGGACGCCCAGGGCGTGCGCCTCGATGCGGTGGTCCAGGCCGCGGATCCAGGCGGGGCGGTCGGCCAGTCGGCGGGCGGTGTCGCCGGCGGCGAGGACCACCGCGGCGGCCCCGTCCACCACCGGCGGGCAGTCACCGGTGCGCAACGGGCCGACGACTTGGCGCCCGGGGGCGGCGTCCGGCCGGCCGCGGCGGTGCGCCCCGATCGCGGCCAGTTCCCGCGCGTCGGTGTGGCCGGCGTCGATCAGGGCCTGGGCCTGGAGAGCGGCGAGCGCCACGGAGTCGGGCCAGAGCGGGGCGACGTAGTACGGGTCGAGCTGGCGGGTGAGGACCTCGCGGAGGTCGCCGGGCGAGGACTTGCCGTACGCGTAGACCAGCGCGGTGTCGGCCTCGCCGGTGAGGATCTTGACCCAGGCTTCGTACAGCGCCCAGGCGCCGTCCATCTCCACGTGCGATTCGGAGATCGGCGGCCAGGCGCCGACGCCGTCCAGGGCCATGGTGAAGGAGAAGGCGCGGCCGGCGAGGTAGTCGGAGGAGCCGGAGCAGGTGAAGTCGATGTCGCGGGCCTTCAGGCCGGTGCGTGCGAGCACGTCGTGCAGGACCGGCATCAGCATCTCGACCTCGGAGGTCTCCGCGCTGTCCGGGAGGTGCTCGCTCTGCCCGAAGGCGACGACGGCGACGTCGCGCACCGGGCCGCGCGCTGGCTCGGACATCAGATCAGCTCCTTGTAGCTGTCGTAGTCGGCGTCGGGCTCGCCGGTGGGGCGGTAGTGGTCGGGGTAGTGGGCGCCCTCGGTCCAGACGGGTTCGACGCGCAGGCCCATCCGCACCTGGTCGTAGGGGATGCCGCCGATCCGGGCGTGCAGGGCGAGGTCGGCGCCGTCCAGGGCGATGTGGGCGTAGACGTAGGGCACGTCGATGTCGAGGTTGCGGGCCTTGATGTTGACGATGCAGAAGGTGGTGACGGTGCCGCGGGGGCCGACCTCGACCTGTTCGCCGGTCGCCACGCCGCAGGTGGGGCAGGCGCCGCGGGGCGGGACGTACACCTTGCGGCAGGCCGGGCAGCGCTCGCCGACGGTCTTGTGTGCGGCGAGTCCCTGGAGGTAGCGGGCCTGGGTGCGGCCGGGCGCGTAGGTGTAGTCGAGCCGGGCCGGGGCGGTGATGCCGGTGACCGGGTCGGCGAACTCCCCGTCGTGCGGCCGGGCGTGCGGCTGCCCCGGCGCGTCGTCGGCGGGTTCGAAGCAGGCGAGGTCGGTGATCGCGCCGGTGCGCTCGGCGGCCCAGCGGATCCGCACCCGCATGCCGGTGTGCACGGCCTCGGGGCCGGGTGCGTCGAGGGCGTGCAGCAGGGCGGTGTCGGCGCCGTCGAGCCGGACCAGGACCCAGGCGAAGGGGGTGTCCAGCGGCTGGCCGCGGCGCGCGGACGGGTTCCAGGCCCAGGTGGTGACGGTGCCGGTCGGGGCGACCTCGACCAGTTCGCGCAGTTCGTCGGCGGTGACCGGGTCGTATTCGACGGGCGGCACGACCACGCGCCCGTCGCGGGCCCGGACCCCCAGGACGGTGCGTTCGCGCAGCCCGGTGAGGAAGGCGCTCTGCACCGGTCCGAGCGAGCGGGTGAAGGGGAATTCGACGACGAGCGGCGCGGTGAGGGCCTCTGGCATGGCGGTCTCCTCGATGGGGTGGGGTCAGGCGCGCCGGAAGACCGGTGGGCGCTTCTCGGCGAAGGCGCGGGAGCCCTCCTTGGCGTCGGCGGTGTCGAAGACCGGCCAGCCGCGGGCGAGTTCGGCGGCGAGCCCGTCGGCCTCGGTCAGCTCGGCGGCCTCGTAGACGGACGCCTTGACCGCCTCGACGGCGAGCGGTCCGCAGGCGTTGATCCGTTCGGCGATCTCCAGGGCCTTGTCCAGGGCGGTGCCGTCGGGGACGACGTGCCCGATCAGGCCGATCCGGGCGGCCTCGGGGGCCGGGTAGGGGCGGCCGGTGAGCAGCATCTCCAGGGCGTGGGTGCGGGGGATCTGCCGGGGCAGGCGCACGGTGGAGCCGCCGATGGGGAACAGGCCGCGCCGGACCTCGTAGAGCCCGAAGGTGGCGCCCTCGCCGGCGACCCGGATGTCGGTGCCCTGGAGGATCTCGGTGCCGCCGGCGACGCAGTGGCCCTCGACGGCGGCGATCACCGGTTTGCGCGGGCGGTGGTGGCGCAGCATCGCCTTCCAGTGCAGGTCGGGGTCGGCGCGCAGCCGTTCCCGGTGTTCCTCGCCGGCCATCCCGCCGCCGGCCAGCGCCTTGAGGTCCATGCCGGCGCAGAAGGAGCCGCCGGCGCCGGTCAGCACGATCGACCGGATGCCGTCGTCGGCGTCGGCGGCCAACCAGCCGTCGTACAGGCCGACCAGCATCGGCAGGGACAGCGCGTTCTTGGCCTCCGGCCGGTTGAGGGTGAGCACCAGTGTCGCGCCGGTGCGCGTCACGGTGAGGTGTTCGGTGCCCGCGTCCTCCGGCCGTGCCGGTGCGGTCGCGGCGTGTTCGGTCCCGCCCATTCCGTCCTCCCGTCTCACGACGTAGAACAGGTTGCAGTAGCCGCACGGCGAGTTCAAGGCTTTTCTGACGACCAGTCAGTTTTCTTGGTCGGGGCCCTTCCCTGCGCTCGGCCACGGCGCTCTAATGACGCCCGAGCCGACGTCCGCCCGGTCTGGAGGAGCCATGGAGTACAACCTCGCCGACCTCTTCGAGTCGATCGTCGACACCATCCCCGACCGTGAGGCGCTGGTGCACCTGGACCACCCGGGCAGCGGCGCCGAAACCCGGCTCAGCTACGCGGAGTTGGACCGCGCGGCCAACCGGCTCGCCCACCACCTCACCGACCACGGCGTCGGCCCCGGTGACCACGTCGGACTGCACCTCTACAACGGGGTCGAGTACCTCCAGGGCGTCTACGCCTGCCTGAAGGTCCGCGCCGTGCCGGTGAACGTCAACTACCGTTACGTCGAAGAGGAGTTGGCGTACCTCTACCGGGACGCCGACCTGGTGGCGCTGGTCTTCGACGCGGAGTTCACCGAGCGGGTGGCCGGCGCGCTGCCGCAGGCCCCGAAGCTGCGCCACCTGGTGCGGGTCGGCACCCCGCCCGCCGGCGCCACCGAGCCGCGGATCGCACCGGTGCCGCTGGCCCAGGCGGTGGCGGCCGGCTCGCCCGACCGCGGCTTCGGCCCGCGCTCCGCCGACGACCGGATCGTCATCTACACCGGCGGGACCACCGGCATGCCCAAGGGTGTGGTCTGGCGCCACGAGGACATCTTCTTCTCGGGGATGGGCGGCGGCGCACCGACCGGGGAGCCGGTCGGCCGCCCGCAGGAGCTGGCCGAACGGGTGGCGGCCGGCGGCGAGGGCCTGGTCTTCTTCCCGACGCCCCCGCTGATGCACGGCACCTCGACGCTCACCGCGTTCATCGCCTTCCACTTCGGCCAGAAGGTCGTCATCCACCGCAAGTTCGCGCCGGAGGAAGTGCTGCGCACCATCGAACGGGAGCGGGTCACCAGTGTCTCCCTGGTGGGTGACGCGATGCTGCGGCCGCTGGTGGACGCGCTCGCCGGACCACTCAAGGGCACCGACTGCTCGTCCCTGTTCAGCGTCAGCAGCTCCGGGGCAATCCTCTCCGACACGGTCCGCGCCCAGTTCAGCGCGCTGGTCCCGAACGCGCTGCTGCTGAACAACTTCGGCTCCTCGGAGTCGGGCTTCAACGGCACCGCCACCGACGACTCCGGCCCCGCCAAGGGCTTCCGACTGAACGTCAACTCCCGGATGGCGGTGGTGGATCCGGCCACCCACCGGCCGGCCGAGGTCGGCGCGGCGGGCCGCCTCGCACTGCGCGGCCACGTCCCGCTCGGCTACTACAACGACCCCGCGAAGACCGCCGAGACGTTCTTCGAGGCGAACGGCGACCGGTGGGTGCTGCTCGGCGACATGGCCACCGTCGGCACCGACGGGGTGGTCACCGTCCTCGGGCGGGGCTCGCAGTGCATCAACTCCGGCGGGGAGAAGATCTACCCCGAGGAGGTCGAGCAGGCGCTCAAGGCGCATCCGGACGTCTACGACGCGCTGGTGGCCGGCGTGCCGGACGACCGCTGGGGCAACCGGGTGGCCGCAGTCGTCCAACTCCGCACGGCCGCAGCCCCGTTGGACCTCGATGCCCTCCAGGCGCACTGTCGGACCCGCCTGGCCGGCTACAAGGTCCCGCGCCAGGTCGTCTTCACCGACCGCATCCAGCGCTCGCCCAGCGGCAAGGCGGACTACCGCTGGGCGAAGGCCGTGGCGGCGGGCGAACGGGAGGCGTGAGCGGGGACGGCGCGGAGATCCATCAGCAGCGCCCTAGCCCCCGCAGACCGAGCGCAGTGACCGGGCGAGTCCCGCCGCGTGCAGCAGGTCCAGGTGCCGTTCCCGCCCCACCCGGAGGGCGGACCCCGTCAGGCGCGGCACGCAGCCGGGCGCCGTGCGGGCCTGCGGGGAAGCGGCGACGGCCCGGACCAGCTCCCCGTTGATCCGGTTGATCTCCGCCCGGACCCGGGCGAGGTCCGGGCGACTCGTGGGCGCCTGCGCCGGATCCGCCGCCCAACGGCGGTACAGCCCGCGCTGGACGAGCTTGTTGGCCTCGATCTGGTCCCGGAAGATCCGCACCGTCGCCGCGGGGTCGGCGCCCACCTGGCGGGCCTGGGCGGCCACCGCGTCCAACACCTCGCGTTCCCGGGCCGGGTCGTCGATCGGACTGCCGGTCCCCCACTTCGCCGCCGCCACGAGGTCGGCGGTGGCCAGCCGGTCGGCGGAGAGCGCGGCGAGCGGCCGGAGCCGGTCGGCCGGTGCGGGCGCGGCGCCCACCGGCCCGGCGGTCGGCCGCGCGGGCGCGCCGGCGGGCGCCGCGACGGCGCTCCCGGCGCCGGCGCACAGCACCGCGGCCGCGGTCCCGGCGAGCAGCGCGCGACGGATCGAGGTGGTCAGCTGCACATCGAGCCCTTCTCGAAGGCCGCGGCCCGACGCACGGCGCGGGCCGCGGAGCGTTGCGGACGCCGGGAGCTTACGGCCGAACCGCCCCCGCCGGCACCCCGCCCCGCCCTCCACCAACTCATGACAGTGCGTCAAGTGCGTTCCGGGGCACCCCCGTCAGCACTCAGTCGCGCCCCGCCAGGAACGCCGTCACCGCCGCCAGGTACTCCCCCGGGCGCTCCTCGTGGACGAGGTGGCCGGCGTCCTCGACGGTGACCAGCCGGGCGGCGGGGAGGGCGCCGGCCAACTCGGCCAGGTGCTGCTGGGGAACGTGGCTGGTGGCACCGCCGGCGATGACGAGCGTGGGGGCGGTGATCGCGGACAGCGCCGCGCGCCAGTGCGGGGCGGGGGCGTTCCGCTCGGTCACCACGGCGACCTTGGCCCGCCAGTCGAAGGTCGCGGGGCCGGGCGGTGGCGCCGGGACCGACTGCGGCGGGTCCGCGGGCACCGGCGGGGCGGGCTCCTCCACGATCAGGCGGGAGACCAGGTCCGGGCGGTGGGCGGCCAGCAGCAGGGCGGCGGTGGCGCCCAGCGAGTGGCCGATGAGCGTGACCGGCCCGAGGTCGAGCGCCTGGACGAAGCCGATCGCGTCGTCCCGCCAGCGCTCGAAGCCGTACTCCCCCGGCCAGTCGCTGCGGCCGTGTCCGCGCTGGTCGAGGGCGAAGACGCGGTGCGTGGTGGCCAGTCGGCCGACCACCCCGCGCCAGTCCTCACCGTCCTCGCCGAGGCAGTGCAGCAGCACCGCCGCGGGGGCGTCCGTCTCACCCCAGACGCGGTACGCCAGTCGGACGCCGTCCACCTGCACCTTCCGTACGTCACCCATGCGCCGACGCTACCCGTGGGCCGTCCGCGGCACGCCCCTTGACGTGTTCGCCGCGCGCTGATTACTTGGAGCGGCACGCAGCTACCGAATGATCGGTAGGGAGACGAGGCGGTGAGATCCATGTCGGAAGCGGCTACGGACAGCGGGACGATCGACGGGGCCTGCGGGGCCGACTGGTGCGACGACGCGGAGCGGCTCTCGGCGGACGCCCTGCACGCCCTCCAAGTCACCCGACTGCGCGCCACGTTGCACCACGCCTACGAGCACGTCCCCTTCTACCGGGCGGCGTTCGACCGGGCGGGGGTGCGCCCCGACGACTGCCGCTCGATGGCCGACCTCGCCCGCTTCCCGTTCACGGTGAAGGACGACCTGCGGGCGCAGTACCCGTTCGGGATGTTCGCCGTCCCCAAGGACCGGGTGCGGCGGCTGCACGCCTCCAGCGGCACCACCGGGCTCCCGACCGTCGTCGGCTACACCCAGCGGGACCTCGACGACTGGGCGGACCTGGTGGCCCGCTCGATCCGCGCCGCGGGCGGCCGGCCCGGACACACCGTCCACATCGCCTACGGCTACGGGCTGTTCACCGGCGGGCTCGGCGCGCACTACGGCGCGGAGCGGCTGGGCTGCACGGTCGTCCCGGCGTCCGGCGGGATGACCAGCCGTCAGGTGCAGCTCATCCAGGACTTCCGCCCCGAGATCATCATGGTGACCCCGTCCTACCTGCTCACCCTCCTCGACGAGTTCGAACGGCAGGGCGTCGACCCCCGTTCGACCTCGCTGAAGGTCGGCATCTTCGGCGCCGAACCCTGGACGCAGGAGATGCGCCGGGAGATCGAGGAGCGGTTCGCCATCGACGCCGTGGACATCTACGGCCTGTCGGAGGTGATGGGCCCCGGCGTGGCGCAGGAGTGCGTGGAGACCAAGGACGGGCTGCACATCTGGGAGGACCACTTCTATCCGGAGGTGGTCGACCCGATCACCGGGGAGGTGCTCCCGGAGGGCGCGCACGGCGAGTTGGTGCTCACCTCGCTCACCAGGGAGGCCATGCCGGTGATCCGCTACCGCACCCGGGACCTGACCCGGCTGCTGCCCGGGACCGCCCGGCCGGCCTTCCGCCGGATGGAGAAGATCACCGGGCGCAGCGACGACCTGATCATCCTGCGCGGGGTCAACCTCTTCCCCGCGCAGATCGAGGAGATCGTGCTGCGCACCCCGGGGGTCGCCCCCCACTTCCAGCTGCGGCTGACCCGTGAGGGACGGCTGGACCACCTGACGGTCCGCGCCGAGGCCCGGCCCGACGCCACCGCCGACGACCGGGTGGCCGCCGTCGGCCTGATCGCCCGCGGGGTCAAGGACGGCATCGGGGTGAGTGTCTCCGTCGAGATCGTCGAGCCGGAGACCCTGGAGCGCTCGGTCGGGAAGTTCAAGCGCATCGTGGACGCGCGCCGGGACGGGTGACGACGCAGCGGCCGTCAGGGCTTCGGGCGGTCCCCGTTGAGCAGGGCGAAGGGCGCGCCGGCCGGGTCCATCAGCATCGCCATCCGTCCGATGCCGGGCACGTCCATGGGGGCGATGAGGGGAGTGCCGCCGTGCTGGGTGGCGGTGTGGTAGCTGGCGTCGCAGTCGGTGACGCCGAAGTACGGGTGCCACTCCGACGTCGAGCCGGCGTCCAGGTGCATCTGCTGGAGCTGGAGGATGCCGCCGTGCGCGGTGTCCTCGCCCGCTCCGGCGCCGGGGGCGGAGGCGATGCTGTAGAGCAGGTCGCCGCCCATCGACATGTCCTGGAAGCTCCAGGAGAAGACCGTGCCGTAGAACTCCTTGGCCGCGGCGGCGTCGGTGGCGTAGAGCTCCGTCCAGCACAGGGTGCTCGGCTCCATGACCACGTCCAGGCCCGTCACCTCGCCCGGCTGCCAGACGGCGAAGTCGGCGCCCGTCGGGTCGGTGAGCATGGCCAGCCGGCCGGCGGTGAAGACGTCCATCGGGGCGACGCGGACCCGGCCGCCGGCCTGCTCCACCGCCTTGCAGGTGGCGTCCGCGTCCGCGGTGTGGAAGTACGCGGTCCAGGCGGGGCCGGCGCCCTCCTCCGCCAACGGGCCGACCGCGGCCACCGTCTCGCCGTCGAGCTGGAAGAAGCCGTAACCGCCGCCCTCGGGGCCGGCCGACTGGAAGGTCCAGCCGAACACCGCGGCGTAGTAGGCCGCGGCGGCGTCGACGTCGGGGGCGCCGAGGTCGAGCCAGTTCGGCGCGCCCGGAACGTAGTGGGTCGTCAGCATGGAGGGGCTCCATTCACACGGGGGTCAGTGCCGTTCCCCAGCATCGCAGCGGGCACTGACAGTCGCCGTGCACGCGCCGCTCAGCGGGTCCCGAACCGCTCGCGCAGCGCACGCTTGAGGACCTTCCCGCTGGCGTTGCGCGGCAGCGCGTCCACGAACACCACCCGCTTGGGAACCTTGAACGGCGCCAGGCGCTCCCGCGCCGCGGCGATCAGTTCCGACTCCCCCACCGCGCCGTCGCCGCCCGCACCGCCCCCGCCGTCGGCGTGCCGGACCACCACCGCCGTCACCGCCTCGATCCAGCGCTCGTCCGGCAGCCCGATCACCGCGACCTCGGCGACCTGCGGATGCGCGTAGAGCACGTCCTCCACCTGGCGCGAGGCGACCAGCACGCCGCCGGAGTTGATGACGTCCTTGACCCGGTCGACCACCGTGAAGTAGCCCTCGGCGTCCCGCACGGCCAGGTCGCCGGAGTGGAACCAGCCGTTCCGGAACGCCTCCGCGGTCTCGGCCGGCTTCTCCCAGTAGCCGGTGCACAGCTGCGGCGACCGGTAGACGACCTCGCCCCGGGTGCCGTCCGGCACCTCCCGGCCGTCCCCGTCCACCACCCGCGCCTCGACGAACAGCACCGGCCGCCCGCAGGAGTCCAGCCGGCCGGCGTGCTCGTCCGGGCCCAGGACGGTGGCCAGCGGGCCGATCTCGCTCTGTCCGAAGCAGTTGTAGAACGCCAGGTGCGGGAGCCGGGCGCGGAGCCGTTCCAGTACGGGCACCGGCATGATCGAGGCGCCGTAGTACGCCTTGCGCAGGCCGCTCAGGTCCCGGACGCCGAAGTCGGGGTGGTTGGCGAGGGCGATCCAGACCGTGGGCGGGGCGAACAGGCTGTCCGCCCGGCCCGCCTCCACCAGCGCGAAGAGCGCCTCGGGGGCGGGCCCGTCCAGGATGGTGTTCTCCGCGCCGACGGCCAGATAGGGCAGCAGGAAGACGTGCAGTTGCGCCGAGTGGTAGAGCGGCAGGGAGTGGACCGGACGGTCGCGCTCCGTCAGGTCGAGGGCGACGATCGCGCTGGTGTACTCGTGCACCAACGCCCGGTGGGTCATCATCGCGCCCTTGGGGAGGGCGGTGGTCCCGGAGGTGTAGAGCAGTTGGACCAGACGGTCGTCGGACGGCTCGGGCAGCGCGTCGGCGCCGGCCCGCTCCGCGGGATCCGCCGGCTGCTCCGCCAGCCGCTCCAACAGCCCGTCCGGGGCGCCGTGCAGCGGCACCGACCGCGTCCCGTCGGGCAGCCGGGGTGCCAGGGCGACGTCCGTGAGCACCAGGGAGGAGCCGGACTGGGCCAGGATGTAGTGCAGTTCCTCGCCGGTCAGGCCGTGGTTGACCGGTACGTGGACCAGGCCGGCGCGGGCGCAGGCGAGGAACCCGATCAGGTAGGCGTCGGAGTTGTGCCCGTAGGACGCCACCCGGTCGCCGGGGCGCAGCCCTTCGGCCAGCAGCACCCGCGCGGCGGCGGTCACCGCGTCGTCCAGTGCCCGGTAGCTCCAGCTCCGCCCGGCGTACCGGACCGCCGTGCGCTCCGGGACCCGGCGCGCACTGCGCCGCAGGACCCCGTCGACCGTGTTGTTCCGCGCGCCCGTGGCGTCGGTGGCTTCCGTCATGCGGCGATCCTGGAGCGCACCGGGGAACCGGTCAAGGCACCGGACCGGAGCGGCTCACGTCACGGCGCGCCGCCGGCGGGTGCCGCGTCGTCCGGCAGCGCGGCGAGCCGGTCCGCGAGGCCGCGGGTGGTGGCGTCGTCCGCCCCCAGGATCCGCCCGCAGTCCGCGAGGACGCGCGCGTACTCGGCCCGGGTCGGCGGCGGGGCAGCACGCTCGGCCGACTCCGCCCATCCGGTCAGGAACGAGGCGACGTTCTTCTTCACCCGGGCCTCGTCGGCGGCGTCGCCGAGCGCCCGGAACTCCTCCAGGGCGGCCCGGGACGCCGTCAACGCCCCGTCGATCCGGCCGGCCTGGGCCAGCGCCGCGGCGAGGTTGGTGAGCGTACGGGCCCGGCCGTGGCGGTCGCCGGCCGCGGCGAACCGTTCGACCGCCTGCTCGTAGGCGCGGACGGCGTCCGCCCACAGCCCCGCCGCGACCAGCGAACTGCCGAGGTTGGAGAGCACCGGGCCCTGCCGCGGGTGGTCGGCGGGCAGGTCGGCGCTGGCCTGCCGGCCCAGGTCGATGGCCTCCGTCAGGTCGCCGTCGTAGCCGCCGCGTTCGTAGCGGATGCGCAGCGCGCTGCTGAGGCTGGCGAGCGCCGCGGCGCGCTGCGGAAGGCCGGGCGGGATGCGCACCGCCGCCTCCCGGCCCAGGAGGATCGCCTCGTCGAGGTCGTCCCAGTCGCCGGTGAGTTCGGCCCGGGCGTGCAGGGCGCCGATCAGGTTGGGGACGACGGCGCTCAGCCCGGGGTGGCTGCCCTCCGCCAGGTCGGAGCCGTGCGCCTCCTGGGCGTCCCGGAAGCAGGCGATGGCGGCGTCGAGGTCCGCCGGGGCCGCGGTGAGTTGGAAGCGGACCATGCGGATCAGGCCCAGGTTGGACAGGATGGTGATGCGCAGCGCTCCCGGCGGCGTCGCGGTGAGCACCGTGTCCAGTGCGGCGATCGCCTCGTCGGTCTCCGCGAGCCCGTGGCGCGGCTCGCGGGTGGCCTCCAGGATCCGCCCGGCGCGCCGGGCGGTCGCCGGATCGATCCCGTGCTCACTGCCCATCGTCCCGCCTCCGCTCCTCGCCGTGCCGCTGGCCGAGCACCGAGGTGATCCAGATGCGTGCCAGTCCCTCATCGTAGAACTCGATCGTCTCCGTGCCCCGTTGGACCCGGATGACCACCGGTGGGTCGCGCGGTGGCGGTACCGGGGCGGGCGGCGCGGGCGGTGCGGTGGCCGGTTCGGGCGGCGGGTGGAGGTGCACCCCGCCGTTGATGGCGCCGGCCTGCACGGTGGGGCCGAGGAGTTGGGCGTGGCCCTCGACGACGTTGCCGCCGCCCGCGGCAGCCGGCGCGGGGCCGTCTGGGCCGTCCGGGGCCGCTGGTTGCGGCCGGGTGGTGCGGTACCACAGCAGTTCCCACCACTGGGCGGAGCGCGGCAGGTGGGCGCCGTCGCTGGCCTGCCGGGCGAAGCCGTCGAGGAGTTCGACGAAGACCAGCAGGACCGCGCACGAGGCGGGCGCGGCGCCCTCGTGGAACCAGCCGCGGACGGTCGACGGCGTCGGCCAGTGGCTGACCGGCAGCCGGCCCTGGGACAGCTCGACGAGCGTGTCCACGGCCGGACTTCCGGCCGCCCGGTACAGCTGCCGGAGCTCCGGCCCGAGGTCCGCTGCCCCTTGCTCCACCTGTTCGACTTCCCCCTGAGGACCGTGCGTGCTCCGACGAGGCTCCCCGGCGCGAGCCGCATGAGGGGTCCAGGCTAGCTGCTGCGGCGGGGCGGGCTCCCGGCACCTCGGGGGTGGGGTGCGGGGCGCCGCCGACGCTCACACGGCGCGCTCCCGTCCTTCCCAATACGGGGCGCGCAGCCGGCGCTTGTAGAGCTTGCCGTTGGGGTCGCGGGGCATGGAGGTGGTGAAGTCGACGGAGCGGGGGCGCTTGTAGCCGGCCAGTTGGCGGGTGCAGTGGTCGAGGATCTCGGCGGCCAGTTCGGGACCGGGCCGGTGGCCGTCGGCGGGTTCGACGACGGCCTTGACCTCCTCGCCCCAGTCGTCGTGCGGGATACCGAAGGCGGCGGCGTCGGCGACGGCCGGGTGGGCGAGGAGCACCGACTCGATCTCGGCGGGGTAGATGTTGACCCCACCCGAGATGATCATGTCGATCTTGCGGTCGCGGAGGAAGAGGTAGCCGTCCTCGTCGAGGTAGCCGAGGTCGCCGACGGTGAAGAAGTCGCCGATGCGGTTCTTGCGGGTCTTGTTCTCGTCCTTGTGGTACGTGAAGCCGCCGGTGGCCATCTTCATGTAGACGGTGCCGAGTTGGCCGGGCGGCAGGCGGTTGCCGTCGTCGTCGAAGACCGCGAGTTCGCTGATCGGCCACGGCCGGCCGACCGTGCCGGGCTTCTTCAGCCAGTCCTCGGCGGTGGCGAAGGCGCCGCCGCCCTCGCTGGCCGCGTAGTACTCCTCGACGCAGCCGCCCCACCAGTCGATCATGGCGCGTTTGACGTGGTCGGGGCAGGGGGCGGCGCCGTGGATGGCGTGCCGCATCGCCGAGACGTCGTAACCGCCGCGGACGTCGTCGGGGAGGGCGAGGAGCCGGTGGAACTGGGTGGGGACCATGTGGGTGTGGGTGCAGCGGTGCCGCTCCATCAGGCGGAGCATCTCCTGGGGGGTCCACTTGTCCATCAGGACGACGCGGTGGCCGATGTGCAGGGAGGCGCCGGCGAATTGCAGCACGGCGGTGTGGTAGAGCGGCGAGCAGACCAGGTGGACGTTGTCGTCGAACGGTCGGATGCCGAAGATGCCGAGGAATCCGCCGAGGTGGGTCTCCTCGGGGGGCTTGCCGGGCAACGGGCGGCGGATGCCGCGGGGGCGGCCGGTGGTGCCGGAGGTGTAGTTCATCACCCAGCCCAGCGTCCGGTCGTCGGGCACGGACTCCGGCCGGTCGTCGAGGAGTTCGCCGTAGGGGCGGAAGCCGGCGACGGTGCCGACGGCGTAGCGCCGTTCGGGCGCCAGGCCCGCCTCGTCGGCGGCCTGCCGGGCCGCGTCGCCGAACCGCTCGTGGGCGATCAGCACCTTGGCTCCGGAGTCGGCGACGATCCAGGCGGTCTCCGGTCCGACCAGGTGGTGGTTGACGGGGACGAGGTACAGGCCGGCCTGCGAGGCGGCGAGGTAGGCGGTGAAGAACTCCACGCCGTTGGGGAGGACGACGGCGAAGGCGTCGCCCCGTTCCAGGCCGGCCGCGCGCAGTCCGTGGACCAGCCGATTGGTGGCGGCGTGCAGGCGGCCGGCGGTCCACTCCTCGCCGTCCGGGGCGATCAGGACCGTGCGGCCGGGGTCGGCGGTGGCCTGGGCCCAGAAGCCGTTGGGGGTGTCGGTCACGGTCGGTTCCTCCTCAGGCGGTGGCGGATCGGCGGATCGGTGGGTCAGGCGCGGCCGGCGATGCGGTTGATCCGGTCGATGGCCCGCTCGAAGCCGCGGGTGAGGTCGTCGAAGACGGCCTGGACGCTGCGTTCGCTGGTCATCCGGCCGACGATCTGGCCGACCGGGGTGCCGAGCAGCGGCTCGACCTCGTGCCGTTGGATGCGGGAGTTGGCCTCGGCGACCAGCAGGCCCTGTAGCGGCATCGGGAGGGTGCCGGGGCCGCTGGGGTCGTCCCAGGCGTCGGTCCAGGCGGTGCGCAGTTGGCGGGCGGGCTTGCCGGTCAGGGCCCGGGAGCGGACGGTGTCGCCGGGGCCGGCGGCCAGGAGTTTGGCGGTCAGGCGCCGGGAGTGCAGGTCGGCCTCCTCGGTGGTGAGCCAGATCGAGCCGAGCCAGACGCCCTGGGCGCCCAGGGCGAGTCCGGCGGCGATCTGCTCACCGGTGCCGATCCCGCCGGCGGCGAGCACCGGCAACGGATCGACGGCGGCCACCACCTCCGGGGTGAGCACCATGGTGGCGATCTCCCCGGTGTGGCCGCCGGCCTCGTACCCCTGGGCGACGACGACGTCGATGCCGGCCGCCTTGTGGTGCAGCGCGTGGCGCGGGCTGCCGGCGAGGGCGGCGACCCGGACGCCGTGGTCGTGGGCGCGGGCGATGACGTCGGGCGGCGGGGAGCCGAGGGCGTTGGCGAGCAGGGTGATCGGGTAGTCGAAGGCCACGTCGAGTTGGCCGCGGGCGACCTGTTCCATCCAGCCGGTGATCCGCCAGCCGGACGCCTCGCCGGCGGCGAGCGGCGGCACGTCGTACGTGTCCAGGAGCCCCTCGACGTAGCGGCGGTGCTCCTCGGGGATCATCGCCTCGACGTCGGCCTCGCTGACCCCTTCCACCTTCGTGGCGGGCATCACGACGTCGAGGCCGTACGGCAGTCCGTCGGTGTGCGCCTGCATCCAGTCGAGGTCCCGGGCGAGTTCGCCGGGTGCGGTGTAGCGGACCGCGCCGAGCACCCCGAAGCCGCCGGCCCTGGTGATCGCTGCGGCGACCGCGGGGAAGGGCGTGAACCCGAAGACGGCGTGCTCGACTCCCAGCGCGTTGCTCAACTCCGTCTGCATGGGCGCAGGATGCCGCAGCGGGTCGTACGAGGGAAGAGATTTTCTGATGCTACGTCAGAAACTGGCCGCCGGGCCGCCCGCCCGGCGGCGCTCCTCCCCGGCCGCCCTCACCCCTCTTCCAGGACGGCCCGCGCCGCGTTGTGGCCGGGGATGCCGCTCACCCCGCCGCCGCGCGGTGCGCCCGCGCCGCACAGCAGGACGTTGGCGTGCTCGGTGGCGACGCCCCAGCGGGCGGCTGCCGTCGCGAGGTCGGCGGTGTCCTCGGCGTACGGGAAGGCCAGCTCGCGGTGGAAGATGTTGCCGCCCGGCAGGCCCAGTTCGCGGTCGAGGTCGAGGGGGCTGCGGGCCTCGATGCAGGGGCGGCCGTCGGCGTCCCGGGCCAGGCAGTCGGCGAGCGGTTCGGCGAGGTGGGCGTCCAGCTGGGCGAGGGTGGCGGCCAGCAGCCGGTCCCGGGCGGCCGGCTCCTCGGCGGTGTCGGCGGCGAACAGCCGGGCGGGGGCGTGCAGCCCGAAGAGGGTGAGGGTGTGGTAGCCCCGGCGGACCAGGTCGGCGCCCAGGATCGAGGGGTCGGTCAGCGAGTGGCAGTAGAGCTCCGACGGGGGCGCGCTCGGCAGCCGGCCCGCCGCTGCCTCCCGGTGGGCGGCCTCCAACTGCGCGTACCCCTCGGCGACATGGAAGGTCCCGGAGAACGCCTCGCGCGCATCGGCCTGCGGATCGCGGAGCCGGGGCAGCCGGGTGAGCAGCATGTTCACCTTGAGCTGGGCGCCCTCGACGGGCGGCGGGGCGGGGTCGCCGAGCAGCCGGGCGAGTTCGCGGGGCGCGGCGTTGACCAGGACGTGCCGGGCGCCGACGGTGCCGTGCCCGGCGGTGGTGACCTCCGCGGTGCGGCCGTCGGTGGCGAGGGCGGTGACCGGGCAACCGGTGACGAGTTCGGCGCCGGCCCGGCGGGCGGCGTCGGCGAGCGCGTCGGTGAGGGCGCCCATCCCCCCGAGCGGGACGTCCCAGTCGCCGGTGCCGCCGCCGATCACGTGGTAGAGGAAGCAGCGGTTCTGCCGGAGCGTCGGGTCGTGGGCGGTGGCGAAGGTGCCGATCAGCCCGTCGGTGAGGACCACGCCGCGCACCAGGTCGTCGTGGAAGGTCGCCTCGATCGCCTCGCCCAGGGGGCGCTCGAAGAGGGCGTGCCAGGTGGCGTCGTCGTCGATCCGGGCGCGGAGCGCGGCGCGGGTGGGGAGCGGCTCGGTGAGGGTGGGGAAGACCCGTTCGGCGAGCCGGCGGGTGGTGCCGTAGAAGTCCTCCCAGGCCGCGTACTCCGCCTCGGATCCGGTGAGTTGCGCGAAGGAGGCCCGGGTCCGGTCCGCTCCGGCGCCGACCAGCAGGCCGGTCGGGCGCCCGGCGCGCACCGCGGGGGTGTACGAGGAGACGGTGCGCTTGCGGACCGCGAAGCGCAGCCCGAGGTCCCGCACGATCTTCGGGGGCAGCAGGCTCACGAGGTAGGAGTAGCGGGACAGCCGGGCGTCGACCCCGGTGAACGCGCGGGTGGAGACGGCGGCGCCGCCGGTGTGGTCCAACCGCTCCAGCACCAGCACGGTGCGCCCGGCGCGGGCGAGGTAGGCCGCGGCCACCAGCCCGTTGTGGCCGCCACCGACGATGACGACGTCGTACGAAGTCCGTTCCGGCATGCCCCTTGAGTAGCACGGGGGGCCGGTGGCCGCCAGGGAGGAAACGCGCGGCGGCAGCGGAATGAATCGTTTGTTCCGAGCGGTGCGGCTTCTTGACCAGCCGTCAGCTGACTTCTAGCGTCCCGCGGTGCGCGCCCTGGAACCGCCCCGTCGGCCGTTCTTCCCGGCCGACCCACCTACCACGTGAGGTGACCCGTGTCCCATCCGTCGGTATCCCGCATCGGCCGCACCCTCGCCGGAATCACCGCCGTCACCGCCTGCTCGGCGGGGCTGCTCTCGGCCACCGCCCCCGCCGCCGCCGACCCCTCCCGCACACCCGCAGCCCGGGCCGCGTCCGGGTACCCCAACCTGGCGCCGACGCCCCCGATGGGCTGGAACAACTGGTCGTACTACCAGTGCGGCGGCCTCAACGAGCAGGTCGTCCTGGACAACGCCCGGGCGCTGGTCCGCAGCGGACTGGCGCACAAGGGGTACCGCACCGTCACCGTCGACGACTGCTGGATGACCAAACAGCGCGGCCCCAAGGGCGAACTGGTGACGGACACCGCGAAGTTCCCGCACGGCATGGCCCACCTCGGCCAGGAACTCCACAAGATGGGCCTGAAGTTCGGCATCTACGAGGACGTCGGCACGCTGACCTGCGGGAAGTTCCCGGGCAGCTTCGGCCACTTCGCGCAGGACGCCAAGCTCTTCGCCAGCTGGGGGGTGGACTACCTCAAGGCGGACGGCTGCAACGTGCCGGTGCCGAAGGGACAGACCAAGGAGCAGGTGTACCACGACCTGTACGCGCAGCAGAGCCGGGCGCTGCGGGCGACCGGGCGGCCGATCACCTTCTCGATCTCCGCGCCCGCCTACTTCCAGTTCGCCGGGGACGCGGTCTGGCACCGGGTCATCGAGTGGTCCGCGCAACTGGGCAACCTGTGGCGGGGCGGGGCGGACATCGCGGTGCAGCAGAGCACCCCGGCCGCGAAGTGGAAGTCCATCGAGGGCAACTTCCGCTACAACGCCAACCTCGCCGACCTCCAGCGCCCCGGCCGCTGGAACGACCCCGACTTCCTGCTGGTCGGCGACGCGGGCCTGGGCCGCAACGAGATGCAGAGCCAGATGTCGCTGTGGGCGATGATGGCCGCGCCGCTGATCTCCAGCACCGACCTCGGCAAGCTCTCCCCGGAGGCGCTGGCGATCCTGGGGAACCGCGAGCTGATCGCGGTCGACCAGGACCCGCTGGGCGTCCAGGGCCACATCGTGCAGCAGGACGGGGACGCGGCGGTGCTGGCCAAGCCGCTGCACAACGGCGACCGGGCGGTCGCGCTGTTCAACGGGGGCAGCACCACCCGCACCCTGTCGATCTCCGCGGGCGCGGCCGGACTGCCGGCGGCCCCCGCGTACCGGCTGCGTGACCTGGTCACCGGGCGGACCGTGCGGACCGCCCGGACGATCATCGCCCGTGACGTCCCGCCGCACGCCACGGTGGTCTACCGGGTCCGTCCGGAGCGCTGATCCCCGGCCGTCCGCGGCCCGTGCGGCGCCCCGCTACCGCCGGTGCACGGCGCGCTCCCGGCGCAGTGCCGCGACCCGGCGGTGGAGGGCGTCCGCCTCGGCGGTCCGGCCCAACCGCGCCAGGCACTGGGCCTGTTCGCCGCGGCTGGCCAGCGCGTCGAGGTGGGCGGCGCCGAGCGTGCGGGCCCGGGCGTCGGCGACCTCGCGGTAGGCGTCCAGCGCCTCGGCCCAGCGGCCGAGCCGGCCCAGCGCCACCGCGACCTCCCGGCGGCTGGCCAGGGTGTCCGGATGGTCGGCGCCGAGCACCCGGGCCCGGGCCGCGGCGACCTCGCGCGCCTCGGCGAGCGCCTCCGGCCAGCGTTCCAGCCGGCCGTAGTTGACCCCCAGGCCGTGCCGGGCCCGCAGGGTCTCGGGATCGTCCGGGCCCTGGGCGCGGGCCCGGGCCGCCACCAGGTCGTGGTACTGGGCCAGCGCCTGGGCGCTGCGGCCCAACCGGCCCAGGGCGACGCCGGTCTCGTAGCGGGCGGCGAGGGTGTCCGGGTGGTCCGGGCCCAGCGCCGCGGCCCGCCCGGCGGCCACGTCCTGATAGGCCGTCAGTGCCTCCGGCCAGCGCCCCAACTGACCGGAGACGAAGGCGTGCTGCCAACGGGTGGCGAGGGTGTCGGGGTGGTGCGGGCCGAGCACCCGGGCGCGGGCGTCGGCGACCTCGCGGGCGGTGGTCCGGCACTCCTCCAGGCGGCCCAGCCGACCGAGCCCGACCGCGAGGTGGTGGCGGCAGCCGAGGGTGTCGGGGTGGTCGGGGCCGAGCAGCCGCTCCCGGCCGGCCAGCACCTCGCCGAGGAGTTCCTGGGCCTCGAAGTGCCGGCCGGCCGAGGTCAGCGCGTCGGCGTGCGTCAACCGGACGGCGAGCGTGCCGAGCAGGGCGTGGTGCTCGCCCGGCGGAGCCGGCCGGTCGGGGCCCAGGGCCGGGGACGCCTCGCCGCGCAGCGGGTCGCCGAGGCCGGTCCAGACGTCGGTGAGGACCGCGACGGCCCGGTCCACCGGGGCGCGTCGGGGCGGTCGGCTGCCGACGGCCGGGGGGCCGGCGGTCAGGCCGCGGGTCCAGGCGGGCAGTCGCGGGGCGGGCACCGTCAGGTCCGCCGGCTCCGGGCCGGTGCCCCGGTGGGCGCGGGGGTGGCGGGCGTCGGCGAGCCGTTTGGCGAGTTCGTCGGCGTCCCGCGGGCGGTCGTCCGGGTCCTTGGCGAGCAGGTCGAGGACGACCTGTTGGTACTCCTCGGGGAGGTCGGGCCGGACCGCGCGCGGCGGTTCGGGCGGGGTGTCTCGGTGGCCGACCAGCACCGCCCAGGCGTCGCCCTGGGCGAACGGCGGGGCGCCGGTGGCGATCTCGTAGAGCACGCAGCCCAGGGAGTACAGGTCGCTGCGGTGGTCGACGGTGCCGCCGCCGATCTGTTCCGGCGACATGTAGTGCGGGCTGCCCATGGCGATGCCGGTGCCGGTGAGCCGGGCGGTGAAGCCGATGTCGTGGCCGAGCCGGGCGATGCCGAAGTCGCAGATCTTGACCGTGCCGTCGGTGGTCCGGACGACGTTGGCCGGTTTCAGGTCCCGGTGCACCACGGCCTGTTCGTGGGTGTAGGCGAGGGCCGCGGCGATCTGCTCGGCGATCTCGATCACGTCCGGGACGGGCAGCGGCTGACGCCGGTTGTCGTCCAACAGCTGACTGAGGTTGCGGCCGGTCAGCAGCTCCATGACGAGGAAGAGGATGCCGCGGTCCTCCCCGAAGTCGTGCACCACCGTGATCCCGCGGTGCTGGAGCGCCGCGGCCACCCGGGCCTCGCGGCGGAACCGCTCGCGCAGCACCCGGTGGAACCCCGGCTCCTGCCGTTGCCCCATCGGCTTGAGGCACTTGACGGCGACCAACCGGCCCAGCGCCTCGTCCCGGGCCCGCCACACCTCCCCCATGCCGCCCCGCCCGATGGTGTCGAGCAGCCGGTACCGCCCCTGGATCAGCCTGTGCTCCGCCATCCCTGTCGCCGCCCCCGCTCCCGCGTTCAGCCGCGTGGATCCCCCTGTGTGTCGTGCCCGTCCAGTATGGCGGCGGAGTCACGGAGCTTGAAGGTGCCCGGGCGCGCGGCGGGCCCGAGCCGCGCCACCGCCCGCAGGACGTGCCGCGGCGGCAGCCGCCAGCGGAGCGCGGGCGGTACGGCGCGCAGCAGCCGGCCGGCAGTGCGCAGTCGGCGGCTGGTGGTGGCGGGCGGCGGCGCCGGGCGGCCGTAGAGCCGGTGCGCGTATGCGGGCAGGGCCGCGTACGCCAGGTCGGCCACCGGTCGCCAGAGCAGGGCGCGGGCCGGCACCAACGGGTCCGGGACCGGCGGGCGGCGCAGGAAGGCGTCGACCTGGTGGGCCTCGTCGGTGCCCGCGAGGTCCGGTCGGATCCGCGCGAAGTAGGCGGCGAGCGCGGCCCGGTCGCCGGGGACGGTGTCCGGGTCGAGGCCGACGAGCCGGGCGCTGGTGCGCTGTTCGTCGAGGTAGCGGTCGGCCTGCCGGTCGGTCAGCGGGTAGCCGGAGCGGCGCAGCACCTGGAGGTAGGAGTCCACCTCGGCGCAGTGCACCCACCGCAGCAGTTCGGGTTCGTCGATCGGGTAGCGCTCGCCGGTGGCCGGGTCGGTGGCGGTCAGCCGGCGGTGGCGGCCGCGGACCGCGGCGCCGGCGCGCTCGGCGGCGTCGGTGGTGCCGTAGCTGAGGGTGCCGACGAAGTCGGCGGTGCGCATCAGCCGGCCCCAGGCGTCCCGCCGGCCCTGCGCGTCCAGCCGGAAGGCGGCCGAGTTCTGCAGGACGCCGCGCACCGCGCGCGGGTGCAGCGCCTGAAGGTAGAGCGCCCGGACGCCGGCGATCCACATCATCGGGTCGGCGTGCAGGTGCCAGGTCACCGAACGGGGCCCGAAGAGCCCCGGATCGCCCGCCATCGCCGTCGCACCTCCTGAGGAAGCTCAGCGCCGCACCCGGGGCATGCCGAGGCCGATCCACGAGATGATCTCGCGCTGGATCTCGTTGTTGCCGCCGCCGAAGGTGAAGATGACCGAGGAGCGGTAGCCGCGTTCCAGTTCGCCGTGGAGCACCGCGCCCGCCGAGCCCTCGGTCAGCGGTCCGAGTGCGCCGGCCACCTCCAGCAGCCAGGCGTAGGCGTCCCGCCGGGCCTCGGAGCCGTAGACCTTGACCGCCGAGGCGTCCTGCGGGGTGAGCGTGCCGCGGTGGAGCGCGTCGACCATCCGCCAGTTCAGCAGCTTCATGGCGTCCAGCCTGGCGTGGGTGCGGGCCAGCCGCCCGCGCACCCAGCCCAGGTCTATGACCCGGCGGCCGTCGGCGAGCTTGGTGCCGGCGGCCCAGCGCTGGACGTCGTGCAGGGCGCGGATGGCCATGGTGCCGTGGGCGGCGAGGGTGACCCGTTCGTGGTTGAGCTGGTTGGTGATGATCCGCCAGCCCTTGTTCTCCTGGCCGACCCGGCGGGTGGCGGGGACGGTGATGTTCTCGTAGTGGCTGGCGGTGGTGTCGTGCGACGCCAGGGTGTTGATCAGGGTGCAGGAGTAGCCGGGGTCGCTGGTGGGGACCAGGAGCATGGTGATGCCCTTGTGGGGCGGGACGCCCTCTTCGACGGGGGCGGTGCGGACCGCCAGCCAGACCCAGTCGGCGGTGTCGCCATTGGTGGTCCAGATCTTCTGGCCGTTGACGACGTAGTGGCCGCTCTCCTCGTCGCCCGCGCGCACCGCGCGGGTCTTCAAGGCGGCCAGGTCGGTGCCGGCGTCCGGTTCGCTGTAGCCGATCGCGAAGTCGACTTCGCCGGCGAGGATCCGGGGCAGGAAGTACGCCTTCTGCTCGTCGGTGCCGTACTGCATGAGGGTCGGGCCGACGGTGTTCAGCGCCATCAGCGGCAGCGGCACCCCGGCCTGGGCCGCCTCGTCGAAGAAGATGAACTGCTCCATGGGCGTCATGCCGCGCCCGCCGTACTCCGTGGGCCAGCCGACGCCCAGCCAGCCGTCGGCCCCGAGCCGGCGCACCGTGTCGCGGTAGAAGCGCTTCTGGGCGGCCGGGTCGGCGTACCGGGCGTAGGCGTTGTCCGGTACCAACGCGGCGAAGTACGTCCGCAGTTCGGCACGCAGCCGCTGCTGTTCCGGGGTGTAGTCCAGGTGCACGGCCCCTCCACCAGTCGTCCGGTCGACGCGTCCCGGCACCGGCGGCCGCCCGGCGTGCTGACGGCCCGTCGGATTCCGGGATCGGGGGCACAGTAGAACGCGTTCCAGTAATACGGAAGGGCGGCGACCACTCCCCGCGGACATCCGAAGGGCCCGGCGCGCCCTCACAGGGGTGTCGCGCCGGGCCCCGGCCCGGAAACCGCCGCGCCGGGCGGCCGGGTTCAGCCGGCGTGCTTGGCGGCCTCGCCCTGCCGGGCGCGGTCGCGGTCGCGCTGCCCGTCCTTGCAGTACTTGACGAAGCCGGTGTTGCTCACGTGCTTGGCCGAGATCCAGCTCCGCCGACTCCCGCGGATCAGGTACCAGACCTCGTTGCCGCGGATGTTCTGGGCGCGGACCTTGCAGACCAGGTAGACCCGGGCGCGGTTGCGGAGGTACCCCTGCGAGGCGGAGTCCGTGCTCGGGTACTCGCGCTCGTTCATCCCGCGGCCGGCGGTGATGGTGCCGTACGAGTCGCCCGGGCTGGCCTGCATCTCGGGCTGGGGCTGCGGCCGCGGGTCCGCCTGGGCCGGAGCCGCTACGAGCAGCGTCGCCCCCAGGGCGACGGCCGTGGTCAGTGCGCCCGCACCGGCTGCGAGCTTCTTGCCTCGGGCCACGAGGACGTCGGTCGTGGACATAGGGGTCTCCATTTCTTGACGCGCGATGCGTGCCGCGCAGTGCCACCCAACGGTGCGATGCGGACATTACGCCCAAAGACCCCAAACAGTGTGGTGAAACGACGACTGCACGGCCGATCGTGTGACGTCGTGTGGGGCCGGTGGGCGAAGGAAATCACCCGTTCCCCGGCGCGCCGGTGCGTGCGGTCAGCCTTCCGTACCCGCCTGGTGGATGCCGAAGACGGCGCCCTGCGGATCGCGCACCATGGCGATCCGCGGTCCGTCCGGGACGTCGGTCGGCGCCATCAGCAGCATGCCCCCGGAGTCGGCGGCCCGCGTCGCGGTCCCGTCGACGGACTCCACCGCGAAGTACGGCAGCCAGTGCGGCCGGACGTCCTCCCGGTCGCGCTCCTGCACGGTGCTCATCCCGCCGAAGTCGGCGCCCTCGATCCCCCACTGGGTGTACGTGCCGTGGGACCTGACGGTCCATCCGAAGATCCGGGAGTAGAAGGCCACCGCGGTCTCGGGGTCGCCGGTGGCCAGTTCCACCCAGCCGAGCGCACCGGGCTCGTTGAGCAGTTCCGCGCCGGCGAAGGTGCCGGCCTGCCAGACCGCGAAGGCCGCGCCCTGCGGATCGGCGAACACCGCGAACCGGCCCATGTCGAAGACGTCCCGCGGGTCCACCAGCACGCTGCCGCCGGCCTCGGACACGGTCGTGGCCAGCGCCTCGGCGTCCCGGGTGGCGAAGGTGACGGTCCAGGCCGTCGGCTGGCCCGCCGCGTAGAGCGGGGTCGCCGCGGCGACCCGGGCGGCACCCACCGAGAAGAGCGTGTAGCCGCCGGCCTCGGACCGCGGTTCGGTCGCCGGGTGCCACCCGAAGACGTCCCGGTAGTAGACCGCGGCGGCGGCCACGTCCGAGGTGCCCAACTCGACCCAACACGGCGCACCGGGCGTCGGCTCGGTGATCTTCACGTGCTGCTCCGTCCCTCGGCGCCACGGCCGGCCGGGCGGCGCACCGGAGGGCGCCGCCCCCGGCTCCCGTGCTGCCGATCGTGCGACGGGCGGTGCGGGCCCGCAACCCGGCGCGGCGGCCCGCTTCAGGGCAGGTGCGGGTGCGGTTCCCGCCGGCGGAACGGACGGTGGGAGCGGCGCGGGGCGTCCGGCGGGAGGGCCGCGTCCAGGTCGTGCGCGGCGGCCCGGGCGGCCGTGCCCGCGCGGGGGAAGAGCGCCACCTCGTACGCGCGCACCGCCTGGTCGGGGTCGGTCTGCCAGGTGTGCGCCTCGACGAGGTTCCGGGCGAGCGCGCAGCCGTCCGCGAGCGCCAGGTCGACGCCCGGGCCGGAGAGCGGCGCCATCAGGTGCGCGGCGTCGCCGAGCAGCGTCAGGCCCGGGGTGTGCGGCCAGGCGTGCGGCACCGGCAACGCGAACAGCGGATGGCTCGCGAACCCGCCGTCGCCCTCCCCGAGCAGCGCCAGCAGGCTCGCGTGCCAGCCCGCGAACCCGGCCAGCAGGGCGGCCCGGACCGCCTCCGTGTCGGTGGTGCGCACCCCGGCCCCGCGCGCCCAGTCCTGGGAGCCCCGGAAGGCCGCGTAGAGCCGGATCCGGCCGCGGCCGTCGCGGCGGGCGATCAGGCCCCGGCCCCCGGACAGCGCCATCATGGTGCCGCGGCCGACCAGCCGGGCCGCCTGCGGGTGCCGGACGTCGACGTCGTCGAGGCCGGCCTCGACAAAGGTCACGCCGCAGTAGTGGGGCTCCGCGTCGGACAGCAGCGGGCGGACCCGGGACCAGGTGCCGTCGGCGCCGACGACCAGGTCGAAGGCGGCCGTCCCGCCGTCGTCGAAGACCGCCCGGTGCCGGCCGCCGCCCAACGGGTGCAGCGTCCGCAGGTGGCTGGCCCAGCGGACGGTGCCCGGTGCGAGCGCCGCCACCAGCAGGCGGCGCAGTGTGCTCCGGTCGATCTCGGGGCGGTCCGCTTCCGGGCCCGGCGCCGGCCGGTCCCGGTGGAGGACGGCGCCGGTGCGGTCGAGCAGTCGGACCTCCTGGCCGGCGGGTCGGGCCGCGGCCCGGAACGCCCGTTCCAGCCCCGCCGCCCGCAACGCCGCCAGCCCGGTCCCCGCGCGCAGGCACAGGGGGCCGCCCGGCCCGCCCCGCGTCGGGCCCAAGTCCCGTTCGAAGACGGTCACCGGCACCCCGTACCGCTGGAGGATCGCGGCGCAGACCAGCCCGCCGGGGCCGGCCCCGATGATCGCGATGCGGAAGGCGGTGGCGGGCATGGCGCGGCGCTCCTCGGCTGGTGCTCGGTCCGCGGCCCGTCCGTGCGGCCGGGACCGTCCTGCCTACCAGCGGAGCACAGCGGGCCCGCAGGCGCGATCGGTGCCGGGCGCCGGCCCGACCGGGATCACGCCGGCAGGGCCCGGAGCAGCACCAACGATCCCTCCAACGTGGGGCGTTCGCGCAGCGCGCCGTGGCGGGCGTCCCAGGTGCCGTCGGCCAGGTCGCGGCGCAGGGCGGCGGCGAAGCGGTCCCGCACCGGCGCGTCGACGAAGCTCCAGGCGGAGCGCGCCTGGCGGGCGGCGGGGTCGAGGAGGCGTTCGGGGCGCCCGTAGTACGCCTCGTTGAAGCCGTCGGAACAGTCCAGGGGGATCGGGACCGGCGTCACGCGCACCGTGCCGCCGAGGGCGGCGGTCAGCGCGTCCACCCCGGGGTAGCGACGGGCCTCGGTGTCCAGCACCTCGGGGCAGTAGTCGTGCAGCCAGAAGTCCCGCACCCGCCGCGGGTCGCAGGTCAGCACGACGACCGGGCCGGTCGCCACCCGGCGCAGCTCGCGCAGCCCGGCCACCGCATCGCTCCACTGGTGGACGCTGAAGGTGGTCATCGCGGCGTCGAAGGAGTCGTCGGCGAAGGGGAGTTGCTCGGCGACCGCGTCGATCGCCGGGGCGAGGTGCGGCGGCCGCTGGGCCCGCATCGCCGCGGAGGGCTCGACGGCGGTGACGTCGAGCGAGACCGCTTCGTAGGAGCCGGCGCCCGCCCCGACGTTCACGACCGTGCGGGCGGTGCCGAGGGCCTCGTGGATCAGGGCGGCGATGCGGGGGTCGGGCCGGCGGTGGTCGGCGTATCCCGCGCCGACCGCGCCGTAGTCCACGTCCCCGGCACTGCCGTCGCCCGCGCGTGCGTTCATGACGCGAACGTATCAACGGCGGGGTGTCGGGGGCGGAGGTTTGCCCGAAGGGGCGGCGGGCAGCGGACCGGCGCAGGATGGAACCACCAGGAGGGAGGTCCGCCAGCATGTGCGTGGCCGGAGGAACGACGGGCGACGGGCCCGGGCCCGTGCCCAGCACGCCCCACCCGGTACCGCGCGACCCGGGGACGCCGGAGCCCGAGCGGGAGCCGGCGCGGGAGCCCGAAACGGAGCCCGAGGAGCCACCCGACACCCGCCCCGACGAGCACCCCGAACCGTCCGAACCGCCCGACTGAGCGCCGACCGGTCGTCCGGTTGCAGCCGCCGCACGACCGGCGCAAGGTGGGAACGACCCGTGCCCGGCCGCGTCCGGCCACGGCCGTCGGCCGCCTCGGGGACGCCGGACCGACGTCGGGAGAAGAAGACGACATGCTGCTGCCGGACAAGTCCGAACTCGTCGCCCTGCTACGGCGCTACCGCGTCCGGGAACGCGTGGTGCTCGCCGATCCGCACGATCCGGCGGCCCGCCGCCAGCTGGAGGACCTGGCCTACACGCTGTGCGTGCTGATGGGCCGGCGCACCGTCCACGAGGCGATCCTCGAGGCGGAGCGCTACCTCGCGGCCGGCCGGACCGTGCCGCGGACCGCCGACCGGCGCAGCGGCTAGCCCGCTGGGCGGCGGCACCACACGACGTGAGGAGCTGACTGTGGGACACCCCCGGACCCGGACGACCACGGCCCCCTCGGCGGCCGGGGCGGCGGACGCGGCCGCCCCGCTCGACGCGGCCGAGCTGAGCACCCTCGACGCGCACTGGCGGGCCGCCAACTACCTCGCCGTCGGGCAGATCTACCTGATGTCCAATCCGCTGCTCACCGAGCCGCTGCGCCCGGAACACATCAAGCCCCGGCTGCTCGGCCACTGGGGCACCTCCCCCGGCCTGAACCTCGTCCACACCCACCTCAACCGGGTGGTCAGGGCCCGCGACCTGGACGCAGTGTGCATCTGGGGGCCGGGGCACGGCGGCCCGGCGGTGCTGGCCAACTCCTGGCTGGACGGGACGTACACCGAGACGTACCCGGACGTGACCCGGGACCTGGCCGGCATGGCGGAGCTGTTCCGGCAGTTCTCGTTCCCGGGCGGGGTGCCCAGCCACGTCGCGCCGGAGACCCCGGGCTCCCTCCACGAGGGCGGCGAACTGGGCTACTCCCTCACCCACGCCTACGGGGCGGCCTTCGACAACCCGGAGCTGCTGGTCGCCTGCGTGATCGGCGACGGCGAGGCGGAGACCGGGCCGCTCGCCGCGTCCTGGCACGCCACCAAGTTCCTGGACCCGGTGCACGACGGGGCGGTGCTGCCGATCCTCCACCTCAACGGCTACAAGATCGCCAATCCGACGGTGCTGGCCCGCATCCCCGAGGACGAACTCGACGCGCTGCTGCGCGGCTACGGACACGAGCCGCTGCACGTCACCGGCGACGACCCGGCGGCGGTGCACCAGGCGCTGGCCGCGGCCATGGACCGGGCGCTGGACCGGATCTCGGTGATCCAGCGCCGGGCCCGCGCCGACGGCGACGCCCGACGTCCGCACTGGCCGGCGATCGTGCTGCGCACCCCCAAGGGCTGGACCGGTCCGCGCGAGGTGGACGGGCACCCCGTCGAGGGCACCTGGCGGGCCCACCAGGTGCCGCTGCCCGGGGTCCGCGAGCACGCCGACCACCGGCACGAGCTGGAGCGTTGGCTGCGCTCGTACCGTCCCCAGGAGCTGTTCGACGAGGCGGGGCGGCCGCGCCCGCAGGTGCTGGCGTGCGTGCCCGCGGACCGGCGGCGGCTGGGGGCCTCGCCGCACGCCAACGGCGGTCTGCTGCTGCGCGACCTGCCGCTGCCGCCGCTCCAGCGGCACGCCGTCGAGGTCGACAAGCCCGGCACCGTGCTGCACGAACCGACCCGGGTGCTCGGCGGGCTGCTGGCCGACGTCATGGCGGCGACGGCCGAGCGCCGCGACTTCCGGCTCGTCGGCCCGGACGAGACCGCCTCGAACCGGCTGGACGCCGTCTACGAGGCCACCGGCAAGGCGTGGCAGGCGGCCACGCTCCCCACCGACGAGCACCTGGCCCGGGACGGCCGAGTGATGGAGGTGCTCTCCGAACACCTCTGCCAGGGGTGGCTGGAGGGCTACCTGCTCACCGGGCGGCACGGGCTGTTCGCCAGTTACGAGGCGTTCGCGCACATCGTCGACTCGATGGTCAACCAGCACGTCAAGTGGTTGAAGACGGCGCGCCGGCTGCCCTGGCGGCGGCCGGTGGCCTCCCTCAACTACCTGCTCACCTCGCACGTCTGGCGGCAGGACCACAACGGCTTCTCGCACCAGGACCCGGGCTTCGTCGACCACGTCCTCAACAAGAGCCCCGAGGTCGTCCGGGTCTACCTCCCGCCGGACACCAACACCCTGCTGACCGTGGCCGACCACGCGTTGCGCAGCCGCGACCACGTCAACGTGATCGTCGCCGGCAAGCAGCCCTGCTTCGACTGGCTCACCCTCGACCAGGCGCGGGTGCACTGCGCCCGCGGTGCCGGTGCCTGGGAGTGGGCGGGCACCGAGACCGGCGACCGCGCACCGGACGTGGTGCTGGCCTGTGCGGGGGACGTGCCCACCCTGGAGACGCTGGCCGCCGCCGACCTGCTCCGCCGTCACCTGCCGGAGCTCGCGGTGCGGGTGGTCAACGTCGTCGACCTCGCCCGGCTGCTGCCCGCGGAGGTCCATCCGCACGGGATGCCGGACTCCGAGTTCGACGCCCTGTTCACCCGGGACAAGCCGATCATCTTCGCGTACCACGGCTATCCCTGGCTGATCCACCGGCTCTGCTACCGCCGCGCCGGCCACCAGCACCTGCACGTCCACGGCTACAAGGAGGAGGGCACCACCACGACGCCCTTCGACATGGTCGTCCGCAACGACCTCGACCGGTTCCGGCTGGTGCTGGACGCGGTGGACCGGGTGCCGGGGCTGGGCGTGCGCGCGGTGGCGCTGCGGCAGGCGATGACGGACGCCCGGATCCGCCACCACGCCTGGATCCGGGAACACGGCACGGACCTGCCGGAGGTCGCGGAATGGACCTGGACCGGCGGGTGAGCACCACCGGCGGCCCGGTCCCGGGCCCGCCGGGCAGGTGACGTGACGTCAGGTCGGCTGCGCGGTCGCCGGGGCGCCCGCAGGCGGGCGGCAGCGGCCCGGGCGGACCGGCTCGGGAGGTGGCCGGGGCGCCGCCCTCCTAGCATGGAACGGCACCGAACCGCACCACGAAGGCGGCTCCCCCATGCGCCCCACCGCGAAGTTCTCCCTCAGCTTCGGCCTGGTCACGATCCCGGTGGCCGCCTACAACGCCACCGACCCCACGGCCGCGGTCAGCTTCGTGCGGATCCACACGGCCGACGGCGGACGGGTCCGCAACCAGCCGGTCTGCTCCCTCGAAGGCACCGAGGTCTCCCCCGACGAGATCGGCCGCGGCTACCGCACCGACGACGGCGCCGTCGTCCCACTGACCGACGACGACCTGGACGCGCTGCCGCTGCCGACCGCCAAGACCCTGACCATCCTGGCCTTCGTGGCGGGCGGCGACATCGATCCGCTCCAGATGGGCAAGGGCTACTACCTGGGCGTCGACGGGCCGGCGGCGGCGAAGCCGTACGCCCTGCTGCGGGACGCGATGGAACGGCACCGACGGGTGGGGCTGGGCAAGATCGCCCTGCACGGCCGGGAGACCCTGGCGATGATCCGGCCGGTCGGGGACGTGCTGGTGATGCAGGTGCTGCTGTGGCCGCACCAGATCCGTCCGATGACCGGTGTCCTCCCGGAAGGGGAGGTGAAGGTCGCCGCCAACGAGGTGCGGGCCGCCGAGACGCTGATGGACTCCTTCGGCGAGCTGTCCGAGGACGACGTGCACGACCACTACCGGGAGGCCCTGGAGGAGATCGTGGCGGCCAAGCTCGCGCACCGCGAGCCGGCGTTCGAGACGGGCGAGGAGCGGCCGGCGGGCCAGGTGGTGGACTTGATGGCGGCCCTCCAGGACAGCGTGCGGGCCGCGCAACGGACCCGCGGCGAGGCCGACGCGGCGGACGGCACCGGCGACACCGGCGACACCGACGGCACGGCCGGATCGGGCCGCGGGTCGCGGTCGGCCGGCGGCCCGACGACCAGGACCGCGTCCCGGAAGACCGCCACCACCCGGAAGTCCGCCGAGCGGCCGCCCGCGAAACGGACCGCGGCCGGCACCGCGAAGGGCGGGGCGGCGACGAAGAAGACCGCGGCGGCGAAGCGCACCGGCACGCAGGGCACCGGTACGAAGGACGCCGGCACGAAGGGCCGCGCCACCAAGGGCACCGGCGCCACCGGCACCGGGAAGGGTGCGGAGCAGAGCGCGGGGGCGGCACGCCGGACGGCCGCGGCCAAGCAGACCGCCGGCCGCGGGCGGAAGGCGGGCTGAGCGCCGCGGCGGCCGTGGGGCCCAGCGTCCCGGTGCCGGTCAGCGGCAGCCGCTGCCCCCCACCGGCAGCACGCCGTCCAGCAGGTACCCGTCCACCTTCTGCCGCACGCACGGGTTGCCGGAGGTGTACGCGGCGTGGCCCTCGCCGTGGTAGGTCAGCACCACGCTGGAGTTGCCCAGGGCCCGGGCCATGTGCGCGGCGCCCTCGTACGGCGTGGCGGGGTCGCGGGTGGTGGCGACGAGCAGGGCGGGCGGCGCGTCGTGCGCGGCCACCTCGCGGGAGGAGTCGTCGCCCGGGACCGGCCAGCCGTAGCAGTCCAGCAGCGTCGGGGCGATGTCCGGGCCGAAGAGCGGGGAGGCCTGGGTGAGTTCGCGCACGGCGCGCGGGTAGTCGGCGGGACCGTAGCGCTCGGAGGTGTCCCGGCAGCTGATCGCCCGCAGGGCCAGTTGGTCCTGGGCGGGCATCGCCTCGGTCGGGACGCGTGCGGGGCGGCCGCCGACCCGGCCGGTGCCGCTGCCGCCGCTGCCGCCACCGCTCAGCTGGAGGATGCCGGTGGCGTCCCCGCGGCGCAGCTGCGCCAGCGCGTCCCGCAACGAGGGCCAGCTGTCGCGGCTGTAGAGGGCCTCCCGCAGCGCGTAGACGTAGGTCGTGCCGTCCACGTCGGTGCCCTGTGCGGAGATCGGATGGTCCGTCAGTTTCTGGTACCAGTCGGTGAGTTGGCGGTTGGCGCCGGCGGCGTCCGTACCGAGCGGGCAGCCGCTGGTGCGCACGCAGTCCGCGGCGAAGTCGCCGAGCACCCGCTGGAAGCTGCCCGCCTGGGCGACCGCGGTCTGCCAGGTGTTCTTGGTCGGGTCCTCGACGCTGTCCAGGACCAGCCGGCCGGCGTTGCGCGGAAAGAGGTGGGCGTAGTTGGCGCCGAGCCGGGTCCCGTAGGAGAACCCGAGGTAGCTGAGCTTGCGGTCGCCGACCGCGGACCGCAGCACGTCCATGTCCCGGGCGACGTCCGGCGTGCCGAGCCAGGGCAGCAGCGCGCCGGAGTACCGGCCGCAGGCCGCGTTGATGCGCTGCTCGTCGGTGGCGAGGCCGGCCGCGCCCTGGCCGCCGGCCGGGGTGTAGCCGGTGCCGCAGGAGACCGGTTCGGTGCGGCCGGTGCCGCGCGGGTCGAAGCTCACCAGGTCGTAGCGCTGGCCGAGGTGGGCGAAGCCGTCACTGTTGCCCATGAGGTAGTTGACGCCTGAATCACCGGGGCCGCCGGGGTTGATGACGAGCGAGCCGAGCCGCTTGCCCGGTCCGGTCGCGGGCAGCCGGACCATCTGGACGCGCAACGTGCCGCGCTCCGGATGGGCGTAGTCGCGCGGCACGTCGAGGCGGGCGCACTGGAAGCGGCCGGCGGCGGTGGTCGGCGGCGCGGCGGTGGACGGCGGCGCCGAGCCGTGGCCGGACGACGCGGTGCCGGGGAAGTCCGCCGGGCAGGGCTGCCAGGCCGGCTGCTGGGCGTAGAACCGGGCGAGGACCCCTCCGTCGGCCGCCACCTGCGGTCCGGCGACGGAGACCGGTGCCGAAATCCCCACCAGGGCGCCGGCCAGTGCACCCGACGCCACCACCGCTAGGGCTCCGCGAAGACCCGGCATACCCCGAGGGTAGGGCCGCGATCCCGGACGGGCATCCGGACGCCGGAGCCCGGACTTCCCCGCCCGGCAGGGGCGGGGAAGTCCGGCGCACCATACCCGGAGGGGGTAAAGAGACCTCGAAGGACGGAGGCGACCCGGCCCTCCCCCGCCTTCGATCACCCCTCCGCCGCGGACGCCCTCACCCCGGACGCCGCCACCTCTTGCACCCACCCCTTGCACCCGCAACGCGATTGAACAACTCGTTCACTTAAATCCATTGACAACGTATCGCTCAAGTCGGCATCCTGACGCCATGTCAGCGACCTCGGAGCAGCCTCAGCAGTCCCAGCAACCGCAACAGCCCCAGCAGTCCGACCAACCGGCCGCCCCCACCGACCCGTTCACTCCCCCGGACCCCGGCCTGGCACGCGCCCACCGCGCCCACGCCGCCCTCTTCCGGATCGCCGAGCGGCACGCGGCCACCGAGGAACAGCGCCGGCGCCAGGTCAACCCCGCCTTCGTCAGCCCGCACGAAGCCGTCCGGCTCGTGTCGTTCCTGCTCAGCGGGGCCGCCCTGCTCCAGGACGGCGAAGCGGAGGTGGACCGCGCCGACGTCACCGCCGCACTGAGTCTGGTCCCGATGGTGCGCGGGGAGATGGACGAACTGGAGGCCGGCCTCCTCCAGATGGCCCGCGGCCGCGGCATGACCTGGCAGGAGATCTCCTTCGGCCTCGGCCTCGGCACCCCCCAGGCGGCCCGACAGCGCTACGAGCGCCTGGTGGACCGCACCACGACGGACCCCGAAGCGGGCTGAGGGCCGTGGCGGACGCCCCGCCCCGGGGGTAGTCTCCGCCGATGTCCGTACTCCTGCCGCCCCTGCCCGCGGGCTACCGGGCCAGACCGACCGCGGTCGACGACGTGCCCGCGGTCCACCGCCTGGTAGCCGCCTGCGAACGCGCCCTCCACGGGCGGGCGGAGACCGATCCCGGCGGCATCGCCGCGGACCTCCACCGCCCGGGGCTGGACCCGGCGCACGACACCCTGCTGGTCCACGACCGGGCGGGCCGACTGGCCGCCCGGGCCTGGGTGGACCGGCGCTGCGAAGTGGACGTCCATCCCGCCCACCGGGGCCGCGGGCTGGGGGCCGCCCTCCTGGACTGGGCCGAGGCCCGGGCGCGTCAGGCCGGGAGTGCGGGGATCGCGCAGACCGTGCCGGACGACGACGCCGGCGCCGTCGCCCTGCTGCGCTCCCGCGGGTACCAACCCCTGGTGCGGTCCTGGCAGTTGGCGTACGACATGCCCGAGGAGCCGGTGGTGCCCGCGCCACCCGCGGGCCTCACGGTCCGGCCGTTCCGCCCCGGCGACGAACGCGCCGCCCACCGCCTCGTCGAGGACGCGTTCGCCGCGTGGCAGCCGCGCCGCAAGTCCTACCCGGAGTGGGCCCGGCACACGGTCGACCGGCCCGCCTTCGCGCCCGCCCTGTCGGCGCTGGCCTTCACCGACGGTCAACTGGTGGGCGCCGTACTGTCGTTGGACCTGCCGGAGACCGGCGAGGGCTACGTCGAGCAGGTCGCGGTCCACGCCGACCACCGCAACCGGGGCATCGCCCGCCTGCTGCTGCACCACGCCTTCCGCGCCTTCCACCGGCACGGCAGGCGGCGTTGCACCCTGTGGACCCATTCGGACACCGGTGCGCTCGCGCTGTACCTGCGGGTCGGCATGACGGTCGCCCGGAGCTCCACGGTCTTCCGCAAGGGGCTGGCGGGCGACTGACGTCGGTGCCGGGCCGCCGGCCTACCCGGGCGGCGTGCGCCGCTGCGCCCAACTCGGCCGCCACGTCTCGGCGTCGGGGTGCTCGACGGGCAGCGCGGCGAGGTGGTCGCGGAGCGCGGTGAGTCCGGGGTGCGGGTTGTCGCCGCGCCAGAGCAACGAGTGCGGGTACACCGGCGTCGGACCGTGGAGGGTGATCCGCCGCAGGTCGTGGCCGTCGGGCCAGACGAGGGGGGTCCGCCGGCCGAAGAAGGTCGCCAGCGTCGCGGAGTCCGCGAGGGCGTCGAGGAGCGCCTCGATGCCGAAGTCCGGTCCGATCGTGTCGAGGGTCAGCCCGAAGGCGGCGGCCAGGTCGTCGTAGTAGGCGCGCCACTCCGTGCCGGGCGCGGCGCCGGGCATCCAGATCCGGTGGCCGGCGAGTTGGGCCGGGGTGACCGCGGGGGCGGCGGCGAACCGGTGGGCCGGGCCGACGCACAGCTGGAGCGGCTCGTCGAAGACCGGGGTGGCCCGGACGTCGTCGGGCAGCTGGCCGCCGGGCCGGGTGACCGCGCGGAAGGCGGCGTCGATCGCGCCGGCCCGGACGGCGGCGACGGCCTCGTCGGCGTCGGAGAGCGTGACCACGTCGAGGGTGATGGCGGGATGCGCGCGGTGGAAGTCGCGCAGCAGGCCGGCCGTCGCCAGCCGCCGGCCGACCACGTCGACGCGGAGCGCGCGGCTGCCGGGTCGCACGGAGGCCGCCGCCCGCTCCGCGGCCTGGAGGAGGGCCCGGGCGTGCGGCAGGAACGCCTGCCCGTCGATGGTGAGGGCGGCGCCCCGGGCCGTCCGGGTGAACAGGCGCACGCCGAGCTCGCCCTCCAGGGCGCCGATGCGCTTGGAGACGGCCTGCTGGGTGAGCGCGAGGTCGATGGCGGCCTTCTGGAACTGCCCCGTCTCCGCGACCGCGACGAAGGTCCGCACAGCTTTGAGGTCCACGGCCGACACCCTACATACACAACAGTTCGTTGTGGCACGCCGATGTGGCGGTTGTTTGATCCGCCGCGCGGGGGGCGGCTTGGATGGCGGTCGTCAACGGGGATCCGGACTGCACTCCAGGGAGTGCGCAGCACACACCGGTAGGTCGGCGGCGCGCAGGCGTGCGCACGGCCGCCGGTGCCGCCTGCGCAGTCCGCACGGGCACGACGCCCAGCTGGACCATGGACAACTGCTGGTTGTACTCGGCATGCAAGGGTCCGGAGTGGCGGACGGTCCGGTCGGTCCGTCCCACGGCTCCGTTGCTGACTGCCCGCACGGCCACCGCCGCGGCTCCGGCCGGGTGGGGCCGCCCATCCTCCCGGAGGTGACGCACCCGTGTCGGACACTTTCGTCCATCTGCACAACCACACCGAGTACTCGATGCTGGACGGCGCGCAGAAGCTCAAGCCGATGTTCGCCGAGGTGGCCCGGCAGCAGATGCCGGCGATCGCCATGAGCGACCACGGGAACATGTTCGGGGCCTACGAGTTCGCGCAGGTCGCGAAGGGCTTCGACGGGGTCAAGCCGATCATCGGGATCGAGGCGTACGTGGCGCCGTCGTCCCGGTTCACCCGGAAGCAGGAGTTCTGGGGCCCCGGGGGCCGGCGCGCCGTCAGCGACGACGGCGAAGGGTCCAAGGACGTCTCCGGGGGCGGCCGCTTCACCCACCTCACCATGTGGGCGCAGAACGTCCAGGGCCTGCGGAACCTGTTCTGGCTCTCCACGCAGGCCAGTTACGAGGGCCAGTTCCCGGCCGGCAAGCCGCGGATGGACCGCGAGCTGATCGCACAGCGGCCGGACGGCATCATCGCCACCACCGGCTGCCCCTCCGGTGAGGTCCAGACCCGGCTGCGGCTCGGCCAGTACGCGCAGGCACGGGCCGCGGCCGGCGCCTACCAGGACCTCTTCGGGCGGGAGAACTACTTCCTGGAGCTGATGGACCACGGCTTGGACATCGAACGGACCGTCCGCGACGACCTGCTGCGCCTGGCGAAGGACCTCGACCTCCCGCTGCTGGCCACCAACGACGCGCACTACGTCACCGAGGACCAGGCCGACGCCCACGACAACCTGCTGTGCATCGGCGTCGGCAAGAACAAGGACGACCCCCGGCGGTTCCGCTTCAACGGCTCCGGCTACTACCTGAAGTCCGCCGCCGAGATGCGCCGCCTCTTCGCCGAACTCCCGGCGGCCTGCGACCACACGCTGCTGATCGCCGAGCGCGTCGAACCCTACGACGCGGTCTTCGACCACGTCGACGAGATGCCGCAGTTCCCGGACCTGCCCGACGGCGAGTCGCAGGAGTCCTGGCTGCGCAAGGAGGTCCTCAAGGGGCTGAGCCTGCGCTACGGGGACCCGGTCCCCCCGCACGTCCTGGAGCGGTTCGAGACCGAGATGGCGGTCATCGGCCCGATGGGCTTCAGCTCCTACTTCCTGGTCGTCGCGGACATCTGCCGGCACGCCCGGGAGAACAGGATCCCGATCGGCCCGGGCCGCGGCTCGGCCACCGGCTCCCTCGTCGCCTACGCCACCCGCATCACCGAACTCTGCCCGCTGGAGCACGGCCTGCTCTTCGAACGGTTCCTCAACCCCGAGCGGATCAACCCGCCGGACGTCGACCTCGACTTCGACGACCGCCAGCGCGACCGGATGGTCCGCTACGTCACCGAGAAGTACGGCGACGCGTACACCGCCATGGTCAACACGTTCGGCAAGATCAAGGCGAAGAACGCGATCAAGGACTCCTCGCGGATCCTGGGCTACCCCTACGCACACGGCGAACGGATCACCAAGGCGCTCCCGCCGGACCACAACGGCACGTCCGCCCCGCTCGCCGCCCTCTTCGACCCCGCGCACGAGCGGTACGCCGAGGCCGGCGAGATCCGCCGGCTGTACGCCGCCGAACCGGACGTGCAGCAGGTGATCGACACCGCCCGCGGCGTGGAGGGCCTGACCCGCGGCACCGGCGTGCACGCCGCGGCGGTGATCCTGTCCAAGACCCGGCTGACCGACCGGATCCCGCTGCACATGCGGGCCGCGGACGGCGCCCGGATCACCGGGTTCGACTACCCGTCGTGCGAGGCGATGGGCCTGATCAAGATGGACTTCCTGGGCCTGCGGAACCTCGGCGTGATCGACCAGGCGCTGGCGAACATCCGCGGGAACCGGGGCGTGCAACTGGCCACCGTGGACCCCCTGGACGGCGACCCGGCCACCGTCGTGATCCCCCTGGACGACGCCCCGACGTACCGGCTGCTGGCCGACGGCAACACCTTCGGCGTCTTCCAGCTCGACGGCGGCGGCATGCGGGCCCTGCTCAAACTGATGGAACCCACCCGCTTCGAGGACATCGCCGCGGCCAACGCCCTCTACCGGCCCGGCCCGATGGCCGCCAACGCGCACACCAACTACGCCCTGCGGCAGAACGGCAAACAGGACCCGACGCCCATCCACCCGGAGCTCAAGGAGGCCCTGGAGCCGATCCTGGGCTCCACCCACCACCTGCTCATCTTCCAGGAGCAGATCATGGCCATCGCCCGGCAGTTGGCCGGCTACACGCTGGGCGGCGCCGACATGCTGCGCCGCGCGATGGGCAAGAAGAAACCGGAGGTGCTGGCCGCGGAGTGGGAGAAGTTCCACGGCGGCATGCGCGCCAACGGCTACTCAGACGAGGCGGTGCGGGCCCTGTGGGACGTGATGCTGCCGTTCTCCGGCTACGCCTTCAACAAGTCGCACACCGCCGGCTACGGCCTCGTCTCCTACTGGACCGCGTACCTCAAGGCCAACTACCCGGCGGAGTACATGGCCGCGCTGCTCACCTCGGTCGGCGACGACAAGGACAAGGCCGCCGTCTACCTCGCCGACGCCCGCAAGAACGGCGTCCGGGTCCTCCAGCCCGACGTCAACGAGTCCGTCGCGGAGTTCACCGCGGTCGGCGACGACGTGCGGTTCGGGCTGCGCTCGGTGCGCAACGTCGGTGACGCCGTCATCGAGGCCGTCGTCGACGCCCGCCGGCACAAGGGGAGGTTCGCCTCGTTCGCCGACTTCGTGGACAAGGTCGACCTGCCCGCGCTGAACAAGCGGGCCGTGGAGTCCCTGATCAAGGCCGGCGCCTTCGACTCCCTCGGCCACACCCGCCGGGGACTGACCGCGGTCCACGAGGGCGCCATCGACGCGATCATCCCGGTGAAGAAGGCGGCCGGCTTCGGCCAGGACGACCTGTTCGCCGGGCTCGGCGGCGGGGCCGACGACCGACCGGCCTTCGGGCTGGACCTGCCGGACGACGCGCAGGAGTGGCCGCGCCGCCAACTGCTCGCCACCGAACGCGAGATGCTCGGCCTGTACGTCTCCGCCCACCCCTTGGACGGCGCCGAACACGTCCTCGCCGGCGCGCGGGACTGCTCGCTCGCCGAACTGCTCGGCTCCGGCCGCACCACCGGAGAGGTGCAGCTGTCCGGGCTGATCGCCGGCATCCAGCGCAAGGTGACCAAACAGGGCAACGCCTGGGCCATCGTCACCCTCGCGGACCGCGACGCCAGCATCGAGGTGCTGTTCTTCCCGGCCGCCTACCACCTCGTGCAGCCCGCGCTGACCGAGGACGCCGTCATCGCCGTCCGCGGCCGGCTCGAGGACCGCGACGGCACCCTGAACGTCTTCGGCCGGGAACTCGCCGTGCTGGACGTGTCCGCGGCCGAGCACGGCGGACGGCCTCCGGTGCGGCTGGTCTTCCTCGCGCACCGCCTCACCGAGGACGGGGTGCACGAACTCAAGCGGCTCCTCGCCGACCACCCCGGCGACCACCCCGTCCACCTCAGCCTCCGCGGCACCGCGAAGACCACCGTCTACGCCCTGCCCGCCACGGTGAACGCCGGCACCCTCGCCTCCGACGTCAAGGGCGCGTTCGGCGCCGAAGCCTGGGCGGGCCTGGCATGAACACCACCGCCGACCCCGCCGACCCCGCCGCACCCTCCTGCCCCCGGTGCCGGACCCCGGTGCTCCTGGTGGTGCGCCACCCCCACACCTGGCGCAACCGCTCCGGAGCGCCGGTGCACGGTCTGCGGGAATCCGTGCTCTGCCCCTCCTGCGCCCCGGACGAACCGACCGCGGCGGCCCTCCTCGCCGTGCTCACCGATGACGGCAGCGCGCCCCCGGACGCCCCCGCGCCCCTCGGCCCGCTCCTGCACGCCTGGCTGGCCGCGGTGCGCCGCACCCCGTGTCCGGCGGCCCTGGCCGACGAGGAGTCCCGGTGGCGGGCCGGCGAGTTGTGACCGGCCGCGCCCGGCGGCGCCCTACATGTCGGGCAGTCCGTGCCGCTTCCAGATCGCCTTGCCGCAGTAGACGGTGGCGCCGTCGGTCTTCCAGAGCCGGTCGCCGCCGCAGGCGTCGTTCGGCGCACCGTTGGGGAACACCCGCGTGACCTGGACGGTGTACTGGTACTTGTCCGGGATGCCGGCGCCGCACGGGGTGAGGGCGTTGGTGTAGACGGAGAGCGTCGAGGAGCCCTGCGCGACGGCGAACATGCACTGGCCGACGGCGTAGTTGCGCCGCAGGCAGAGGTTGGCCTCGGTGCTGTCGCCGTTGGTGTGGAACCACGTCATGTCGTCGGAGGTGCAGGTCACCGACCGCGAAACGGACTGCACCCGGTAGTAGGCGTCGGAGCCCGCACAGCCGGTCACCGTCGGGGTGTCGGGCGTCCAGTTCGCGTCGTAGCGGTTGCCCAGGCAGTCGTCGGCGGCGATCCGGCCGAAGGCGAGGTCGTCGGCGCTGGACGGGGTCGGGCGCGGACTGTAGGTCGTGGGGCCGGGGCTGTACGTCGTGGGCTCGGGGCCGTACGTGGTCGGCTCGGGGCCGTAGGTCGTCGGGGCGGCGCTGTAGGTGGTGGCGTCGGAGGTGCTGCTCGTCGGCCCACCGGTCGCCGTGTCCGGCGACGCGTCGTTGCGGTGCTGGACCAGCAAGACGAGGGCCAGGACGACGAGTACGGCCCCGAGCATCGCGCCCCACTCGACCGTGCGTGCCGGTTTCCCGTCCGGACGCGACGCCGCCGGGGGCGGGTCGTTCCTCGGCTCCGGGCGCGACCGCCGCGGTGCGTCCGCCCGCTCCGCCGGCTCCTGGGTGAGGAGTTTGGTCCGGCCCGGGAGGTCCGAGGTCCAGCTGCGGGTGACGGTCTCGGCCTCCGCCTGGTCGGCGGCGCGGCGGAGCCGGCGGCCCTGGTCGGCGTACCGCCCGATCAGTGACGTCCAGCCGGGCGGCAGAACCCGGGTGGTGCCCTTCGCGAAGCGTCGGACCAACTCTTCGGCGGTGGGCCGGTCGTCGGGGTCGACCGCGAGGCAGTCGCGGACCACTCCGGTCAGCTCCGGGGGCAGTCCGGCCAGGTCGATGGCGGCCCGCCGGACGTAGTTGAGCTGCTGCAACGGCTCGTGGGTCGGCGGGTAGGGCAGCTTCCCGCAGGCCACGTAGTACAGGGTGATGCCGAGGGCGTAGACGTCCGAGGCCGGGGTGCTGGGCTGCCCGTCGGCCTGTTCCGGCGCGGCGAAGGCGATGGTGCCCAGGGTGAGTTGGGTGCTGGTGAGGTCGCTGGCGTGGGAGATGCCGAAGTCGATGACCTTCGGTCCGTCGGCGGACAGCAGGATGTTCAGCGGCTTGACGTCCCGGTGCACGATGCCCTTGCCGTGCAGTTCGGCCAGCGCCCGCACGACCCCGGAGGCGATCCAGCGCACGGCCCGCTCGTCCCCCAGGGCCCCCTGCTGCACCACCAGCGCCTCCAACGAGGGCGCCGGCACGTACTCCATGGCCATCCAGGGTCGGCCGGCCTCGACGTCGGAGTCCCACACCCGGGCGGTGTGGGTGCTCGTGACGCGACGGGCGAGCCGGACCTCCCGGTCGAAGCGCTTGCGGGCCTCCGCGGTGACGCCGCCGGGGGCGAGCAGGGTCTTCACGGCGGCGATCCGGCCGGTGCCCGGATCCCGCCCGAGGTAGATCACGCCCATCCCGCCGGTGGCCAGTTGGCCGAGCAACCGGTACGGCCCGAGCCGGCGCAGCTCCCCGCTCAGGGCGAACACGCCCATCTCGAAAGGCTCTGTCATTGCGGCACCCCCGTGCTCCTCGCCATGGTGGTACCGACGCCCGGCCCCGAACTCCGGTTCCGGCCACCGCACTTGGCCGATTCCGGTCCGGGCGGGCGGGGCGCGCTCCTACCGACCCCGCCCGCCACCGCCCGCCGGACGCCAGCCCCGGACGTCAGTCCCGAACGTCAGTCCCGAACGCTGCCGAAGAAGTCCAGCAGGCCGCGTTGACCTCGTCGGGTCGCTCCTGCTGCGTCCAGTGGCCGCAGTCCGGGAGCAGTGCGCTGTGGTGCAGTCGCGGCAGCACCTGCGGCAACGCGGCGATGAAGTCCCGCGCCGCGGGCAGGGCGGTGACGATGTCCTGTTCGCCGGCGAGGAACAGCGCCGGCACGGTGACCGGCAACCCGTCCAGTGCGGCGGTCAGTTCCCAGTTGAGGTCGGTGGCGCGGTACCAGTTGAGGCCGCCGGTGAACGCCTCGGCGCCATGCGGGGCGTACTCCGCGACGAACGCGTCGAGGTCGGCCTCGGTCAGCCAGGCCGGCAGCTCCCCGGGGTCGGCCAGCGCGTCGAGGAGCCGCCCGTCGGCCGGGGCGTACCAGAGCAGGCCGTCGCCGTCCGCGGGCCGCCCGGCCAGGATCCGCCGGAAGGTGGCGCGGACGTCCCGCGCCAGCTCGGCATCGGCCCGGCCCGGCTCCTGGAAGTAGACGAAGTAGTAGCGCTCGCCCAGCTGTTGGCGGTACGCGGCGGCCATCGACTGCCGGCCGCGCGGGAACGGCGGCACGCTGAGGCCGGCGACGCCGCGCACCAGGTCCGGACGGAGCTGTGCGGTCGTCCAGGCCACCGGGGCGCCCCAGTCGTGGCCGACCAGGAAGGCGCGGGACTCCCCCAGTGCGTGGATCAGCGCGACGACGTCGCCGGTGAGGTGGTGGACGGTGTACGAGGACGGGTCCTTGGGGCGGTCGCTGCGGCCGTAGCCGCGCTGGTCGGGGGCGACGACCCGGTACCCGGCCGCGGCGAGCGGGGCGAACTGGTGCCGCCAGGAGTACCAGCATTCGGGGAAGCCGTGCAGCAGCAGGACCAGCGGCCCCTCCCCCTGCTCGGCGACGTGCAGCCGCACTCCGTTGACCTCGACGTCGTGGTGCTTGATGGCGGTCGTCATCTCCAGCTCCTTCAGTGAGACGTCAGACCGGCGGCGGGCTCGACCCCGGTCCGTCCCTGTGCCCTACCCCGGCGGCCGCGCCGGGACGTCACAGGCTGTGGGTCAAACCCTCGATCGCGGTGCGGGCCCAGTCCTGCGCCCCGGCCGCCGTACCGGCCGCCAACCCGGTCGCGACCGGGGCCAGGACGCCCTTGAGCACGGCCAGCGCCTGGCGGAGCCGGCCCGCCTGTGGCGGGGTCGGCTCGGCGAGCGTCGCGAGCACCGCGCGGGCCGCCTCCTCGGTGTCCGCACGGTCCTGAGCGGCCAGGCCGACCCGGGGCAGTTCCCGCAGCAGGTCGGTGACGAGCGCGGTGAGCGCCTCGAAGCCCGGCGTCGCGCCGCCCACGTTCTGCTGGTTCTGGTGGGCCGTCTCGTTGTTCCAGGCGAACTGGGATCCGGAGACGGCGCCGTTGAACACCGGCCCGGAGGAGTGCTGATCGTGCTGCGGCTCACTCATGTGCGGGATCCGTCCTCGTTGGTCTGCTGCTGGATGACGTCGTGGTTGTTCCACGCCAACTGGATGCCGGTGGCGGCGGCGTTGAAGACCGGGCCGTGGAAGTTGTTGACGATCGTCGGGGCGGGCTCGGCCGGCTTCGGCTCCCGCTTGACGACCCGCAGCGTCGTGCGGAGGGAGACCAGCTCGACGCGGCCGTTGTCCAGTACGGCCGCGCCCCGGTCGCCGTCGATCGCGCAGTCCGCCAGCCGGCCGGTGGCCCGCTCGTCGAAGCTCGCGCCGACGGCCGCGCAGTCGACGAACCGGCCGTTCACCACGTCCAGATAGGCGGAACCCAGCCCGCAGACGCCGAACGCCGCCGAGCCGGTCACCGTGAGGTCGCGCGCGACGAGCCGCGCCGCGCCGAAGCCGATCGCGCCACCGGCGCTCACCGCCGTCACCGCGCAGTCGTGCAGGAACAGTTGGCCGTCCTCGCCGACGCCGAAGCCCAGCCGCCCGCGCTCGGCGACCGCGCCCTTGAGCGTGGCCCGGGAGTGCCCGAGCACCTCCACGGCGGACATGCCGCAGTCGCGGAACGCGGCGTCCACGACCTCGGCGGTGGTGCCCACGCCCCCCTTGGTCTCCAGGCCGGACGGGCAGCGCGCCACCCGGACCCGCTCGAAGGTGGCCGTGGACTCGTCGCGGACCCGCAGTGCCACGCTCGTCAGGTCCTCGACCTCGATCCGGGCGAAGCGGCCCCTGGCGGCCGCGGTCACGGCGATGCCGACGTTGCCTCCCGCGATGCGGCAGCCGTGGACGTCGGGGGCCCCGCCGTCGGTCGAGAACACCGCGATGTTGCCGGCGGCGACGACCGTGCAGTCCTCGAACCTGCCGCGGCCTCCCGTCTGGACGTTGATGCCGGTGTCCCGGCACCCGGTGAGCGTGCAGCCGCGCACCACCGGGTCGGCGCCGCTCGCGACCGCGATCCCGTGTTGCGCGTCGGTGACCCGGATGCCGTCCACGGAACCGCGGGACTGCTCGATGAACAGGACGGCCTCGGCGTCCACGGCGTCGATCGCGCAGTCGGCCACGGCGAGTTCCGCCTGCGTGTCCGCCACCAGGGACGCCTTCCGGGTGCCGGTCAGCCGGCACCCGGTGACCTCGGCCCGCGCGTCGCTGACCCGCACGCCGTGGAGGCGGCTGCCGCCGATCCAGCTGTCGCGGACGGTGATGCGGGCGCCTTCGATGGCGGCGACCGCGTTGTCGGCGGCGTCGACGAACCGGCACCGTTCGATGCGGCCGTCGGCCCCGGCGAAGAGGGTCCGGCCGTGCCGCACCTCGCTGTCCCGCAGCGTCACGGTGGTGTTCGGCCGCGCGTGCACGCCGACGCCGCCCGGGGCCCGCACCTCGACGTGGTCCAACACCAGCGTGCCGGCACAGCAGTTGACGACGTCGGCGTCCCGGCCGCTCAGCACGAGGCCGTGCACCCGGACCGTCCCGGCGGCGTCCAGGACCGTGCCGCGCGGGCGGTGCACCACCACGGAGCCCGGGCCGTCGACCGCGACCAACTCGACGTCGCCCTCGACCGAGAGCAGTTCCTCGTAGCGGCCGGGCGCGATCTCCACCCGGGCCGCTCGGCCCCGCCGGGCGGCGGCGGCCAGGGCGGAGCCGATGTCCGGGTGCGCGCGACGGGCACCCTGCGGCGAGACGACGTACCGCGCGACCATCCGGACTTCCCCCGTACCGGTGACTTGGAGCCGCCGATGCTACCCGAGGGGCGGTGCCGGCGCGGCGACTTCGGCGGGGCCGGGACCGGGGCCAGCAAGCCCGGTCCCGGCCCCTGGTGCGGATGCCGTCCGTCGTGCGGGTGGGCTCACGCCGCAGCGGCGGCGTCGCCCTCCCGCACCGGCACCCGGCCCAGTTCCCGGGCCCGCAGGTGCGCGTAGCCGGGAAGAACCACCTCGTTGATCAGGGCGGTGCGTTCGTCGAAGGGGAGGAAGGCGGCCTTGGCCGCGTGGACGGTGAACTCCTCCAGTTCGGCGGCGCCGTAGCCGAAGGCGTCCCGCAGGTGCTGGAACTCCTCGGTCATGGTCGTGCCGCTGACCAGGCGGTTGTCGGTGTTCAGGCAGACCCGGAAGCCCAGCCGCCGGAGCAGGTCGACGGGGTGCTCCGGGTAGCCGACCGCGGCACCGGTCTGGAGGTTGGAGGTCGGACAGACCTCCAACGCGATGCGCTGGTCACGGACGTAGGAGGCCAACCGGCCGAGCGTGACGCGCCCGTCGGCGTCGATCGTGATGTCGTCGGTGATCCGCACCCCGTGCCCGATGCGGTGGGCGCCGCACCGCAGCACCGCCTCGCGGATGGACTCCGCACCGACCGCCTCGCCGGCGTGCACGGTCACCCGGGCGCCCTGACTGCGCAGGTAGTCGAATGCCTCGGCGTGCCGCCCGGCCGGGTTGCCGATCTCCCCGCCGGCGATGTCGAAACCCGCCACCCCGCGGTCGCGGTGGGCCACGGCCAACTCGGCGATCTCCACCGCCCGGTCGGCGTGCCGCATCGCGCACAGCAACGTGCCGACGCGGATCCGTCGGCCGGCCGCCGCCACCCGGCGCTCGCCCTCGCGGAAGCCGGCGTTGACCGCCTCGACCACCTGGTCCAGGGTCAGCCCGCCGGCCTGGTGCTGCTCGGGCGCGTACCGCACCTCGGCGTAGACCACCCCGTCCGCGGCCAGGTCCTCGGCGCACTCCGCGGCGATCCGGAACAGCGCCTCGGCGCTCTGCATCACGGCGCAGGTGTGCGCGAAGGTCTCCAAGTACCGCTCCAACGAGCCCGAGTCGGCCGCGTCGCGGAACCAGTCGGCCAACGCCACCGGCTCGGTGGTCGGCAGGTCCCGGTAGCCGATCGCCGCCGCCAACTCGATGATCGTCGCCGCCCGCAGCCCCCCGTCGAGGTGGTCGTGGAGCAGCACCTTCGGCGCACGACGGATCTGGTCCTCGGTGAGGGAACGGGCAGAGGTCGGAGATTCCAGCCGCAGCTTGTCAGACAAGGTCATGGGGCGGGAGTATGGCACGACTTCCCGTGTCGGGCGAAGCGCCGGCGGCCGAAGCCGCCCGTCACCGGACCATTGGGGCGCGAGGTCCGCCCCGCGCCGACCCTCAGCGGGCGTGCCAGACCTGGAGTGCCGGTACGCCGGGCGGCAGCATGTGCTTGGCGGCCAGCAACGGCGTGCGGTCCAGCCGGACGACCTGGGTGACCAGCAGCGCGGGGGTGTCTCCCGGGCGGCCCAGTTGGGCGCCGCGCTGCCGGCCGAGCGTGGTGGCCGTGATGCTGCTGCTGCCGGTCAGCGGGAGGTGCCGCCCGGCGTCCAGGAGCAGGCCGAGCAGCGACGCGGTCCGCGCGCCCGGCCCGTCGAACGCCTCGGCGGCCTGCGGCAGGACCCGGCCCAGCACGTCGTCCGGGGCGGCCCACTCCTGGGTGAGACAGCCGTGCACCCCGCCCACCTCCAGCAGGCTCTCCCAGAAGCGGACCCGACCGCTGCCCGGCAACAGCAGGTGCTGGGTGGAGAAGTCGGTCGGCTCCTCGTATCCGCGGGCCAGGGCCCGGACCACGACCGGACCGCCCTGGCCGAGCAGCGCCTCCAGCGACTTGAGGCACTCGAAGCCGCGCGGCGGCAGGTGGTGGTTGACGGTGCGCCCCACCCCGCGCCGCACGGTGATCACGCCGTCCTCCTGGAGCAGGATCAACGCCTCGCGCAGCGCCGGCCGACTCACCCCCAACTCGGCGGCCAGCAGCGGTTCGGTCGGCAGGGTCGACCCCGGCGGATAGCTGCCGGTGCGGATGGCCTCCACCATCCGCTCGTACAGCAGGACGACCGGCCTCCGTTGAGGTTGTCTGGCAACCATGGTCCTCTCTCCGTGATCGTGGTCCGACACCTGACCATTCTCCTCGATCGCGCCATCGACCTGCGGTTTTCCCTCCGTTCCGGCTTTCTCCACCGGCAGTTCACGGATGTGCGACGCGTTTCGCTCCCTCAAAGGATCGACAAAGAAGCATTGACACTCTGTTGAAGGCGAGATAGACCGGTGCGACCGACGTGAGCTTGTCCGACAAGCAAGCGACATGAGGCAGCCGTGCACCGCCCGTCGCGCCGGCCGGCCCGCCGTCGGCCCGCTGTCGGCCCGCCACCGACCCCCGCTCCGCACCCCGTCCCGCCCAGCCCAGCCCAGCCCCGAGGAGCCGTCATGCCCATGACGTGCCGTGAGCGCCCCCGTACGGCGCGGCCCGCGAACCCGCGCTTCATGCTGCCGGCCCTGATGCTGGCCGTGCTCGGGTACCAGATCAACGCCACGATGCTCAGCCCGGCGCTGCCCGACGTGGTCCGGCGCCTGCACACCACCAGCGGCCTGGTCGGGCTGTCACAGACGCTGTTCTTCCTGTTCGCGGCGGTCGGGCAAGTCACGTTGGCGCGGCTGAGCGACTACCGGGGCCGCAAGCCGATGATGCTGGCCTGCCTGGCGATGCTGATCGCCGGAAGCCTGGCCTGCGCACTGGCGCCGAACATCGCCGTCTTCCTCGCCGGACGCGTGCTCCAGGGCGTCTCGGCCGCGACCTTCTCGCTGGCCTTCCTGACCCTCAACGACGTCCTCGACCCGGCCGCCTTCGGCCGCGCGGCCGGCATCATCAGCGCGGTCAACGGCGGCTTCGCGGGCGTCGACGCCATCGCCGGCGGCTGGCTGGCCGACACCGTCGGCTTCCGCGCCATCTTCCTCGGCAGCCTGCTGCTCGCCGTGCTCGGCACCGCCGCCGTGTTCCGCGGCGTGCCGGCCGTCCCGCCCACGTCCCGGGGCCGGATGGACTGGCTGGGGGCCGGCCTGCTCGCGCTGGGCCTGACCGGGCTGCTGGTCGGGCTGGCCCAGGGCGCCTCCTGGGGCTGGACCTCCCTGCCCACCGCGCTCAGCCTCGCCGGCGGCCTGCTCGCCCTGATCGCCTTCGTCCTGGTCCAACGCGCCCGCGGCGACCACCGCCGGTCCGCCACCGCCGCGGCGGGGACCGCCGCCACCGCGGTGATCGACGTCCGGCTGCTCGCCTCGCGCCGCGCCTGGCCGCTGCTGCTGACCGTCACCCTCACCCTCGCCGGCGCGTTCGGCGCCCTCGCCCTGACCATCCCGCTCTTCACCCAGGACCCGCACGCCGGCTACGGACTCTCCGCCACCCACGCCGCCCTCCTGTACGCCACCCCGGCCTCCGCCATCGGCGTGGTCGGCGCCCCGCTGGCCGGCCGCCTCGGCCCGCGGTTCGGCTGGCGGCGCATCGCACTGATGGGCGCGGCGGGCTCGCTGCTCGCCTTCGCCGTCGCGGTGGCCTTCCTGCACAGCGGCTGGGCGCTCTTCGCGGCCCTGGCCGTCCTCGGCCTCACCTACAACGGCATCAGCATCACCGCGCTCAACGGCCTCGCCGTGGTCTTGGCACCCCAGGGTCAGGAGGGGGCGCTCACCGGTCTGACCGGCGCCTGTTTCGGCATCGGCGCATCGCTCGGCACCGCCCTCGCCTCGGGCCTCGTCACCGCCGCCGGCACCGGCGGCGCCCAGGGCGCGGACGCCTACACCGGCGCCCTGTACACCTCGCTGGCCCTCCTCGTCCTCGCCATGGGGGCCGCCCTCCTCATCCAGCGGCTGCCCGCCGCCGCAGCCGACCACGAGGACGGCGAACGCCCCCGCCAGGCGGTGCCGGCCCACCTGTGACGAGGTCCGCCGGTGACGTCCGGCGACGGCGCCAGGCCCGGGCGCACCGGCCCGGCTGGCCGACTGGCTGGCCGGCCGACTGACTGGCTGCCTGGCCGGTGACGTTCGACGCCGCGCAGACGGGTCGTGGACCGCGTGCCACCTGCTGCGTCGTGGTCCACCCACCCCTGACGCACCGTCACTTCACCTTCCCCCCGGGGGAATCACCCTGAATCACCCTCCCCCCTCCGCCCCGATGAGCAACGGCCAGGTCCAGCCGCTGGCCGGGGTTGCGCTCCCGCCCGCCAAGAGGTCCAGGGCCGCCGGTGAGACGGCGGCGGTGAGGCTGCCGACGAGGCTGTCGACGAGGTTGACGGTGAGGAGGGCGGTGCGCCGGTCGTTGTCCGGGTCGCCCGGCGGCAGGCCGCGTTCGCAGGCGGCCAACGCATGGACGGTGAGGGTCATCCCGAGTGCGAGCCGGGTACGCAGGACGGGGGCCGGCACGTGGTCCAGGCGTTCGGCGAGGGCGGTGAAGACGGCCTTGATGCTGCTGGTCACCTCGGGGTCCGCGGCCGCCAGCGCCTCGATCCACGGGTGCAGGGACACCTGGGCCAGGAAGCGGGCGTAGTGACTGTGCTCGTCGACGGTCTCGGCGAGCGGGCGGATGAGCGCATCGACCAGGGCGGAAACGCCCGGACCCCGCTCGGCCGCGGTCAGCGCGTCGAGGAGCCGTTGCCGTCGGGCGTTCACCTCGCGGGCGTTGCGCTCGAAGATCTCCCGGACCAGTTGTTCCTTGGTGCCGAAGTGGTACTGGGCCGCGGACTTGTTGCGCTGGCCGGCGGCGGCGGTGATCTCCCGCAGCGAAACGGCGTCGATGCCCCGCTCGGCGAACATCCGCAGGGCCGCCGCGGCGATGGCGGCCCGTGCGCTACTCCCTCTGGTCATCGCAACAGTTTAAGGCGTATACCTTATTAAGTCACTCGCCTTAATTCAGCGCGGCGGGAGCCGCCCGACCCTGCCCCGAAACCGGAGGCCACCCGCATGCCCGAAAACAGGAAGCAACGGATCCGACACCCCCTACGCCCGTCGGCCAGGAGCCGGCGCGGGACCGCGCGCACCGCGACCGCCGCCCTCGCCGCCGCCTCGGCCCTCCTCCTCACCGGCATCACGCCGAGCCAGGCCGCCCCTCGGCCCGACGCCCCCGACGCCTCCGCTGCCGGCCGGACGCCCGGATCCACCGGTGCCCCGGTCGTCCCCCGCCCCGTACCGGGCCGCGCAACCCAGAACCCGTTCATGGCACCGAACGGGACCAGCGCCATGCACGGTGACAGCCAGGCCACCAACACCCAGCCGCAGTCCGGCCCGCTCGGCCGGCACCCGCAGGTGACCGACGTCGGCAAGGCCACCAGCCCCGGCGACCCGCCGCAGTGCGCCACCGCCACCTTCCTGCGCAACGGCCTCATGGTCCTCAACTGCGGCGGCGCCTCCCACCACCCGACGCTGCGCCTGGAGGACCCCACCACCCTCAAGGACCTCGCGGTCTACCCGCTGCCGGTCCGCCCGTCCACGTACCAGGCCGCGGCCACCGGCGATCCGGCGGTGATGTTCTCCGACACCTCCGGCTCCTACTACTACCTGGACAACCACGACCGCATCGTGATCGCCAGCGCCGACCAGCACGTCCAGCGCCTGGCCGTGCGGCGCGACGCCCGGGGACGGTGGAGCTTCCACCGCACCGACGACTGGGACCTGCGCCCGCACCTGCCGCACGACTGCGCCACCGCGGCGGACCCCGACCCGGCCGGCGAGTGCGACCCGGTCACCGCCGTGCAGGCCGACTACCAGGGGCTGTTGTGGTGGGTCAGCGACCACGGCCGGATCGGCACCGTCAACCCCGCCACCGGTACGGTCAGGTCGATCCACCGCCCCGGTGAGCAGATCGAGAACTCCTTCTCCACCGGCCCGGACGGCGCCTACGTCGCCACCGACCACGCGCTGTACGAACTGCACGCCGCCCCCGACGGCACCCCGCGCATCGCCTGGCAGGAGAGCTACGACCGCGGCACCCGGCACAAGCCCGGCCAGATCAACCAGGGCACCGGCGCCACCCCCGCACTGACCGACCGCTACGTCGCGATCACCGACAACGCCGACCCCCGCATGCACGTCAACGTCTACCGCCGCGGCGACCACCCCACCGGCGACCGCCTGGTCTGCTCGGTGCCGGTCTTCGCCCCCGGCGCCGGCGCCACCGAGAACTCCCTCACCTCCTGGGGCAACGGCTTCTCGGTGGAGAACGACTACGGCTACACCTCGCTGAAGGACACCCAACAGGGCCGCAGCACCCCCGGCGGCATCACCAAGGTCGAGGTCGACCCGGACGGCCGCGGCTGCCACGTCGCCTGGACCAGCCCGGAGCAGTCCCCCACCGTCGTCACCAAACTCTCCCGCGCCAACGGCATCCTGTACGCCTACACCAAGCCGTCCAACGCCCAGGGCATCGACGCCTGGTACCTGACGGGCATCGACTGGCGCACCGGCCGCACCCGTTTCCGCATCCCCACCGGCACCGGCGACGCCGTCAACAACAACTGGTCCCCCATCACCCTCGGCCCCGACGGCTCCGCCTACGTCTCGACCTACGGCGGCATCGTGCGCGTCCACGACACCATCGACCGGCCAGGGACTCCACTCCCCGGCGGCACGCCCTGACCCCTGCCCCCTGACCCGCAGGTCCCCCCCTCCACCGCCACCTCCAACCCCCATGCCCAGCACGTCGCTGGGCATGGGGCGTGGACGGTGGGGGAGGAATGCGCGCAGGGCCGGTGCGAGAGGGCCGGGCCTCCTCCCGGCGGGGCTTCGTCGGGTGCGGCACGGGGGCGGACCTGGGGTCCCTGTTCGTCACCCGCCGTGCTCTGCTGTACTGCCCTGCGGCTAGTTTGTGTGCAGGACAGGTACGCAGGCCCGTGGTGGCAGAGGTGCACAGGGAACGGGAGGTCGGGAAGAGTGTCGCTGCGCGGAGGTGATCCAGCCGAGATCGGCGGTTATCCGCTGGAGGCGCGGCTCGGCTCGGGTGGCATGGGCACGGTCTTCCTGGCCCGTACGAGTTCGGGGCGACCTGTCGCGATCAAACTGATCCACCCCCAGTTCGCGGCGGACGACGAGTTCCGCATCCGCTTCCGGCAGGAGGTGGCGGCGGCGCGGCGGGTGAGCGGCGCGTTCACCGCCGCCGTGGTCGACGCCGCCCCTGAGGCCGAGCAGCCGTGGATGGCGACGACCTACATCCAGGGGCACACCCTCGCCCGGCACATCGCCACGAAGGGCCCGCTGAGCGGAGCGGAGCTGAGGAGGCTCGCCATCGGGCTGGCGGAGGCGCTGCGGGACATCCACCGGGTGGGGGTCGTCCACCGTGACCTGAAGCCCGCCAACGTCGTGCTCTCGCCCGAGGGCCCCCGCGTCATCGACTTCGGCATCTCGCGCGCCGCGGACCAGCAGACGCTGACGATCACGGGGCGGGTCATCGGTACGCCGCCCTTCATGTCGCCGGAGCAGTTGCAGGCGCCGCGTGACGTGGGGCCGCGGTCCGACGTCTTCTCGCTGGGGACGCTGCTGGCGTACGCAGCGACGGGCCACGGGCCGTTCGACGCGGACAGCCCCTACATCGCCGCGTACCAGGTCGTGCACGAGGAGCCGTCGTTGGACGACGTGCCGGGGGCCTTGCGCACGGTCGTCGAGTCGTGCCTGGCCAAGGAGCCCGACGGGCGCCCCTCGGCGGACGAACTCCTCGTGCTGCTGCGGGACCTGCCGGCCGACCTCGGCCAGACCGACGCGAACGGAGTCGGCGCCGGCCGCACCCGCGACATCCTCACCCAACATCACCTCGCGACGCCGGCGACCCCGGCCCCGGCAGCCCCGGCAGCCCCGGCAGCCCCGGCAGCCCCGGCAGCCCCGACGCCGGCACCGTCGACCACCGCTCCGGCCGATCCCGATACGGGGAGCACCGACACCTCCGTCGGCCGCCGGCTGCGTCGCCGTTGGCGTCCCGTGCTCGCCGTCGCGGTCGCGGTGGCGGCGATCGGCGGCGGAGTCGCCGCCTTGACGGCGGGCGGCTTCGGGGGCAACGGCGGCGGCGCCAAGGGCAACAGCCCGGCGGCGGCGAGCGCCGCGCTGCCGGGCGGCTTCGCGCCGTGGCACGAGACCGTGCCCGGCGGACGCCCGGACATCCCCGACGAGCTGCGGTGCGTCGCGCACGGCGACGCGCTGTTCTGCGGGGGCGGCAGCGTCGTCGCGACCCGCATCCGGGCCGGGGACGGCTCGCGGGTGTGGACGGTGAAGAGCCCCGGCGTCCCCGTCGACGGCATGCATCTGGTGGGCGCCACCGACGACACGGTGCTCGGTTACCGCATCGCCGCCCAGGACGCCCCGCAGGATCCGCGCAACGCAGTGGTGGCCCTCGACGCGAACACCGGCCGCGAGTTGTGGTCCGTGGCGTCCGGCGCCCAGTCGCAGGCCGTAACGGGCCGGAGTCAGGACGCCGTCGTGATCGGCTCCGACGTCGTGACGGTCAACGCCGCCAACTCCCGCCTCGAAGCCCGCAACGCCCGCAGCGGTCACGTCACGTGGACGTCGCCCTTCCCCGCGGGGACGCAGTGCGCTCCCGTCCCAGTGGGCGCACAGCTCGTCGCGATGTGCGCGTCGACGGCGGAAGTGGACGCCTTGGAGGTGCGCCACCCCAGCCTGTACCCGGTCGACCGCGCCTCGGGGGCACTGGGCAGGCCCATCGCGGTCAACGGCCCCGCCGTGCCGATGGGCGTCGCCAACGGCCGGCTCGTACTCCTGCACCTCCACATGCAGGGACCGCAACTGGCCGGCTACGACGGGGTGGCGCGGGTCGACCTGGCCGCGCGGAAGGTCACCTCCTCCCGCCTGGCCAAGACCTACGCGGGCACGCCCGGCATGGCGGACGGCACCGTCTACGTGAGCGGGCAGATCGGTCTCATCACCGCGCTCGACCCCGCGACCGGCCGGCAGAAGTGGTCGCGGCAGACCGGCGTGGAGGGCGCGTCGGGTCCCGTTGCGGACGCCGACGCCCTGTATTTCAGCTCGGCCACCGGCCGGGTGGTCGCCCTGTCGCCGCACGACGGCAAGACCCTGTGGACGACGAATCCGCAGGCCGACGGTTTGACGGGCGGGTCGGGCGCCAGCCCGCGGGTGACGCTTGCGGGGCGTGCGGTGATCGTGGCCGCGGCCAAGAACACCCTCTTCGCCTTCGACGCGCAGCAGCCGCCGAAGGCGGGCTGACCCGGAACGAGCCCGCGCACGGCGGCGCGTGGGGAGGGGCGGGCGGCGCGACACCGGGGGCTGGTGGCGCGCCCCGCGTACGCCGTTCGAGTGGCCGGTGCGCCCGTTCCCGTGGGGCCGCGCACGGCCGGCGGGGTGTTGGTGGATCGCTTGGGGCTACGGAGCGCGCGTTCGGCGGGAGGGGCGGGCGTCGGTCCGCGGGCGCCCGTTGCGGTGGAGAAACCTCGTGGACAGCAGTGCAGGCGGCTCCTCGCGGCCCGATACTTGATCCGCCGGAGCAGTCACATGGGAAGGTCACCCGATTGGCTGAGTAGCCGTCAGGATAGTCGGCGTGTAGTCGGCGACAGTCTCGCCGGAAGCCGTCGTGCGGCGCCGCCGAACGCCCCGATCGAGAACAGCGAAACCAGATCTGACCTGCTAAGACACTGGCCATGGCCGTGCTTGTTAGGAACCCTGGAAGGTACCCATGAGGATGTTGATCAACGTCCCCGAGACCGTGGTGGCCGACGCCCTGCGGGGGATGGCCGCGGCGCACCCGGAACTGGTGGTGGACGTGGCGAACCGGGTGGTGGTGCGGCGGGACGCGCCGGTGGCCGGGAAGGTGGCGTTGCTCTCCGGTGGGGGCAGCGGTCACGAGCCGTTGCACGGGGGGTTCGTGGGGCCCGGGATGCTGGACGCGGCGTGTCCGGGCGAGGTGTTCACCTCGCCGGTGCCGGACCAGATGGTGCGGGCGGCGGCCGCGGTGGACTCCGGGAGCGGGGTGCTGTTCGTGGTGAAGAACTACACGGGCGACGTGCTGAATTTCCGGATGGCGGCGGAGCTGGCGGAGGACGAGGGGGTGCAGGTCGCCAGCGTGCTGGTCGACGACGACGTGGCGGTGCGCGACTCGACCTTCACCGCCGGGCGGCGCGGCACCGGCGCGACGCTGTTCGTGGAGAAGATCGCGGGGGCCGCGGCGGAGGAGGGCATGCCGCTGGAGCGGGTCGAGGCGGTGGCCCGACGGGTCGTGGCGTCGTCGCGGAGTTTCGGGGTGGCGCTGAGCGCCTGCTCGACGCCGGCCAAGGGCGGCCCGACCTTCGACCTGCCGCCCGGGGAGCTGGAGTTGGGGGTGGGCATCCACGGCGAGCCGGGGCGGGAGCGGCGGGCCATGATGACCGCGCACGAGATCGCGGACGTCGCGGTGGACGCCGTGCTGAGCGACCTCCAGCCGCAGTTGCCGGTGCTGGTCCTGGTGAACGGGATGGGGGCGACGCCGCTGCTGGAGCTGTACGGCTTCGGCGCGGAGGTGCGCCGGGTGCTCGACGAGCGCGGGGTGACGGTGGCCCGTACGTTGGTGGGGAACTACGTCACGTCACTGGACATGGCCGGGGCCTCGGTGACGTTGTGCCAGGTGGACGGGGAGCTGCTGCGGCTGTGGGACGCGCCGGTGGCGACGCCCGGGCTGCGGTGGGGACGGTAGCCGGTGGGGCGGCTGAGGACAGGACGGTAAAGGGTAGTTGGGTGTCGCTCGTGCAGAGGGGTGATGGTGTGGTGGACACGGCGCTTGACAGTGGGTTCTTCGTGCGGTGGATGGCCGCCGCGGCCGGTCTGGTCGACCGGGAGGCCGAGCGGCTCACCGAGCTGGACTCGGCGATCGGCGACGCCGATCACGGGGCCAACATGCAGCGGGGGTTCGCGGCCGTGGTGAAGGCGCTGGAGGCGGAGCCGCCCGGTACGCCGGGGGCCGTGCTGGTCGCCGCGGGGCGGCAGCTGATCTCGACCGTGGGGGGTGCGTCGGGGCCGCTGTACGGGACGCTGCTGCGACGGGCCGGGAAGGGCCTCGGCGAGGCGCCCCAGGTGACCGTGGCGGAGTTGCAGGCGGGTCTGCGGGCCGGGCTGGCGGCGGTGCGGGAGCTGGGGGGTGCCGCACCCGGCGACAAGACCATGATCGATGCGCTGGAGCCGGCGGTGGCCGCCCTGGACACGTCGCTGGCCGCCGCAGCCGAGGCGGCCGACGAGGGGGCACGAAGCACCGTGCCGATGCTCGCCCGCAAGGGGCGCGCGAGCTATCTGGGGGAACGCAGCGTCGGTCACCAGGACCCGGGCGCGACGAGTTCGGCGCTGCTGTTCGCGGCCCTCGCGGAGGTGGCGCGGTGAACGGCCCGGACGCCCTGGTGGGCGTGGTGCTGGTGTCGCACAGCAAGGCCGTCGCGGAGGCGGTCGTGGAGCTGACGACGGGGCTGGCCGGCGGGGGCACCAAGGCGCCGGTGGCGGCGGCCGGCGGGACGCCGGACGGCGGGCTGGGCACCAGCTCCGCGCTGATCGCGGCGGCGGCGCGGAAGGTGGACCGCGGCGCGGGGGTGGCGCTGCTGGTGGACCTCGGCAGCGCGGTGCTGACGGTGAAGGCGATGATCGCGGACGGCGACGAACTCCCGACGGGTGCCCTGCTGGTGGACGCGCCGTTCGTCGAGGGTGCGGTGGCCGCCGTGGTCAGCGCCTCGGCCGGGGCGGACCTGGCGGCGGTGGCGACGGCCGCCGAGGAGGCGTACGGCTACCGCAAGGAGTGAGCGCCCGGCCCCGGGGACGCGCGGTCAGGGTTTGCGGGCGACCGCGGCGTAGCAGGCGGCCTCGGCGTCGGTGACGTGCGTGGCGTCCTCGGGGCGGTCGGGGCGCCACTGGTGCGAGAGGGTGACGCCGGGGTCGAGCAGTTCCCAGCCGTCGAAGAAGCGCAGGAACTCGGCACGGGTGCGGAACTGCAGCTCGGTGCCGGCGTCGCGGTAGATCCCGATGATCCGCGCCATGGTCTCCGGGCTGTAGTCCGGGGTGGCGTGGGTCATGGCGAGCGTGCTGCCGCTGGGGAGGGCGGCCTTGAGGGTCTCCACGACGCCGTGCGCCCGGTCCTGGCCGTCGTCGGTGACGAAGTGCATCAGGGCGTTGAGGCTCAGCGCCACCGGCCGGGTCAGGTCGAGGGTGGTGCGGAGCGAGGGGGCGGTCAGGATGCCGGCGGGGTCGGTGACGTCGGCCGGTACGTAGGCGGTGCGGCCCTCGGGGGTGCCGCGCAGCAGGGCCGCGGCGTGCGCGAGGACGATGGGGTCGTTGTCGGTGTAGACGATGCGGGCGTCGGGGGTGGCGTGCTGGGCGATCTCGTGGAGGTTCGGCGGGGTGGGGATGCCGGTGCCGATGTCGAGGAACTGGCGCAGGCCGGCGGCGGCCAGGTGCCGGGTGGCCCGCTGCATGAACTCGCGGTTGATGCGCGCCGCGACCAGGGCGGCGGGGAAGACGCCGAGCACCCGGCCGGCGGCCATCCGGTCGGCCAGGAAGTTGGTCTTGCCGCCCAGGAGGTAGTCGTAGATGCGGGCCGAGTGCGCCCGGTCCAACTGCAGGTCCACCACGGGCTCGTGGTCGTTCATCGCGCGCCGCCTCCCCTGATGCGTCACCGACCGGTCGCCCGCCGGTGGGAGCGCCGTCGTGCAGAGCACTGCCCGGTGCGCGGGCGTTCATGCGCCGGGCCGGTTCCGTGCGCCGGGTGTCCGAACCGTGCGCCGGGGCGCCGATGGTCGCTCGGTGCACGTCGGTGCGCGGGTTCTGATCGTTCCCGGTCGTGAGTAGTCATACGAATACGGAGCGCAGGATTATTTGTCGTCCGGTGCCACAAATCAGCGAGGTTTCCTGTTGATTGGAGGGTGAGGGCAAACCGCCCTCCCGGCGCGGGCCCCGTACCCGGTGGTGTCGCGGCGGTGCACGGCGAACGGAACGAGGACGGCGCGTGAGCACACACCGGGACCGACTTCTGCCGGCCAGCAGGCCGGACCGTGTTGCCCTGGCGGAAATAGCCGTTCCACAGGAATCGGGCGATCAGTTGGCGCTCACCTTCCAGGCGTTCCTGGCGACCCACGCCCGGAAGTGGCTGGCCTACGCCTATCTGCACACCGGCAGCGAGGACGCCGCCCGCGACGTGACCTCGGCGGCGTACGGACGGCTCAGTCAGATGTGGCCGCACGCGCTGCGGCAGGCGTCGGTGGAGGCCTACGCCTGGTCGCTGCTCAAGGAACAGGTCATGGAGTGGCTCTACGACCGGCGGCAGCCGATCGCGCTCACCGGGACCGCCGCCTTCGCCGTCGTCACCCACGCCCTGTTACGCGAGTGCCAGCAGCAGTTCGCCATGTTGGAGAGCCAGTTGGGGCTCTACGCGGCGATCTCGCGGCTGCCGGAGCGGCAGTGCGACGTCATCGTGCTCCGGCACGTCGTCGGGTACCGCGACGGGGAGATCGCCGCGCTGCTCGGGGTGGACGAGGTCACCGTGCGCTCGTACGCGAGCCGGGGCAAGCGGAAGCTGGCCGCCGCGCTCGGCATCGATCAGGGATAGCCGGCCGGGTGGCCGGACAGCTCGACAGGAGTCGAACATGGGGGAACGGAACATGACGAGGGCGTATCCGGACGCGGGCGAACGGCGCGAGACCGTCGAGACGTTGCTCAGCGCCGCGGCGGCGGTGGCCGGGATCGGCGGCCTGGCGGACTTCGGGGCGCTGGACGACGCGGGGGCGCTCGACGGGTTGGGCTGCCTGGCGCCGTCCGCGGCGCCCGGGCGGGGGGCGGAGGCGCCGCCCGCTGTGGTGCCGCCGGCCCGGCCCGGGCGGGCCGCACCGAGCGGGTATCCCACCGCTCGGGACGAGGCCACCCAGGAACTCCAGTTGGCGTGCGCGCTGGTGGTCAACGCGGCGGCGGCCGCGGCGAGCCTGGAGCGGCTGGTGGACGACCACCACATCGACCCCGAGGGCGCGTTGGTCTTCGGGTGCCTGCTGCACATCACCGGGCGGTCCGCGGCGGCGCACTTCTGGTGGCACTTCGGCGCCGGGGCCGGCAGCCGGACCGCGGCGTACTGCCTGTACCTCGCGCACCGCCGGGACGGCGAGTTCCGGGACGCCTCCTACTGGCGCGAGCAGGCCGCGCACGCACCCGACGAGGAGCCCCGGGCGGTGGCGGCGTTCGACGAGAAGCAGCTGCTGCCGGACGAGGCCCGGCACAACCTGCTCGTGCAGTGGCACAGCGGCCTGGCGCCGACGCTGCCGACCGCGCTGGAGAACGTGATCAACCGACTGGTGGTGGAGGGGGACGACGAGGACTTCGGCGCCATCCCCCGACCGTCGCCGACGCTGGTGGCGGACCTGGGACGGGCGGCGCTGCACTGATGGCCCGATCGCAAGGCCGCCTCAACACAGCGGGATTCAGAGGAAGTTGACGCCCTGGGCCAGGGGGAGGTCGGTGGAGTAGTTGACGGTGTTGGTGGCCCGGCGCATGTAGGAGCGCCAGGCGTCGGAGCCGGACTCCCGGCCGCCGCCGGTGTCCTTCTCGCCGCCGAACGCGCCGCCGATCTCCGCCCCCGAGGTGCCGATGTTGACGTTGGCGATGCCGCAGTCGGAGCCGTCGGCGGCCAGGAACCGTTCGGCTTCCCGCTGGTCGCGGGTGAAGATGCTGGAGGACAGGCCCTGCGGGACGCCGTTCTGCAGGGCGATGGCCTGTTCCAGGGTCCGGTAGGTCAGGACGTAGAGGATCGGGGCGAAGGTCTCGGTGCGGACGACGGCGGTCTGGTCGGGCATCCGGACGAGGGCGGGCCGGACGTAGGCGGCGTCGGGGGCCTCGTCGGCGAAGCGGCGGTCGCCGCCGGTGACGACGGTGCCGCCGTCGCGGCGGGCGGCGGCCAGCGCCTCGGTCATCGCGCCGTGCGCGGCGGTGCTGATCAGGGGGCCGACGAGGGTGTCCGGGTGGTACGGGTCGCCGAGCGGGAGCTGCGCGTAGGCGTGCGCGAGGCGTTCGACGAGCGGGGCGGCGAGGTCCTCGTGGACGATCAGCCGGCGCAGGGTGGTGCAGCGCTGGCCCGCGGTGCCGGCGGCGGCGAAGACCACACCGCGGACGGTCAGGTCGAGGTCGGCGGAGGGGGTGACGACGGCGGCGTTGTTGCCGCCGAGTTCCAGCAGGCAGCGGCCGAAGCGGGCGGCGACCCGCGGCGCCACCTGCCGTCCCATCCGCACCGAGCCGGTGGCGCTGACCAGGGCCACCCGGGGGTCGTCGGCGAGCAGTTCGCCGTGTTCCGGTCCGCCGAGCAGCAGGTGGTGGACGCCGGGCGGGGCGCCGGTGTCGGCGGCGGCGCGGGCCAGCAGGGCGGTGCAGGCGAGCGCGGTGAGCGGGGTGAGTTCGGACGGCTTCCAGACCACCGGGTCGCCGCAGACCAGGGCGATGGCGGCGTTCCAGGACCACACGGCGACGGGGAAGTTGAAGGCGGAGATCACCCCGGCGACGCCGAGCGGGTGCCAGCTCTCGGAGAGCCGGTGGCCGGGGCGTTCGCCGGCGATGGTCCGGCCGTAGAGCTGGCGGGAGAGGCCGACCGCGAAGTCGCAGACGTCGATCATCTCGCGGACCTCGCCGAGCGCCTCGGAGCGGATCTTGCCGGCTTCGAGGGTGACCAGGTCGGCGAGGTCCTCCTGGTGGGCGGTGAGCAGTTCGCCGAGCCGCTTGACCAGGGCGCCGCGGACCGGGGCGGGGACCGTGCGCCAGGTGCGGAAGGTGCGGTGGGCGTCGGCGAGGGCGGCCTCGGCCTGCTCGGGGGTGGTGGCGGGCAGGTGGGCGAGGACGGCGCCGGTGAGCGGGGTGCGGGCGGCGACCGTGGCGCCGGTGCCGGGGTCCCGGGCCAGGTGGGCGTCGAGGCCGGCCGCGCCGCAGCGGCGCAGCGCGGTGCCGGCGCGGGTCCGCAGGGCGTCGGTGTCGGGGAGGGCGAGGGCGGCGGGGTGGGCGCGGACGGTCATCGGTGACTCCTCGTGGGGTGGGCCGGGGTGGCTAGGCGTCGGTCGAGGCGGTGGGGGCCGGGGCGGGCAGGGCGCGCAGGGCCTCGTCGGCGCCCAGGGCGGTCAGTGCGGCGCGCAGCGAGCGGTCCTGCTGTGCGGCGTAGCCGGCGAACGGGTCGTGCACCGGGCGGCCGAGGGCTTCGGCGAGGCGGTGGGCGTCGAAGGGGGTGCCGTCGCGGTGCGGGTCGCGGGTGCCGTCGCCGGTGAGGTTGGAGCGGAAGATGCCGGCGGCGGAGCGGGGCAGGAAGTCCTCGTAGACGAGCGGGTGGGCGGTGAGCCAGCCGTCGGCGAGCAGGGCGGCTCGGTCGGCGGGCGGGCGGCGGCCGTCGCGGGGGCGGTCGGCCACCGGGCGGTAGGTGAAGAACGCCAGCCGTTCGGCGTGGAGTTGGGCCTCGGTGCGGGGGAAGTCCCGTTCCCACAGGGTGCGGGCGGTCGCCTGGCGTTCGGCGTCGGGGCGGCCGGCGGTGCGGCGGTCGGTCTCGGCCGTGAGGGCGTCGTAGCGGGCCCGGCCGGTGCGGGTCAGGGCGATGCCGCGGGCCTCGACCTCGCCGAAGCGCACCCGCAGCGCGCCGCGGGTGAGCCGGCCGTCGGGGTCGCGGAAGGTGCGGGGTTCGGCCAGCGCGCGGAAGGAGGTCTGGCGCAGCAACACGTCGGGGCCGGCCCAGCGCGGCGGGCCCTGGATGCGGTCGATCATGGTGATGCCGCGCTCCTCCATCCGCCGGTAGAGGGCGTCGATGTCCAGGACGCGCGGGGTGAGGTGGTTGACGTGGGTGGTGGTGACCCCGCCGATGTCGGCGGCGACCGCGGAGATCCGTTCCAGTTCGGCGTACCAGGCGCGGTCGACGGGCTCGGTGGAGAGGGTGAACGCGTCGACGGCGAGGGTCAGGAAGCGTTCCGCGGCCGCTTCGTCGAGGCCGTGCTCGCGCTCCGCCCGTGCGGCGAGGTCGAGGAGTTCGGGTGGGAAGAGCCGGCGGCGGGCGAGGAAGGCGGTCAGTCGGGACTCCAGGTCGGCGTCGAAGAAGCGGCGGTCGCCGGTGGTGAGGAGGGAGGTGAAGACCCGGAAGGGGTTGCGGTCGAGTTCGGTGGCGTCCAGGGGGCGGAAGGCGGTGGAGACGACGGGGACCGCGCCGACGTCGCCGTCGCGGAGGTCGTAGAAGCCCACCGGGTGCATGCCGAGCGCGGCGAACACCTGCCCGGCCTGGCGGAGTTCGGTGGGGGTGCCGACGCGGATGGCGCCGTGGCGTTCGGCGGTGACCCGGTCGAGGCTGCCGAGCCGGCCGGCGTCCGGGTCGCGGCCGGCGACCTCGTCGTTGATCTGCCCGGTGACCTCCAACAGGGTGGTGTAGGCCGGGACTTCGGTGCCGTACATGGCGGAGAGCCGGCGGGCGAACGCGGCGCGCAGCCGCCAGGTGGGGGTCAGGGCCATGGGTCGTGCCTTCCGGGGCGGTCGGGTCAGATGATGTGGGCTTCGGGGCGGACGGCGCGGTGGTCGTCGAAGCGGGTGGCGGCGAGCGGGCCGACGTCGAGGAAGGGCTCGCGGCGCAGGTACAGGTCGCGGACGAGCTCGCCGACGGCGGGTGCCTGGAGGAAGCCGTGGCCGGAGAAGCCGGTGGCGTAGAGGAAGCGGCCGGGGTGCGGGGCCTCGCCGATGAGGGCGTTGCGGTCCGGGGTCATCTCGTAGAGGCCGGCCCAGCCGCCGGTGATCGGCACCCGCGCGAGGTCCGGGACCCGGCGGGCCGCGGCGGCGCGGAACGGGGTCAGCCATTCTTGGCTGAACTCCCTTGCATAGCCCGGCTGTTGGTCCGGATCGGACAGGCCGACGAGCAGGCCGTCGGCGCCGTCGTTGTGGAAGTAGAGGGTGGAGGCGTAGTCGAGGGTGAAGGGGATGCGGGGCGGGCGGGGGCGCAAGGGGCCGGTGAAGGCGATCTGGCGGCGCAGCGGGGTGACCGGCAGGGTGACGCCGGCCAGTGCGCCGACGGCGGCGGACCAGGCGCCGGCGCAACAGATCACGGTGGGGGTGCGGACGGTGCCGTGCGGGGTGCGGACCGCCGTCAGCCGGCCGTCGACGGTGTCGATGGCGGTGACCGGGCAGCGGGTGCGGACGGTGGCGCCGAGCCGGCGGGCCGCGCGGAGGTAGCCGGTGACGGCGGCCTTGGGCGTCGCGTAGCCGTCGGTGGGCGAGAAGGCGGCGGCGACCAGGGTGCGGGGGTCGACGTAGGGGCACAGGTCCTGGGCGGCGCGCGGGGTGATCAGGCGGCTGGGCACCCCGTGGGCGTGCTGGACCTCGACGCCCGCGGCGAAGGTGTCCCGTTCGGCTTCGTCGCCGAGGAGGAAGAGGTAGCCGACGGAGTGCAGGGCGATGTCGGCGCCCGGGCGACGGGCGAAGTCCCGCCAGGCGTCCAGGCTGCGCCGACCGAGCCGGATGTTGAGCGGGTCGGAGAACTGGGCGCGGACCCCGCCCAGGGGTTTGCCGGACGAGCCGGAGGCCGGCAGGTCGCGTTCGAGCAGCAGCACCCGGCCGGCGTCCGCCTCGGCCAGGTGGAAGGCGATGCTGGCGCCGATCACCCCGCCGCCGACGACCACGACGTCGGCGGCCTCGGGGAGCGGGGCGGGCTGCGGGTCGGGGACTGGGTGGGCCAGGGCCGTGGGGTGGGCCATCGGGGCCGCCTTCCCGTCGTCACGTGGTCGCGTCGGCACGCCGCGCCGGGGGCACGTCGTCGTGTGGGCCGGCCGCCACGGGGCAGGGCCGGCCGCGGGGCCGGTGCTCTTCGATGGTGACGGCCGGGCGGGCGCCCGTCCATGCAGAGTCGCTGGAGGTGATCTGTGAGGAGCCGTGCAGGTCCGGGGGTTTGACGGGACGCGGGTGGTGCGCCGGGCCGGTGGGTAGGGTCCGGCCGTGGAATTGCCCGGGGTGCAGCTCAGGACGCTGCTGGAGCTGACCCGGAGCCGCACCATGACCGCGGCGGCCGCGGCGCTGGGCTACACGCCGGGGGCGGTCTCCCAACACATCGCGGCGCTGGAGCGGACCACCGGTGCCGAACTGGTGCGGCGGGCCGGGCGGCGGGTGGAGCTGACGGATGCCGGGCGGGTCCTGGCGGTGCACGCCGAGCGGATCCTGGGCGCCCAGGCCGAGGCGGTGGCGGCCCTGGAGCGGGCCCGGGGCGAGGTCGGCGGGCGGCTGCGGCTGGGGGTGTTCGGGACCGCGGCGGCGGTGCTGCTGCCGCCGGCGCTGCGCCGGTTGGCGGCCCGGCACCCCGGAGTGCGGGTGGCGAGCCGCGAGGTGGACGTGGACCAGGCGTACGCGGAGGTGCTGGCCGGCCGGGTGGACCTGGCGCTGGGCCTGGACTATCCGGACGCGCCGCTGGACCGCGACGGGGCGGTGGAATTGGTGCGGCTGCGGTCGGAGCGGTTCGCGCTGGCGGTGCCGGCGGGGCGGGTGCCGCGGGCGGCGGACCGGCGGCCGGTGTCCCTGGCGGCGGCCCACGACTGGATCCTGCCGGCGGCCGGCTCGTACTACGGGCGGGCGATCCGGACCGCGTGCCGCCGGGCCGGCGGCGAACCGCGGGTGGTGCACGAGGTCACGGACACCGCGACGTCGCTGGCGATGGTCGGGGCGGGGCTGGGGGTGGCGCCGCTGACCGGGCTGATGCTGCGGCTGCGGTCGGAGGGGATCGTGGCGGTGCCGCTGCGGGAGACGGTCGAGCGGCACGTCGTGGTCGCGGTCGGCTCGGCGGCGCGGGGCCGGCCGTCGGTGGCCGCGCTGATCGCGGCGCTGCGGGCGGGGGCGGAGGGGGAGGCGGGTGCGGCGGCGGACGGGGCGGCGGGGCGGCCGGGGGCGGGCGGTGCGACGTCCGGGTCGGGTGCCGGGTGAGGGGAACGTCACACGCAGGAGTTCAGACCGGCGGGTCGGCGGCGGGTCGCTCGCAGGCGTGACCCCTCCCCCACACGGCCCAGCCGGCCGCGCTTCAGCCCGCGGTGGCGTCGTCCGCGGGCGGCGGCCAGGTCGGGCGGCTGTCGACCGGGACGGCGGCCAGGGCGTGGCCGACCGTCGGGTAGCAGGAGAAGACCCCCATCGACTGCGTGCCGACCAGGAGCTTGAGCATCCGGACGCCCAGGGACGCGAGCAGCAGCCGGCCCTCCAGGCGGCGGCAGAGCCATTCCAGGGCGAGCAGGCAGCTCAGGCCCCGGGAGTCGCAGAACCGCAGGGCGGTCAGGTCGAGCACGAGGAACCGGTGTCCGGCCGAGACGATGGACCGCGCCTCGGCGAGGAACGCCTGCTCGGTGCGGAGGTCGAGCTCTCCGCTGACCCGCAGCACCGCGCACTCGTCCTCCTGGACGAGTGCGGTGACCGCCAACGACCGCATCTCCGAGCTCATGCCGTCCAGCCTAAGCGCCGCCGTACCCCGCACCACCGGGGTGCCACCGGCGCACACCGGCGGGCCCGGGCGGCCGCCGCGGGCGCGCGCACGGCCGGGAACGGGCCCGGCACCGGGTCGGCACCCCGGAGAACGGCGTCCGCAAGCGAACAGAAACGGGCAGCATTGGTGCCGTTGCGGGCAGCCGCGGGCGATTGATCTGTTGCTATAAACCTGGCTGCGGGCAGAAACGGGCAGCACCGTGACCGAACGGAAAGCGATCGGTGCGGATCGTGCCCGAACGGAAGACGGCGGACGAAGCGCGGCGGGTGGATTCCCGCCGGGGCAGGAGAGAGCCATGAGGGCCGAGGAACGCCAGAGCCGCCTCCTGGTGCTCGCCCGGCAGTCCGGACGCGTCGAGGTCGCCGAGGCCGCGGCGGAGTTCCAGGTGGCCCGCGAGACCGTGCGGCGCGATCTGCGGGAGCTGGAGCGCCGGGGACTGGTCCGGCGCACGCACGGCGCGGCCTACCCGGTGGAGAGCGCCGGGTACGAGACGACGTTGGCGCGGCGGGAGACCCAACAGGTGCCGGAGAAGCGGCGGATCGCGGCGGCCGCGGCGGAGCTGGTCGGCGAGGCGGAGACGGTCTTCGTCGACGAGGGGTACACCCCCGAGCTGGTCGCGATGCTGCTGCCGACGGACCGGCCGCTGACCGTGCTGACCGCGTCGCTGCGCACCGCCTCGCTGGTGGCGGCGTCCGACAGCACGACGGTGCTGCTGGCCGGCGGCCGGGTGCGGGCCGGGACCCAGGCGACGGTCGGGCCGTGGTGCCGGGACATGCTCGCCGGTTTCGTGGTGGACCTGGCGTTCGTCGGCGCCAACGGGATCTCCCGGGAGCACGGGTTGACCACGCCCGATCCGGCGGTCGCCGACGTGAAGGCGCAGGCGGTGCGCTCGTCCCGGCGGCGGGTGCTGGTCGGCGTGCACAGCAAGTTCGGGGCCAGCAGCTTCTGCCGGTTCGCCGGGATCGGCGACCTGGACGTGATCGTCACCGACACCGGGCTCTCCGCGCCGGAGGCGCACCGCTACTCCCTCCTGGGGCCGCAGGTGCTCCGGGTCTGATCCGCCCGGCCGGCACCGCCGTCGACCCACCACCCGCACCCAACTGACATGCCCATGTCCGTTCATGCACATGCCCGTACCCCCACGGGCCGAGTCACCTTGGAAAGGCAGGAGCCGTGCGAGCACGATCCCCCGGAGCCGTCGGCGGCGCGGGCCGCCACGGGCGCTGGCTGGCCGCCCTCGTGGCGGCCCTGTCGCTGGCCACCGCCGGCTGCTACCGCGGCGCCGGCGGCACCGGCGACGACGGGCCGCGCACCCTCAACGTGTTGATGGTGAACAACCCGCAGATGGTGGACCTGCAACGGCTCACCGCCGAGCACTTCACCAAGGAGACCGGCATCCGGGTCCACTTCACCGTGCTGCCGGAGGACGACCTCCGCGACAAGATGAGCCAGGACTTCTCCAGCCAGGCCGGACAGTACGACGTGGCCAGCCTCAGCAACTACGAGACGCCCCTCTACGCCCGCAACGGCTGGCTCACCCCGCTGGGGCAACGGGCCGCGAAGGACCGGGAGTTCGACCAGAAGGACCTGCTCACCCCGGTGCGCTCCTCGCTCACCGCAGCCGACGGCGAGGTCTACGCGGAGCCGTTCTACGGCGAGTCGTCGTTCCTGATGTACCGCAAGGACCTCTTCGAGGCCGCCGGACTGACCATGCCCGCCCACCCCACGTGGACCCAAGTCGCCTCCATGGCAGCCAAGTTGGACGGTTCCCGGAAGGGCCTGAAGGGCATCTGCCTGCGCGGGCAGCCCGGCTGGGGGCAGTTGACGGCGCCGCTGACGACGGTGGTCAACACCTTCGGCGGGACGTGGTTCGACAAGGACTGGCGGGCCCGCGTGGACTCCCCCGAGTTCGCCAGGGCGGCCCGGTTCTACGTCGGACTGCTGCGCGCGCACGGGGAGCCCGGCGCGCCGCAGGCCGGCTACACCGAGTGCCTCAACGACATGCAGCAGGGCAAGGTCGCCATGTGGTACGACGCGACCGCGGGGGCCGGTTCGCTGGAGAGCGCGGACTCGCCGGTCGCCGGTCGGATCGGGTACGCGCCGGCGCCGGTCGAGCGGACCGCCAGCGCGGGGTGGCTCTACACCTGGGCCTGGGGCATCCAGAAGGCCAGCACGCACCAGGAGGCCGCCTGGGAGTTCGTCCGCTGGGCGTCCGGGAAGGCGTACGAGGAGTTGGCGGGGCGGGAACTGGGCTGGTCGCGGGTGCCCGCCGGGAAGCGGGCCTCGCTCTACCGCGACCCGGACTACCTGAAGGAGGCCGGGGCGTTCGCCGCGGCGACCGAGCGGGCGATCACCTCAGCCCGGCCCGACGACCCGGGGGTGCAGCCGCGGCCGGCGCCCGGAATCCAGTTCGTCGGCATACCGGAGTTCTCGGACCTGGGCACCAAGGTCTCGCAGGAGATCAGCGCGGCGATCGCCGGCAAGCAGAGCGTGGACGACGCGCTGCGGGCCGGCCAGCGACTGGCGCGGGAGGTGTCCGATGCGTACACCGGTCGCTGAGCGGGCCAAGGGCTGGGCCCGGCGCGCCCCGCTGCTGCCCGCACTGGTCTTCCTGATCGTGGTCACCCAACTGCCGTTCGTGGTCACGGTGGTGATCTCGTTCATGCGGTGGAACGCGCTGGCGCCCGACCACCGCGGGTTCGCCGCCTTCGCCAACTACCGGGCGGTGGTCACCGATCCGGCGCTGCGCTCGTCGGTGGGCACGACGGTGCTGCTGACGGTGACGGTGGTGCTGGTCAGCCTGGTGTTGGGGCTGGGGCTGGCGCTGCTGCTGGACCGGAGCTTCCGCGGCCGGGGCGTCGTCCGCACCCTGCTGATCACCCCGTTCCTGGTGGTGCCGGTGGCCGCCGCACTGCTGTGGAAGCACGCCCTCTACAACGCCTCGTACGGACTGTTCAACGGGGTGCTGACCTGGCTGTGGCACCTGTTCGGGGCCGGCGACCCGCCGCAGCCGGACTGGATGACCGACTCGCCGCTCCTGGCGGTCGAGCTGTCGCTGGTCTGGCAGTGGACCCCGTTCATGATGCTGATCCTGCTGGCGGGGTTGCAGAGCCGGCCGGCGGACGCGGTGGAGGCGGCCCGGATGGACGGCGCCTCGACCTTCGACGTCTTCCGCCACCTCACCCTGCCGCACCTGCGGCGCTACCTGGAACTGGCGGCGCTGCTGGGGACGGTGTACGTCGTACAGAACTTCGACGCGGTGTTCACCCTCACCTCGGGCGGGCTGGGCACCGCCAACCTGCCGTACACCATCTACCAGACCTTCTACCAGGCCCATGACTACGGCCGGGCGTCCGCGCAGGGCGTCGTGGTGGTGCTCTGCTCACTGCTGGTGGCGAACTTCGCCCTGCGCACCGTGTCGTCCCTGCTGCGCGAGGAGATCACCCGATGACGCGAGGAGACCGCAGGGACGGACGGCGGATGCGCGGGGCGGCACTGGGCCTGCTGGCCTGGGCGTGCGGGATCGCCTTCTTCCTGCCGGTGGCGTGGATGGTGCTGACCTCCTTCCACCGCGAGCCGGACGCCGCGACCAACCCGCCGAGCCTGCTGGCGCCGCTCACCCTGCACGGCTACCGGGAGTTCTTCGGGGCCGGCGGCGCGGGGGTGAGTCCCTGGCCGCCGCTGCTCAACTCCCTGACGGCCTCGGTGGCTTCGACGCTGCTGGTGCTGGCGCTGGCGGTGCCGGCGGCGTACGCGCTGGCCATCCGGCCGGTGCGCAAGTGGCGGGACGTGCTGTTCTTCTTCCTCTCCACGAAGATGCTGCCGCTGGTGGCGGGCCTGCTGCCGGTCTACCTGGTCGCGCAGAACACCCGGATGCTGGACAGCATCTGGCTGCTGGTCATCCTCTACACCTCGATGAACCTGCCGATCGCGGTGTGGATGATGCGGTCGTTCCTGGCCGAGGTGCCGGTGGAGATCCTGGAGGCGGCGTCGATCGACGGGGCGGGGCTGCCCACCACACTGCTGCGGATCGTGGGGCCGGTCGCCCTGCCGGGCATCGCCGCGACCGCGCTGATCTCGTTCATCTTCAGCTGGAACGAGCTGCTGTTCGCGCGGGTGCTGACCGGCATCGTGGCCGGCACCTCGCCGGTGTTCCTGACCGGGCTGGTCACGAGCCAGGGGCTGTTCCTGGCGAAGGTGTGCGCGGCGGCCACCGTGGTGTCGCTGCCGGTGCTGGTCGCCGGGTTCGCCGCGCAGGACAAGCTGGTGCAGGGGCTCTCGCTGGGCGCGGTGAAGTGACCTGACCGCACCGGCCGGCCCCCGCTCGCCGGGCCGGCCGGTGCGGTCAGCCGGCGTCGTCGGCCCCGTCGGCCAACGCGTGGGCGAGCCGGTCCAGGAACTCCCGCTGCGCGGTGACCAGCCGTGCGCGCGCCTGCCGCGGGGTGCACCACGCCACCCGGTCGACCTCCGGGAAGCTGCGGAGCGTCCCGGAGCCGCGCGGCCACTCCAACGCGAAGGTGCCGGGCGTGATCGCCGCCGGGTCGAGGTCGGCCGCGACGGCCCAGACCGTCACCACCTTCCCGCCGGACTGGCGGACGTCCCCCAGCAGCACGTACCGCCCGTCCGGTGGCGGCAGCCCCAGTTCCTCGGTGAACTCCCGGCGGGCGGCGGCCAGCGGCTCCTCCGGCGGCACGTACTCGCCCTTGGGCACCGACCAGGCGCCGGCGTCCCGGCGGGCCCACAGCGGGCCGCCCATGTGCGCCAGCAGCACCTCGGTGCCGCCGTCCGCGCCGCTGCGGTGCAGCAGCAGTCCGGCGCTGCGTTTGCCTGCCATCCGCTGCGGTGCTCCCTTCCCGCCGGCGTGGGTGCGGGTCATCCGTGCGCGGCGCGCACGGTGTCGAGGGTGTCGGCCTCCGCGGCCGTCTTGTCGTCCCGGTAGCGCACCACGCGGGCGAACCGCAGGGTGACTCCGGCCGGGTAGCGGGACGAGGTCTGCAGCCCGTCGTAGGCGATCTCCACGACGAGTTCCGGGCGGACCGTCACCACGTGCCCGTCGTCCGCGACCGCCAGTTCCCGAAGCCGTGCGGTCTGCCAGGTGAGGGTGGCGTCAGTGAGCCCCTTGAAGGTCTTGCCCAGCATGACGAACCCGCCGTCCGCGGCCCGCGCCCCCAGGTGCAGGTTGGAGAGCTTGCCGGTGCGGCGGCCGTGGCCCCACTCCGCCGCCAGCACCACCAGGTCCAGGGTGTGCACGGGCTTGACCTTCAGCCAGGCGGCGCCGCGGCGACCGGCGCCGTAGGGCGCGTCGAGGGCCTTCACCACGACGCCCTCGTGGCCGCGCTCCAGGGTGCGGTCGAAGAACTCCGCGGCGGCGGCGCGCGCCCCGGCGTCGTCCGGGTCCGCCACCACGCAGCGCCGCACCCGCGCCGCCTCGGGCACGAGCGCGGCGAGTGCCGCGTGCCGCTGCTCGCCCGGGAGGTCCAACAGCGCGCGTTCGTCGAGCGCGAGCAGGTCGAAGAAGACCGGGGTCAGCGGCAGGGCGGCCCGGGCCGCGGCGACGTCCGTGCGGGAGCCGAAGCGGCCGGCGACCCGCTGGAACGGGACCGGGCGCCCGTCCGGCCCCAGGGCGATCACCTCGCCGTCGAGGATGCAGCGCGCGGCGGGCAGCGCCCGGACGAGGGCCACGACCTCGGGCAGCCGGTCGGTGACCTCGTCCAGGGTGCGGGTGTGGATCCGCACGTCGGAGCCGTCCCGGTGCACCTGGACCCGGATGCCGTCGAGCTTCTCCTCCACGGCGCAGCGGCCGAGCCGGTCGATCGCCTCGGCCACCGAGGCGGCGGTCTGCGCGAGCATCGGTCCGACCGGCCGGCCGACGGTGAGCCGGAAGTCGGCCAACGCCGGCGGCCCCTCCGAGAGCAGCGCCCGGGCGACGTCCGGGAGCGAGCCGGCCAGCATCACGGCGCGCCGGACCGCGTCCGGGGCCGCGCCGGTGGCGGCGGCGAGCCCTTCGACGGCGAGCGCGTCCAGGGCGCCCTGGCGGACCTCGCCGGTCAGCAGCCCGTGCAGGAAGCGCTGCTCCTCGGCGGTGGCGGCGGCGAACAGCTCCCCTACCAGGCACCGCCGCTCGGCCTGGGCGCCGGGGCCGGCCACCCGGGCCAGCGCGGTCAGTGCCCCGTCCGCGGCGCGGACGGTGAGGGTGGCCCGGTCGGCGGGGGGCGGCGGATCGCGCAGGGCGCTCCAGCCGATGCCGATCCTGCCCTGGGGCAGCCGCCCGGCCAGGTAGGGGATGACCACCGGGGCGTCCTCGGGGGCGGCGGCGCGGAACAGCTCGGCCAGCAGCGCCGTCTTCCGCGAGCGGGCCGTGGTGGCGGCGACCTCCGCGGACACCCGGGCGACGGCGGCGAGCAGCATGGGGCCATCGTGCCCCCGTGCCGGCGCCGCCGCCCCCGGACCGCCCCCATTTCGAACGTCCGACCGATTACGGGGTCGGGTGTCCGCCGCCGGCGGTCACCGCCCGCTCTCGTGGACGATCTCGCCGCCGACCACGACGGTCTCCGCGACCGTGCCGGGGATGTCCTCGGGTGCGGCCCGGAGGATGTCCCGGGACAGCACCACGAAGTCGGCGAGCTTGCCGACGGTCAGCGAACCCCGTTCCTCCTCCAGGAAGTTGGCGTACGCGGAGCCCATGGTGTAGGCGTGCACGGCGGTCTCGACGCTCACCGTCTCCTCGGGCTGCCAGGCCACGCCGCCGCCCAGCGGCTGCCGGGTGAGGGCGGTGTAGATGCCGATCATGGGGTCCATCTCGGCGACGTTCCAGTCGCTGGAGAAGGCCAGTACGGCACCGGCGGAGTGCAGGCTGCGCATCGGCCACGCCTTGTGCCAGCGCTCCGGACCGACGTTCTCAGCCCAGTCCTGGCCGGGGCCGGCGATCTCCGGGGCGCAGTGCCGGGGCTGCATGCAGGCGACCACGCCCAGCTCGGCGAAGCGCGCGGTGTCCGCCGGGTCCAGGCACTCGACGTGCACGACCTGGTGGCGGGCGTCGCGCGGGCCGTTGGCCGTCCGGGCGGCCTCGACGGCGTCCAGGACGGTGCGGATGCCGCGGTCGCCGGTGGCGTGCACGAAGCACTGGAAGCCGCGCGCGTCCAGCTTGACCAGCAACTCGCCGAATTCGGCGGCCGGGTAGAAGGTCTCGCCGCGGTGGTGGCCGCAGCCGGCGTAGGGCTCCAGGAGGGCCGCGGTGCGGGGTTCGACGACGTCGTCGATGTAGAGCTTGAGCGGGCCGACCCGCAGCCGGTCGTCGGCGAAGCGGCCGGCCGCGGCGGCGAAGTCGTCCAGGTCGGCGTCGGTGGTGCCGCGCGGGTGGAAGAGCGCCGCGACGATCCGGGAACGGAGTCGGCCCTCGGCCCGGGCGCGCTCGAAGAGGGACAGGTCGTCGAGGGAGTTCTGGGGTTCCACGACGGTGGTGATGCCGAACCGGACGGCGTCGTCGAGGCTCTTGGCGAGCCGCCCGTACTGGCGGTCGGCGCCGGCCCACGGGACGCCGAGTTCCTTGAGGGCGCGGTGGCCGTCGCGGGAGAGGCCCTTGACCGCGAAGTCCTTGACGAATCCGGTGGGTTCGCCGGTTTCCGGGTCGGTCTCGGCCTCGCCGAACGGCAGGCTGGTGTGGTCCCGGTCGATGCCCAGGCGGCGCAGTGCCGCGGTGTTCAACCAGGCGGTGTGCACGTCGTAACTGAGGACGAAGGCGGGGGTGTCGCCGGTGGCCGGGTCGAGGTCGGTGGCGCGCGGCATCCGGCCGTCGGGGATCGCGGAGTAGTCGAACGCCTCGGCCTCGATCCACTCGGCGTCGGGGTGCGCGGCGTGCCACGTGCGGATCTCGTGGTGGATGGCGTCCAGGGTGCGGACGCCGGCGAGTTGGACGCAGGCGTCGTCGGAACCGAGCCGGACGTGGTTGTGGGCGTCGATGAAGCCGGGCAGCACCAGTTTGCCGCCGGCGTCGAGCACCATGGTGTCGGGGCCGGTCCAGTGGGCGGCGTCGGCGTCCGCGCCGAGCCAGGCGATCCGGCCGTCGCGCACGGCGAGGGCCTCGGCCGCCGGCAGCTCCGGGTCGACGGTGTGGATGCGGGCGCCGGTGAGGACCAGGTCGGCGGGGCCGGTCGGGGCGGTGGTACGGGACATCGCGGGGTCTCCTGGGTCGTGCGGTGGTACGGGAGGTTCGGATGGTCGGGAGGGGCCGGGCGGGGCGCCGGTGACGGGGCGGGGCGGGGCGGGCGGGTCAGGCGGCCGGGGTGGTGGCGGCGACCGTGCGCCGGGCGAGCGCCCAGTAGACGAGGCCGGAGACGACGGCACCGAGGAGGGTGAGGTCGGCGCCGTCCAACGGGGCGACCAGCGGGCCGGTCCACAGTTCGGAGTGGCAGGTCAGCGCGGCGAAGGCCATGCCGGTCAGGAGGGCCACCATGCCCGGCGCGTGGTACCCGGCGCGGTACCAGTACCGGCCGGCCGGGCCGGCGTGCAGGGACCCGGTGTCGTAGCGGCAACGGCGCATCAGCATGTCGGCCAGGAAGACGCCGCCCCAGGGGGCGAAGACGATGATCAGCAGCGAGAGGAAGGAGAGCAGCGACTCGGTGAAGTCGGTGAAGAACAGGGCGCCCAGCGCGCCGAGCGCGGTGACGGCGGCGCTGATCAGGATCGCCTTGGAGCGGCTCCAGGGGATGCCGAGGACCTGGAGGTTCAGGCTGGACGAGTAGAGGGTGATGATCGAGTTGGTGACCGAGCCGAGCAGCACCAGGGCCAGGAAGGCGGCCTGGAACCACCCCGGGAGCAGCTTCTCCGTGCCGGCCACCGCGTCGGTCATCTCGGTGCGGGTCGCCGCCGCCGCGCCGATCACCCCGAGCGCCACCGAGGAGACGAAGCCGCCGAGGGCGCCGTACCAGGTCAGCGAGCGCAGCGAGGTGGACTGCGGCAGGTAGCGGGTGTAGTCGGCGGGCATCGGCACGTACGAGATGGGGCCGGCCAGCATCACCACGAACGCCAGGCTCCAGCCCGCGGCGCCGGCCGGGCCGCCGGGGGCGTCGACGTGCGCCCCGGGCAGCACCAGGACCAGCAGCGCGGCGAAGCCGACGGCCAGCACGTAGGCCATCCAGCGTTCGGCGAACTGGACGGTGGCGTGCCCCCACATCGCCACCACGAAGGTCAGGGCGAGGGTGATCAGCAGCGCGAGGGCACGGGCCGCGGCGCCGCCCTGCCAGCCCACATCGACGAAGAAGGCTTCCAGGGCGAGCGTGCCGACGACCGTGTTGACGATGGTGTAGCCGATGCTCACCACCCAATTGAGCAGGCCGGCCGGCCAGTTGCCGCGGACGCCGAAGGCGGCGCGGGAGATCACCAGGGTGGCGGTGCCGGTGCGGATGCCGCTCAGGCCGGCGGCGCTGATCACGAAGAAGGCCAGTCCGCCGAGCACGATGACGCCGGTGGCCTGCCAGAAGGAGAGCCCGAAGGAGACCGCGAGCGCACCGTTGATCACGTAGGTGAAGGTGAGGTTGGAGCCGAACCAGAGCCAGAAGACGTCGCGGGCGCTGCCGTGCCGCTCGTCGTCCGGGATCGGGTCGATGCCGTGGGTCTCGACCTTGAAGACCTCGTCGCTCTCCCGTTGGGCACCGACCGTACGGCGCTGACCTGCGGTTCCGTCGGGATCGGCGGTGTCGATGCCCCCGGTGTCCGGCTGCTGCTGTGCCATCGCGCCTGCCCTTCCGTGCCCCTACAGATCTTGAATGCCGTTCTAAGTTCTAGAACGGCATTCAAGATGTGCGACCGCTCCCCCGGTCGTCAAGACCCCTGCACGAATTCGCCGATAGGGTCGACCGGAGAGGGCACCACGAGCGAAGGGCACCACGGGTGGGACGGGCGGCACGACGGCGCGACGGGCACATCGCCCAGGAGCGCATGCTGGACGAGGCGATGGCGGCCATCGCCGAGAACGGACTGGCCGCGCTCACCATGTCGGCCCTCGCCGAGCGGCTGGGCACCAGCGGCGGCCACATCCTGTACTACTTCGGCAGCAAGGACCTGCTGCTGCTGGAGGCGCTCCGGTGGAGCGAGGCGGCGCTCGCCGAGGAGCGCACGGCACTGCTGGCGCGGCGACTGACCGCACAGCGCAAGCTCGACCTCTTCCTGGAGCTCTACCTGCCGCGCGGACCGCGCGACGCACGCTGGATGCTGTGGATCGAACTGTGGGCCCGCACCCCCTCCAACGAGGAGCTGCACCGCGCACAGGAGGAGATGGACCAGGGATGGCAGGACGATCTGGCCACGCTGCTCGCCAAGGGGGTGGCGCGGGGCCGCTTCGCCCCCATGGACACCACCGCGCGGGCCGGTGAACTCCTTGCACTGCTCGACGGGTTGAGCACCCGGGTCGTCCTCGGACAGCGCGGCACGGACCACGACCGGGCCCTGACCGTGGCCCGTTCGGCGGCCCGCCGACTGATCGGCCAGCCCGAGTGACCTGGGCGGGTCGCACGGCCCGCCCGAAGGCACCACCGACGACACCACCCAGCCGGCCGCACCCCGCGCATTCCCCGACGGCCGGGGCGCCCGGCGGCGGTACCGTGGAGGGGTGACCGCGCCCCGCGCCCCCGAACCCCTCGGCGCCGACGAGAGCCCCTCCCGCCCGCCCGCCGTCACGCACGTCTGGTACGCCGCGTACGGCTCGAACACCCACCCGGAGCGGTTCCGGCACTACCTCACCGGGGGCCGCCCGCCGGGCGGACGACGGGAGTTCCCCGGTTGCCGCGACCCCCGCCCGCCCCGGCGCAGCACCCCGCTCCTGCTGCGCGGCCGGCTCTACTTCGCCACCGAATCGGCGGTGTGGACCGGCGGCCGCGCCTTCTACGACCCCGACGCCGACGGCGAACTCCCCGCCCTGGCCTATCTCCTGACGATCTCTCAGTTCTCGGACGTCGCGGCCCAGGAGATGTACCGCACCCCGGACGCGGACCTCGACCTGACGGGCGTTCTCGCCCACGGCCGCGACCGGCTCGGCCCCGGCCGCTACGAGACGCTGGTCTGCGCCGGTCGGCTCGACGGCCACCCGGTGCTGACCTTCACGGCGCCCTGGCGCAGCACCGAGGTCCCCCCGAACCCGCCGTCCGCCGCCTACCTGCGGCACGTCGCGGCGGGCATCAGCGGCGCGCACGGCTGGAGCCCGCACCGGACCGCGACCCATCTCGCCGCGTGCCCGGGGGTGCACCCGCGGTGGTCGGTCCCGGCCATCGCGGAGCTGCTGGCACCGCCGGAACGCCCCGGCCCCGTCCCGCCGGGGCCGCCCTGACTTGCGGAACGACCTCGGATGGGGTTATGCCGGTTCTAGGTGTGAACGTGGCTTCCGACTCCCCTGAGTAGGGGGTGCACACAGTGCTGTTCACCGACCGCGCGGACGCCGGACGGCAGCTGTCCGAGGCGTTGCGCCATCTGGCGAAGGACGATCCCGTCGTGCTGGGGCTGCCCCGCGGCGGGGTGCCGGTGGCGTACCAGGTGGCCCAGGCCCTCGACGCCCCCCTCGACGTGATCGTGGTCCGCAAGCTCGGCGTCCCGTACCAACCGGAGCTGGGGTTCGGCGCGATCGGCGAGGGCGGCGTGCGGGTCCTCAGCGAGGACATCATCCGCCGGGGCCGGGTCGGTCCGGCGGACGTCGACGCGGTGCAGCGCACCGAGGAGGCGGAACTCGCCCGGCAGGCGGGGCGGTTCCGGGCCGGCCGGCGACGGCTGCCGCTCGACGGCCGCACCGCGATCGTCATCGACGACGGCATCGCGACCGGGGCGACCGCGGCCGCCGCCTGCCGGGTGGTCCGCGCCCAGGGCGCCGCCCGGGTCGTGCTGGCGGTGCCGGTGGCCCCGCCGGACGCGGCCGCGCGCCTGCGCACCGCGGCCGACGAGTTCGTCTGCCTGTCGACCCCGTACGCGTTCTCCGCGGTGGGCGAGTGGTACCGCGACTTCTCCCAGACGTCGGACGACGAGGTGATCTCGCTGCTGTCCCAGGCGGCGGGCGGCACCGCCGAACGGGCCGGTGCGACCGCGGCCGGCACCCGGGCGTCGCGCGCCGCGCGCGACACGGGCGGCACCGAGGAGGTGCGGATCGAGGCCGGTCCGGTCCGGTTGACCGGCGACCTCACCCGGACCGCCGCCGGCGCTCCGGTCGTGATGTTCGCGCACGGCTCCGGCAGCAGCCGGCGCAGCCCGCGCAACCGCGCGGTGGCCGCGACCCTGCACCGCGCCGGCCTGGGCACCCTGCTCTTCGACCTGCTCACCCCGGCCGAGGAGGCCGACCGGGCCAAGGTCTTCGACATCGACACCCTGGCCCGCCGCCTGGCCGAGGCCACCCGCTGGCTCCGCGCCCGGGAGGCCGTCCCGATCGGCTACTTCGGCGCCAGCACCGGCGCCGCGGCCGCCCTCAGGGCCGCCGCCTACCCCGACGCGGACATCGGCGCCGTGGTCTCCCGCGGCGGTCGACCCGACCTCGCGGGCCACTCGCTGCTCGCCGCCGTGCAGGCCCCGACGCTGCTGATCGTGGGCAGCGCCGACACCCTCGTCCTCGGCCTCAACCGCCAGGCCCAGTCGGCACTGACCTGCGAGAACCGCCTCGAAATCGTCCCCGGTGCCACCCATCTCTTCGAGGAGCGGGGGGCCTTGGACACGGTGTCCGCCCTCGCCCGCGACTGGTTCACCCGCCACTTCCACCTGCTGCCGGCGTGACGCCGTGACACCGGGAGCCCGCTGACCGGCACCGCAACGCCCGGCCGAGCCGCTACGACCGCACGAGGCTACGACCACGCGAGGACGGTGGCCGACGGACCGCGTCGGCCACCGTCCTCGCGCCACCCGGGGCTAGTAGCGCAACGCCCCCGCGATCCCGCCCACCTCGGCGAGCACGCCGTCCGGTACGAACCGCACCTCGGCGCCGGTGTCCAGGGACCGCTCCACGATCGAGTCCACGATGTCGTCGACGGCGTCCCGCGCCCGGGGGTCGGTGGGCACCACGTGGCCGCCGGTCTCCCGTACGGTCTCCCGGTAGTTCTCCTCCACGGCCAGCAGCGCGACCCGGCCGCTCTCGGCGCTCTGCCGGATCTCGTCCAATCCGGCCGCGAAGGTCCGCCGCCCGCGGGCCCGGTCCAGTTGCGCCAGCACGTCGGCGACTTCGGCCTCCGCGCGCTTCTCCGCGTACGGGCGGACGGCCTGCCAGAGGGACTCGGGCGGGCCGGCGGCCAACCCGGCCTGCGGCACCTGCGTCACCGCGATCTTCAGGCCGGTGCCGCCCCGCATGACCGTCCCCGCGTCGTCGAAGAGGGAGAGCGCGGGCGCCTCGCCGACCACGTACAGCGGCCGGGGGTCGGCCTTGAGGACGCTCGCCAGCGCGGTGTCCGCCTCCCGCAGGAACTTGCGGGTGTGCTCGTTGCGGAAGGTGCTGGGCACGTCCCCCACCTGCAACTGGTCCTCGGGGTCGGGGTCGACCAGGCTGCGGGTCAGGGGGAAGCCACCGCGCCGCACCTCGGTGAGGCGGTCCACCGCACCGCTCCACAGGGTGACGTGGTCGGCGGAGAGCGCCAGCACCCAGAAGGGGTGTTCGGCGGCGTGCGCGGCGACGAGGTTGCGGGTCAGGAAGGTGTCCGAGAGCACCACCCGGGCCGGCACCGTGCAGCCCAGCGACCACACCTGGTGCTCCCCCGGCGCGGCGAAGAGGACCATGCCGTCCTCGGCGTGCGCCAGGTCGACCTCCGCCGCCGCCTTGTCCAACTGCTCGATGACGTCGATCCGTCGCTCCCTGGAGACGTTCGGATCGGCCTGGAGCCGCTCCTTCGCCTCGGCGATCATGTTCCGCAGCAGGACCGGGTCCTGTGCGTTGTCCGGCTCACGACGGTGCGTGGGCATCAGCACCGACACGGCCGGATAGGGCCGCTGCCGGCGAAGCTTGGCGAGGTCGGCAGAGCTGAGCGCAGCATGCATCGGAACCCTTCTTTCGACGAGCGGATTCACGGGGCTTGCGGTGGGCGGACCGGCTGGCACGACCTCGAAGAACGGGTCCGGAACGGGCTCCCGGATCCGCGCCCCGGCCACCCCCGACGCCTTACCACACTATGAACGATATGCCCGATTCCCCGGTCGGGCAGCAGGTGCCGCGGCACCGCACCCGGGCCCGCGCGGCCGGGGATTCCGGCCCGGTCGGCGGCGCTGCGGCCCCGGAAGCGACCTTGCGCCATCCGTGGTGTCATCGAAGGGAAGACGCCGTGCGAACGGCGCGGACGCCGTGCGAGAGGCGCGGTCGTCGCACCGCACGAGCCCGCACCAGGACGCCGGAACGACGCGGCGGAGCACACCGGACGGGCCGGCGGGCGCCACGCGGCCGAGCGCGCCGCGCGGACCACCACAGTCGAGAACCAGTCGAGAACCACCATCGCCGAGAACGCTGTGACAGCGGGAGGAACCATGGCCGGCAAGCTGCGAGCCCGGGACATCATGACCGGCGGCGTGCAATGCGTCGGTGCGCACCAGTCGTTGAAGGACGCGGCGCAGATGATGCGCGACCTGAGGGTCGGCGCCCTGCCGATCTGCGGTGACAACAACAGGCTGACGGGGATGATCACCGACCGGGACATCGTCATCCGGTGCTGCGCCGAGGGCATCGACCCGTCGACGGTGCAGGCCGGTTCGTTGCAGAGCAAGATCCACTGGATCGACGCCGAGGCGGACGCCGGCGAGGTCCTGCGCACCATGGAACAGCACCGGATCAAGCGCCTCCCGGTGATCGACGTCAAGGGCGGCCACCAACTGGTGGGCATGATCACCGAGGCCAACCTCGCCAAGACCCTGACCGAGGCCCAGGTCGCCGAATTCGCCACCCGCGTCTACGCGACGGCCTGACCCCACCGCCCCGACTCCCGGCGGCCGGGCCCGCGACCCGTTCCCGCACCCGGCCGCCGCGGACCCCACCACCGAACCCACGACCGAGCCCGCCACCGACCCCGCCACCGCCCCCTACAGGTCCGCCTCCTCGCCGAGGTACAGCCCGGCGAACGCCTTGGCCGCGGCCTCCGAACCGAGCAGCCGCCGCAGCCGGGCCGCGGCCGTCCCGGCCCGGAACCGGTCGCCGGACGACGCGCCGTGCAACACCTCCGAGAGCCACTGGGAGAACTCCAGGTACTGCCAGACCCGGCGCAGCGCGGCCGCCGAATACCCGGCCAGCGGACGGTCGTCGCCCTTGTAGTGGGCGATCAGCGCCGCGCCGAGCAGCAGCGCGTCGTTGATCGCGAGGTTCATGCCCTTCGCCGCGACCGGCGCGAGCAGGTGCGCCGCGTCGCCGGCCAGGTGCAACCGGCCGTACGCCATCGGCTCCACCACGTAGTTGTGCATCGCCAGCACGGTCTTCTCGCTCAACGGGCCCTCGCGCAGCGGCCGGGCGCCGTCCGCGGCGAGCCGGACGCGCAGTTCCCGCCACACCCGCTCGTCGGGCCAGTCCGCCGCCGCGTCCGCAGCCGGGACCTCCAGGTAGTACCGGGTGACGTGGGCGCTGCGCGCCATGTGCGCGCCGAATCCGCGCGGGTGGATGCCGAAGACCACTCCGTCCGCGGACGGCGGCGCCTCGGCCAGCACCGCGAGCCAGGCGACCCCGTGGTCGTGACGGGTCATCCGCACCTGCCCGTCGGGGATCGCGGCGCGGCTGACCCCACGCGCCCCGTCCGCGCCCACGACGTGGTCGCAGGTGATCCGGTGCCGCTCGCCGGTGTGCGGGTCACGGTAGGAGACCGCGGCCCGCGGCCCGTCGAGGTCGTGCAGCCGCACGTCCTGCACCTCGAAGCGCACCGCGCCGCCCGCCCGGTCCGCGTACGCGGCGAGGAGGTCGCCGACCAACAGCGGCTGCGGGTAGACGAAGTGCCGCCGGCCCGACAGCCGCGCGGTCCGTACCGCGTGCCGGGCGCCGTCGACGCGGAACTCGAACTCCCCTTGCGTCTCCGCCCGTTCCAACAACCGCTCGGCCAGTCCGTGCCGGCCGAGCGCCCGCACCGCCCACTCCTCGACGAACCCGGCCCGCGGCCGCCGCTCGACGAACTCCCGGCTCTCCGCCTCCAGTACGAGGCAGTCGACGCCGGCGGCCCGCAGCACGTTGGCCACGGTGAGCCCGGCGGGCCCGGCCCCGATGACGACGACGTCGGCACGGTCGGTGGGCGGGGCGGCGGACGAGGGGGAGGGCGAGGACACGGCGGGCGGTTCCCTTCGGGCCGGGCACAGGATCGCTCGCAGTATGGCGGTTGGCCGAAATCCTGCGCCCGGCGCCCCTGTTGGGGCTCCCACCAGCAGCCCGCGCAATCCCGCACCCCTCCGGCCATTTCCGTACGTAACCCCGCCCGACCGTGCCGGAACACCGGCCGAAGACGGCCGCGGGCCCCTGTGGTGCGCATCCACAGGGGCCCGCGGCCGGCGCCGTCGCGCCACGTCGGCTCAGGAGGCGTCGTCGCGGTCCTTGAGCGAGTCCTGCACGCCCCGGGCCTTCTCCTTGGCGCTGTGCACGGCGCCCTTGGTCTTGCCCTTGGCCTGGTCGGTGCGGCCCTCGGCGGCCATCCGCTCGTTGCCGGTGGCCTTGCCGGTCATCTCCTTGGCCTTGCCCTTCATCTTGTCCATCGAGCCCTTGTCGGCCATGGCGAACTCCTTCGTTCGGTGGGGAGGGTGCGGAGCCCCGACGGGCGCGGGGCTCCGCCACCACGCTGCCGCAGCACGCCACGGGCCGCATCCGCAAAGCCCGGGCCGCCGCACCGCTCAGTGCGCGGTCCAGCCCCCGTCCAGCGCCAGCGACGCCCCGGTCATGTACGACGCCTGCGGGGTGCACAGGAACGCCACCGCCTCGGCGACCTCCTCGGGCTCGATCAGCCGTTTGAGCGCCGAGTCGACCAGCAGGACCTCGGTCAGCACCCGTTCCTCGGGGATGCCGTGCGCCGCGGCCTGATCGGCGATCTGCCGCTCCACCAGGGGCGTGCGGACGTATCCGGGATTGACGCAGTTGCTGGTCACGCCGTGCGCGGCCCCCTCCAGCGCGGCCGTCTTCGACAGCCCCTCCAGACCGTGTTTGGCGGCGACGTACGCGGACTTGAACGGCGAGGCCCGCAGGCCGTGCACGGACGAGACGTTCACGATCCGGCCCCAGCCCTGCCGGTACATGTGCGGCAACGCCCCGCGCAGCAGCCGGAAGGGCGCCTCCAGCATCACGGTCAGCACCTCGTGGAACACCTCCGGCGGAAAGTCCTCGATGGGCCGGACGAGTTGGATGCCGGCGTTGTTGACCAGCACGTCGCTGCCGGCCGCGACCCGCTCCGCGGCGTCCAGGTCGGTGAGGTCCAGCGGGAGCGGCTCGACGGTGCCCGGGGTGCCGGCCGGCAGCCCGTCCGCCAGTGCGGTGAGCCCGGCGGCGTCCCGGTCCACCGCCCGCACGGTGGCGCCGGCCGCCGCCAGCCGGCGGGCGCAGGCCCGTCCGATGCCGCTGGCGGCGCCGGTGACCAGGGCGGTCCGGCCGTGCAGGGCGAGGGACACCGGGCCCGGGGCATCCGGCGTGCCGGGATTGCTGATCGCGGTCATCTGCGCATGATCGCAGTGCGGCCGGCGCCGGAACAGTGCCGCGCAGGACGCCGCCCGGTCCGCCGCACGTCACCCGAACGGCCGCCCCGGATCGCCCCGCCGCACCCGGCCTCCTAGCGTCGAACGACGCGGAGCGCCGACGCCGCACCGCCACGAGGAGGCCGCCATGCACAGGCTGATCGCCGTGCCGACCGTGCTGCTCGCCCTGGCCGCCGCCGGCTGCGCGGGCGGGGACCACCCGGCAGACGCACCGGCCGCCTCGGCCCCGAACACCACCCCCGCCCCGCAGGACTCCCCCACCATCCCGGGCCAGCCGGTGAGCTGCGGCGAACTCTCCGACGTCCTGGGGCAGGCACACGGCGTGGCGCTGTTCGCGGACCCCGGCGCCGCCGGCACGGTGGGCTGCACGGAGGCGCGGACGGTGATGGCGGAGTTCTTCCGCAAGGCGCCGCCGCAGTCGAGCGGACCACCGCCGGCGCTGGCCGTGCGCGGCTGGTCCTGCCAGTACGACGGCGGGCCGACCGGCACCTGGGTCACCGAGTGCCGCCGGGGCGAACGCGCGATGCACACCGAGGACACCGGGCAGGGCGGCGGCCCCGGCGGTCCGCCGGACTCCTCACAGCTGCCCGGACTGCCCGACGACTCGTCGCTCCCGATGGAGGAGCCGTCGACGACGGAGCTGTGACCCCGGTCGTCGTCAGCCGGCCGCCTCGGGCTCCGGCTGCGCCGCGCCCTGGAACCACGTCGGGCCGGCCGCCTGGGCCTTCTCGATCCGGTGCAGCGCGTAGTCGTCCAGCGGCGGCAGGGCGTCCGGCGCGAACCAGCCGACCTCCAGCGACTCGTCGTCATTGACCCTCGCCTCGCCGCCCACCGCCCGACAACGCAGCGTCACGTCCATGAACTGGCACACGTCGCCGTTGGGGTAGCGGGTCGGCGGCATGGTCTCGACGAGGACCACACCCTCGGGGACGACGCGCACCGCGGTCTCCTCGTACACCTCTCGGACCGCGGTCTCGGCGGGCTGCTCACCGGGGTCGGGGATGCCGCCGATCACCGACCAGCCGCCGGTGTCGGCCCGCTTGCCCAGCAGCACCCGGCCCGCGTCGTCGAACACCACCGCGCTCACCCCCGGCAGCCACAGCAGCTTCGTGCCGATGTCGGTCCGGAGGTCACGGATGAAGTCGGGGATCGCCATGCACCGACCCTACGGGACCGGTGGGAGCGCCCCCGGCCGCGCGGACGACGCCACCGGACGCGCCGGGGCCCCGGGCGATGCCGGTCGCGGCGCTATGCCGTCGACGCCGGGCGGCGCAGCCGGAGCCGCTCGCGCACGCAGCGCACCGCGCCCTCGGCGTCGTCGACCGTGACGGTGAAGGTGCGCCCGTCGCCGAGCCGGAGCACCATCGCCTCGCCGCGCCGGACGACCACGGCCGTGCCCTGCTCGGGCCGCCAGCGGTAGCCCCAACCGCCCCAGTGGCGCGGGGTGACGCGGGGCGCGAAGTCGGCGCCGACGACGGTGTCCAGGGGGATCCGGCGGCGCGGCACTCCTATGTGGCCGCACCGCACCTCCAGGGCGTCGGCGTCGACCCGGACCGCGACGTGGACGAAGGCGAGGGTGCCGAAGATCACCAGCAGACCGGCCGCGACGCAGCCCACCACCGCCATCACCAGGGGCGCCAGGCCGGAGGTCCAGGTGCTGTTGACCGCGAGTTCGATGCCCAGTGCCAGGCAGGCGGCGCCCACACCGGCCAACAGCCACTGGACGCGGTTCGAGGCCCGGCCGTGCCAGACCTCGGGAATCTCCGCATGGGAGCCACCGGCCGGGCGGACACCGGCCGGGACGCCGCTCGTCGTGCCGTGCTCGTCGGGGGCTGCGGCCCCCTCGTGGGGGTGGTCCCTCATGAGACGCAGCGTACGCGCCTTCGCACCCAGGGGCAGGGCGCCGGAACGCGGCGGTGCGCCGGCCGTCGGGTCAGGCGGTGTACGGCGCGGCCGGGACGGCGCCGGCGAGCAGCCGGCCCTCCTCGTAGGCCAGGACCACCTCGGGCAGGGCACCCGGACGGCCACTGAGGAGCACGCCGAGGGTCCCGGTGGGAGCGGCCGCGGGGGCCGGCTCGGCACCGATGCGGCGCAGCGCCTGGGCGGCGACCGCCTCGGCGGAGCCGTGCAGCACCAGCGGCGGGTTGCCGGCCTGCTGGACGGCGGCGCGGATGCGCTCGGCGACCAGTTCGTAGTGGGTGCAGCCCAGGACGACGGCCCGGACCTCGCGCGGGGTGAGCTGCGCGGCGGCCGTCACCGCGGCCTCGATCGCGGCCTCGTCGGCCTGCTCGACCGCGTCGGCGAGGCCCGGGCAGGGCACGCCGGTGACCTCGACGCCCTGGGCGAACCGGGCGATGAGGTCCTGCTGGTACGGGCTGCCGGTGGTGGCCGGGGTGGCCCAGATGGCGACCGGACCGCCGCCGGCCGCGGCGGGCTTGATCGCCGGAACGGTGCCGATGACCGGGATGTCCGGTTCCAGTGCGGCGCGGAGCGCGGGCAGCGCGTGCACCGAGGCCGTGTTGCAGGCGACGATCAGCGCGTCCGGGCGGTGCGCGGCGGCGGCCCGGGCCACGGCCAGGGCGTGCGCGGTGACGTCGTCAGGGGTGCGCGGGCCCCACGGCAGGCCGTCGGGGTCGGTGGAGAGCACCAAGTCCGCGTCGGGCCGCAGGCGCCGTACGGCGGCGGCCGCCGGGAGCAGGCCGGTTCCGGAGTCCATCAGCGCGATCTTCACCCGGACACTTTACTCAACGGCCCGTCCCGTTTGTCATACCGGGCCGGGGCGACCGCCGGGCCGCGGGCCCCGGGAGGGCGTGTCGAGCGCCGGTCCGCGGCGGCCCCGGTGGGGCAGACTGCGGCCGTGGAAGCGATGGAGTGGATCGGCGCCGGGTCGCTGCTGGCCTGGCTGTGGCTGCTGCTGGGACAGGGCTTCTTCTGGCGGACCGACGTCCGGCTGCCGGACCGTCGCGACCCGGACCGCTGGCCGTCGGTGGCGGTGGTGGTGCCGGCGCGGGACGAGGCCGCGGTGCTGCCGGCGAGCCTGCCGACGCTGCTGGCGCAGAAGTACCCGGGCCGGGCGGAGGTCTTCCTGATCGACGACGGCAGCACCGACGGGACCGGCGCGCTCGCCCGTGAGCTGGCCGCCGCCGGGGGCGGGCTGCCGTTGACCGTCGCCTCACCCGGCGAGCCCGAGCCCGGCTGGACCGGGAAGCTGTGGGCGGTGCGGCACGGCATCGCGCTGGCGCGGGAGCGCACCGCACCGGAGTACCTGCTGCTGACCGACGCGGACATCGCCCACGCGCCGGACAGCCTGCGGGAGTTGGTCGCCGCGGCCCGCTCCGCGGGGCTGGACCTGGTGTCCCAGATGGCCCGGCTACGGGTGGCGACCTTCTGGGAGCGGCTGGTCGTGCCGGCCTTCGTGTACTTCTTCGGGCAGCTCTACCCGTTCCGGTGGATCAACCGGCCCGGCGCCCGGACCGCGGCGGCCGCCGGCGGCTGCGTGCTGCTGCGGAACCAGACCGCGGAGCGGGCCGGCGTGCCGGAGGCGATCCGGCACGCGGTGATCGACGACGTGTCGTTGGCGCGGGCGGTGCGGCGGGCCGGCGGAACCGTCTGGCTGGGGCTGGCGGACCGGGTGACCAGCGTGCGCCCCTATCCGCGGCTCGCGGAACTGTGGCGGATGGTCTCCCGCAGCGCCTACGCCCAGCTGCGGCACCACCCGCTGCTCCTGCTGGGCACCGTCCTGGGGCTGGCACTGGTCTATCTGGCGCCGCCGGCCGCCCTGTTGGCCGGGCTCGCGACCGGCACCCCGGTGGTGGCCGCGCTGGGCGGCGCGGCCTGGGCGGTGATGTGCGGGACGTACCTGCCGATGCTGCGGTACTACCGGCAGCCCCCCTGGGCGGCGCCGCTGCTCCCGTTCACCGCGCTGCTCTACCTCCTGATGACCGTGGACTCGGCGGTGCAGCATTACCGGGGGCGCGGCGCCGCGTGGAAGGGCCGCACCTACGGCGCGCCCTGAGCGGTCACTTGCTGGCCGGGGACCAGTTCAGGCCCCAGCCGTAGGCGTGGTCGACGGTCCGCTGGGGGCTGACGCCCGGCTCGGGGACCAGGTAGCGGGCCTCGCGCTGGACGACCAGCTCGCCGCCGGTGTTCGTGATCAGGGCCAGGGCGCAGACGGTGGCCGGCACGGTGCAGGCGTCGAGGGTGAACTCGACCGGGGCGCCGTGCTGCGGCTGGAGGGTGACGGTGGCGTCCAGGCCCTCGAAGCTGCGGGCGCCGGCGTAGATCGTCACGAAGATCAGGATGCGCCGGAAGCGGGCCTGGTGGTCGAGGTTGATGGTGAGGTTCTCGCCGGTGGCGACGGCGCCGGTGCGGTCGTCGCGGTCGAGCTGGATGTACGGCGGGGCGTGCAGGTCGCCGAATGCGTGGGCGAGCGGGTGCACCACCCCGGCCGCCCCGTCGCTGAGTTCGTACAGCGCGCACAGGTCGAGGTCGAGGTCGCCGGAGGACGGCAGCAGCGCGCCGCGGGCGCCCAGTGCCTCCATCGCCTTGCGACCGAACTTCTTGCCGAGGCGCTTGCCGGCACCGCCCGCGCTCCAGTTGAGGTTGACCCGCATCGCGCCGGACGTGCCCCCCTGCTTCGTCAACGAAACGGCCGGCGCCTCCTTCGTCAGGGTGACCTTCGTCAGGCGGACGGGACCGGGCGCGGGCGCCGGCGCACCGTGGCCCAGCGGGGGCGGAATTGACGCCACCGGTTGACCGGTCGGCAACGGCGGGGCGGCGGACGGCACCGGCGGGGCCACCGGGGGCGCCACCGGCGGTGGCGGAACGGCGGCCGGGGCGGGCGCCGGCGCGGGCGCTACCGGGGGCGCGTCCGCCACGCTGATGCCGAAGTCCGTGGCCAGCCCCGCGAGCCCGGTGGCGTACCCCTGCCCCACCGCGCGGAACTTCCAGCCGCCCTGCCGGCGGTAGAGCTCGCCGAGCACGAAGGCGGTCTCGGTGGTGGCGTCCCGGCTCTCGAACCGGGCCAGTTCGGCGCCGTCGGAGGCGTCCAGCACCCGCACGCAGAGTCCGGGCACGCCGCCGAAGTCGCCGCCGTCGGCGGAGGCGGCCAGCACCACGGAGTCGACGGCCGACTCGACGGCGGCCAGGTCCACGTGCAGGACGTCGGTCACCGCCGCGCCGGCCGGCCGCTTGCCCTCGTGGCGCACCGCTCCGGAGGAGTGCTCCGGTTGGTTGTAGAAGACGAAGTCGGCGTCGCTGCGGACCCGCCCGGACACCAGCAGGAGCGCCGAGGCGTCCACGTCGGGCGTCCCGGGGCCGGACCGCCAGCCGAGTTCCACCCGGACCGCCGGCGCCGGCACCACAACGTTGCCGCCCTTGAGCATCGACATCGCCGCACCTTCCTGTCGTCCCCGTCGTCGTGGAGCGTCCGTGCCCCCGTCAGCGGTGGCTGCCTCCAACCTACTTGGCCCGGAACGCCCCGAACGCCCACCGTTCATCTGCGGGAAGCAGGGTCTTTACACGATCCCTACGGGCGATCGCGACCGATTTTCACAAGTTCGCTCACTTTGGTGACCCGGGGCCGCTCCGAACCCGTAAAACAACCCTCTTGTCAGGCTCCCCAATCGACACATCGTGGGCTTAACTTATGAGGCATGACCTCCCCCCGCTCCACTTACAGCGGCGGCTACTACGCATCGCCCTCCTTCCCGGACACCCCCATCTACGACAGCCTCGTCGCGGAGCGGGGCACCCCGCAGATCGCCCCGATCCGCGTGAACCCCTCCCCGTGGGAGACCGGTTCCTCGCTGCCGGCGCTGCCCTCGGCACTGCCGGCGCTGCCCCCGGCGCCCTCCGCGCCGGCGGCCGGCCACGGGTACCCGGGCGCCGCGGCGCAACCGGTCGCACCGTTGCAGCACGCCCCGGCGCCGTACATCCCGCAGCAGGCCGGGAACCGCGGCTACCCGCCCCCGCAGCAACACCAGCGCCCGGCTCCGGGCACGGGGTACGAGGCGATGCGTCCGGCCGCCCCGGTCGCACCGCGGCCCGCCTCGCCGTTCGACGACCCGGGATACGGCCGCCAGTACCCGCGCGGGTACTGAGCCGACCGATCGAGCAGTGGTGCGAAGCGGCTGGCAGGATGGGGGGCATGCCCACGCCACAGGTCCAGTCGCTGCACGTCTACCCGGTCAAGGCCCTCACGGGGTCAGGTCCCGGCGAAGCGGTGGTGGAACCGTGGGGGCTCGCCGGGGACCGACGGTGGCTGGTGGCCGATGCCGAGGGCCGGCAGATCACCCAACGCCAGCAGCCGCGGCTGGCGTTGGCCCGGGCCGAGGAGCTGCCCGGCGGCGGCCTGCGGCTGACCGCACCGGGCATGCCGGCGCTGGTGGTCGAGGTTCCCGAGCCGGTGGGCACGGTGGCGGTCGAGGTCTTCAGTGACGTGGTCGAGGCGGTGCCCGCGGGCCCGGAGGCGGCCGCGTGGTGGCACGGCTTCCTGGGCGTCGCGTGCCGACTGGTGCACATGGACGCCCCTGAGAAGCGCCGCCCGGTGGACCCGGAGTACGGCGAGCCGGGCGACACGGTCAGCTTCGCCGACGGCTTCCCCCTGCTGCTGACCACCACCGCCTCCCTCACCGCCCTCAACGCCCTCATCGCCGACGGCACCCGGGCCGCCGAGGGGCCCCTGCCCATGAACCGTTTCCGGCCCAATGTGGTGATCGAGGGCACCGCGCCCTGGGCGGAGGACCACTGGCGGCGGGTGCGGATCGGCGAGGTCGAGTTCCAGGTGGCCAAGCCCAGCGGTCGCTGCGTGGTGACCACCACCGACCAGCTCACCGCCGAGCGCGGCAAGGAGCCGCTGCGGACCCTCGCCCGCCACCGACGCTTCGGTGGCCAGCTCGTGTTCGGCCAGAATCTGATCCCGCGCGGAGCCGGCACGCTCCGCATCGGCGACCCGTTCGAGATACTCGACTGACGGTCCGCGCGCGACCGCCGCGGGCTCCGTTGCGGGCCGGTCGGCGGCTGCCTACAGTGAGCGCTCAGCGCCGCCGACGGGACGGGCCGCGGGGGGAGACAGAGAGCTGTTGTGCCGATGCCTGCCAGGGACGCGTTGAGCGATCGCCTCATCCCCGTCCAACACCTGCGCCCCGGGGACCATGCCTTCGTCAGCTACGGCGACGACGAGGTGCGCTGGGAGGCCGTCACCGCCTTCGTCCGGCTCGGGCTGGCCCGCGGCGAGCAGGTGCTGGTCCTGCCCTGTCCGGCCGTGCCGGAAGAAGAGGTGCTGGCCAGGATCGACTTCCCCGGCGGCAGCACCGCCCGGGCACGCGAACGCGGCCAGCTGCGGATCACCAGCATGCGGGAACTGATCGGACCGGACGCCGCGTTCACCGCCGACCGCCAGATGGCGCAGCTGCACGCGGCGGTCGACCGGGCGCGGGCCGAGGGGTACGGCGGCCTGCGGGCCTTCATCGACATGGGCTGGGTGGCCGCGCTCGGCGCCGACGTGGCCGCGGTGGCCCGCCGCGAGTCCGGCGCCCACGCACTGTTCGCCGGGCGGCCGTACACCGAGGTCTGCGCGTACGACCGCCGCCGGTTCGACCCGGCGGTGGTGGCCGCGATGCAGCAGGCCCACCCGCGCGCCGTACTGGAGCGGTTGGGCAGCCTGCGGACGGTGTCCGGGCCGCATGGGGCGGTCTCCTTCGTCGGCGAGGCGGACGCCGCCAACCGGGCCGGGTTCGTCAGGTCGCTGGAGATCGCGCTGGCCCGGACGGCGGCGGCCCGCCGGCTCACCGTGGACCTCACACGGCTGCACTTCCTTTCGGTGGGCTGCGCGGTAGGTCTGCTCACCCTGGTCCGGGGCGCCACGGGCCACGATCTGGTCGAGGTGTGCTGCGACCGCGGGCAGCACCGGACGTTGCGCCGGCTCGGCGCCGATGCGGTGCCGCGGCTGGCGGCGAGGGAGGTGGTACGGCCGTGCTGAACCCGGAACCGGCCGGACACGGTCAGGCGGAGGTACCGGCCGAGGAGCCCGGACGCCGGCTGCTGCAGCGGCGCTTCACCGCGCGGCTGCTGCCGCAGCTGCGGCTGCTGGTCGAGGAGTGCGCCGCCCGCGAGGGGCTGAACGAACCGCGGCGCGGGGAGTTCGTCCTGGCGGTGGACGAGATCGCGGGGAACGCCGTGGAGCACGCCGGCGGTTCCGGGCGCCTGGTGTTGCAACGGGTCGGCGACGAGTTGGAGTGCCGGATCAGCGACGCCGGCCCCGGCTTCAGCGAAGCGGTGATCCCGGAGCTGCTGCCGGGGCTGGACGGTGCGCCGAAGGGGCGGGGCCTGTGGCTGGCGCGGCTGGTGGCGGACCGGTTCGCGGTCGCCCCGGGCACCGGCACGGCGGACCGGCGGGGCGCGGTGGTGACGGTGGCGGTCCGGCTGTCCTGACCGCGCCGCCGGGCGTTCGGGACGCGGCCCCGCGGGCCTTCCCGCCTCCAGCAACGGGCGGCGCCGGCAAGGCCGTTGACAGGTCGGCCCGTGCGTTCCCGGCGGGGACGCACGGGCGTCCCGGTCGCGGTGTGCACGGACGACGACGGAGGGGGCACGATGCAGGCGGTCACGGGCATCTGGCGCTGGCGGCGCAACCCGCTGCGACGCGGGACGGATCGACTGGAAGCCTGGGTGGCGCTGGCCGCCGCCCTGCTGATCGCGGTCGGGGCGCCCGCCGCCGGCTGGTTCACCGGCCGGGCCGCGCACGGCGCACTGTCGGAGGCCGTACGGCTCCAGCAGCACCAGCGCCGCCTGGTGTGGGCGACCGCGGACGGGCCGGCGTCCGACGCCCCCGCCGATCCCGACCCCGAGACGGCCCCGCAGCGCGACGCGCACCTGCGGGTCCGCGCCCACTGGCCCGGACCGGACGGCCGCCCGCGGAGCGGGGAGGTGACCGCGCCGCGCCCGGCGGACCCCGGTGACCGGTTCCGGATCTGGGCCGACGAGCAGGGGCGGGCGGTGACCCGGCCGATGGACGAGGACACCGCGGCGGCGCACGCGGTGCTGGCCGGCGGGGGCGCCGCGGCGGCGGCCGGCGCGCTGGTCGAGGGCGGCCGGCGGCTGGTCGTACGGCGGCTGATGGCCCGTCGGTTCCGCCGTTGGGACGCGGCCTGGGCGCGCGCCGGGCAGGACTGGGGCCGGGCCGGCGCCGGGAGTTGAGGCATGGCTGATCAGGCGGTGGACCGTGTCAACTGGCGCCCTCCGAGCGCGCTACGGTGGTGCACCCAGCCTCTCGGCTGGTGCCCCGCAGACCTCAAAGCGGACATCCGCGGACGGATGGCGGCCGGGGCGACATCTGCCGTACGAAGTGGGGACACGACACCGCCATGGCACAGGGCTCGGTCCAGGTGACGCACTCCGGAACGTCGCGATGGCGGCGCCGCACCGGTGAGTACAGCTCGCTCGCCGCCGCCCTGGAAGCCGCCGGGGACGGCGACGTGCTGACCGTGCCGGCGGGGACGTACCGGGAGAACCTCGTGCTTCAGCGGGCGGTGACGCTGCGCGGTCCGGAGGGGGCGCGCGGGTCGGTGCGGATCGCGCCGGCCGACGGGGTGGCGCTGACGATACGGGCCTCGGCCACCGTCCACGACCTGCACCTGGAGGCGACCGACTCGGCGTCGCCGGCGCTGCTGGTGGAGGAAGGCGCCCCCGAACTGGCCGACATCCGGGTGGTGACCCGGTCCGCGGCGGGGATCGAGGTGCGCGGCGGGGCCCGGCCGACGGTGCGGCGCTGCACGGTCGACAACGCCGGCGGGGTCGGCATCAGCATCCTGGACGGGGCCGGCGGGCTCTTCGAGGAGTGCGAGGTGATGGCGGCCGGCCAGGCAGGGGTGGCGGTGCGCGGCGGCGCCCACCCGCGGCTGGAGAACTGCCGGATCCACCACTCCTCCGGCGCGGGGCTGTCGCTGACCGGCGACGGCACCGCGATCGAGGCGGTCGGCTGCGAGCTGTACGAGATCAAGGGCGCCGGCATCCAGGTCGCGGCCCGGGCCACCGGCCACCTCACCGACTGCACGGTGCACCGCACCACCGCCGACGGGGTCACGTTGGACACCGACGCGGTGCTGACCCTCGCCGACTGCGACATCCACGACGTCCCGGAGAACGCGGTGGACCTGCGGTCCCGGTCGGTGCTGACGCTGACCCGCAGCACCGTGCGGCACTTCGGCCGGAACGGCCTGTCCGTGTGGGACCCGGGCACCCGGGTGGACGCCAACCAGTGCGAGATCCACGACAGCACCGGCGACTACCCGGCGGTGTGGGTCAGCGACGGTGCGACCGCGGTGCTGGACTCGACGCGGGTGCATGACGTCCCCGACGCGCTGTTCGTCCTGGACCGGGGTTCCCGGGCGGACGTCGTGGACTGCGACCTCGCGCAGGTCCGCAACACCGCGGTGTCGGTGAGCGACGGCGCCACCGTCCAACTCGACGACTGCCGGATCCGGGAGGCCTCGACCGGAGCGTGGTTCCGCGACCACGGCAGCGGCGGCACGCTCGCCAACTGCACCATCGACGGGGCGCAGACCGGCGTCATCGTCACCAAGGGCGCGGACCCCAACATCGAGGGCTGCACGGTCAGTTCGCCCGCCGAGGCCGGCTTCTACGTCTCGGCGGAGGGCCGGGGCACCTTCCACAACTGCCGGGTCACCGGCAGCTCCGGCTTCGGCTTCCACGTGATCGACGGCTGCCGGACGACGCTGACCCGGTGCCGCACGGAGCGCTGTGCGCGCGGCGGTTACGAGTTCTCCGACGCGCACGGCACCGGCGCCGGCCCCACCGTCGAGGACTGCACCAGCGACGAGAGCCGCACCACGCAGGCGCCGACGTTGACCACGCCGACGGTGCAGCAGGCGACCCAGACGGCCGGGCTGCTGGGCAACGTCCCGGCGCCGCGCTCGGCCCCGGCCGCCCCCGCGCCGCCGGACGCGCCGGCGCCCGGCCGCCCCTCCGAGGAGGTGCTGGGCGAGCTGGACACCCTCGTGGGGTTGGACAGCGTCAAGCGGGAGGTGCGCACCCTGATCAACATGATCGAGGTGGGGCGCCGCCGGCAGGAGGCCGGCCTGAAGGCCGCCTCGGCCCGCCGGCACCTGGTGTTCACCGGCTCCCCCGGCACCGGCAAGACCACGGTGGCCCGGCTCTACGGCGAGATCCTGCACGCCCTGGGAGTACTGGAGCGCGGGCACCTGGTCGAGGTGTCGCGGGTGGACCTGGTGGGCGAGCACATCGGTTCGACGGCGATCCGCACCCAGGAGGCGTTCGACCGGGCGCGCGGCGGGGTGCTGTTCGTCGACGAGGCGTACGCCCTCTCCCCCGAGGACTCCGGGCGGGACTTCGGCAAGGAGGCCATCGACACCCTGGTGAAGCTGATGGAGGACCACCGGGACGCGGTGGTGGTGATCGTGGCCGGCTACACCGCGGAGATGGAACGGTTCCTGGCCGTCAACCCCGGCATCTCCTCGCGTTTCTCCCGCACCATCAGGTTCGGCGACTACGCCCCGGAGGAGCTGCTGAGGATCGTCGAGCAGCAGGGCGAGGAGCACGAGTACCGCCTCGCCGACGGCGCCGGCGAGGCGCTGCTCAAGTACTTCACCACGCTGCCCAAGGGCCCGGCGTTCGGCAACGGCCGGACCGCGCGGCAGACGTTCGAGGCGATGGTCGAGCGGCACGCGGGCCGGGTCGCCGCGCTCGCCGAGCCGAGCACCGACGACCTGACCCTCCTCTACGCCGAGGACCTGCCCGAACTCCCCTGAGCACCGGCCTCGTTGGTGCGGCGGCCCAAGATGCCCGACTCCAGCCGGGCGAGCAGGTCGGCGCGCACCCGGTCGAAGACCGGATCGGCCTGGTAGTCGCCGTGGCCCAGGATCTGGGCGGGCAGCGGGTTCTGCAGGGTGCGCCCGAAGGCCAGCGGGTCGCGCAGCGGTCCCTCGTCGACCGCCCGGCCGTCCTCGCTGGTGAGCCGGATGGGGCCGCCGATGGGGTCGGTGAAGCGCCACAGGTTGCGCCAGTCGTCCATCTCGCGGTGCAGGCCGGAGAGCGCGGGCGGGCCGAAGTAGGCGGGGAACCAACGGCCGTAGAGGCGTTCCAGCGGGCTGCCGTAGGTGAGCAGGGCGACCCGGCTGCGGGTGACCAGGTCCAGTTGCCAGACGGCGGCCGCGGCCAGCACGCTGCCCTGGGAGTGGCCGGAGATCACCAACCGGCCGTCGCACTGCTCGGTCCACGTGGCCATCCGCCAGGTCAGGTCGGGGACGGCGCGCTCGGCGTAACAGGGCGGCGCGAAGGGGTGCGCGGCGCGCGGCCAGAAGGTGCCGACGTCCCAGAGGATGCCGATGGTGCGGCGGGCGGAGTGGTCGCGGTAGGCGCGCCGACCCATGGTGAGCAGCAGGATCACCCCGGCGCCCATCAACCAGGAGCCGAGAGCTTCGGCGGTCTGGGCGGCGGCGTGCACGAAGGGCGCCGAGCCCTCGGCGGCGCGGCCGGGGGCCAGGTCGGTGAGCCAGGCGCCGGCCACCGCACCGGCGCCCAGGACGAGGGTGACGGCGGCGATGGCGGCCACCAGGACGGGGGCCGCGTCGGTGAGCCCGGCGCGGGCGATGGTGCCCGCGATGCGTTCGGTGCGCAGCACGTCGGGGCGCTCGCGCGGGTCGTAGAGGCCGGGAACGTCCTCGGCGACCTGCTTGCGGACGACCAGCACCCGGACCCCGGCCAGTGCGACGACGGCGGCGACCACGAGCAACAGGACGGGCAGGACCGACGCCTGCCAGGAGAGCAGCACCGGCGGCCCGGGGATCGGCGCGTGGCGCTGGCCGGGCGTGGCCGGGCCGTCGATCCAGTCCGCGAACCGCTGGGCCACGCCCCCGGACAGCACCCCGGCGACCGCGCAGGACAACAGCGCCACGGCCGGGCCGCCCATGCCGCGCAGTGCGGTGCGGGCCTCGTCGTGGGAGGCGCGCTGGAGGAACCAGGCCGTCACCGCGAGGGCCAGCACCAGCGCGCCCTGGCAGACGGCGATCCCGCCGAACGCCGCCACCCCGGGCAGCGGGCCGGCACTGTGGACCGCCGGTCGTGCCCAGGCCGCGTAGCCGGCGGTGAGCGCGAACGCGGCCAGCGCGGCGTACGGCAGCGCCCGCACCGCGAGCCGGTCGGACTCCTCGTCGCGGGTCGCTTCGCTGCGGGCGGTGCGCCAGACGACGGTCAGGGTGACCGCGGCGAGCAGCAGCAGGAGCCCGCTCAGGGTCTGGCCGACGGCGGTGAGCGGGCCGGCGCCGGCCCGCCGGTCGGCCCGGAGGGCGGCCACGAGCAGGGCCGCGGAGACGGTCAGCACACCGGCCGTGGTGTGCGCGGCGCGCAGCCGGGCGACCAGCCGGCGGCCGTACCAGAAGCCGTCGAGGCCGAGCGCGGTGCGTTCGTGGGCGGGGGTGCCGCGGGCGGCGCCGGGGCGCCGCGGCGGCGGTGAGGCGGACTCGTAGGCGCTCCAGGTGCGGTGCGAGAGCCACCAGAGGAAGCCGATGACGGTCAGCGGCAGCACGCAGGCGAGCACCAGCCGGCGGCCCGGGGCGCTCCACCAGCCCCCGTCCGCGGGGTTGAGGAAGCCCAGCCAGGACTTGCCGGTGGCGCAGACCGGGGTGCCGGCGCACTGCCAGGCGCTGAGGTCGAGGGCGACCTCGCAGGCGGCCGCGGCCAGGAGGACGGTGAGGCTCAGGGCGAGCAGCCGCACCAGGAGGTCGTAGATCCGCTGGCCGCGGTGGTCGGGCGGGGCGGCCGGGCGCATCCAGTGCGCGAGGTTGGCGACCATGAAGGGCAGCAGGATCAGCCAGAGCGCGCGGGCGCCGTTGCCGGAGGTGAGGTTGGACCAGCAGTACGCCTCGCGGACGGGACGGGCCCGGAAGTCCTCGGGCCGCTGCTCGGCGTCCGCGTCGTCGGTGCGGCGGTAGCAGGCGGCGGTGTCGTCACCGGTGATCCGCTGGACGCGCGGGTCGCCGAGCATCTCCTGCGGCGTCGTGCCGCCCACGCCGTGGACGAGGAGTTCCAGGGCGAGCTGCGATTGCGGTGCGGTGGTGGGTGGCGGTTCGGTCTGCGGGCCCGGCTGCGCTGCGCGGGCGGGTGGTGGTGTGGTGGCCGCGGTCTCCACTGGCTCTCCCCCGATGTCAGTGCGGTGCGGTGCGGTGCGTGGTGTGGTGCGTGGTGCGTGGTGTGGTTCCGGGCGGGTGCGGTCGGTCGTGCGGTGCGCCCTCCTCGGAATTGTTCCCCTCTTCTGGGAGCCCGCGCACCCGGGTTGCGGTTCCCGGCGCGGCGGTTGTGGCCGGTGGCGGGCGGCGGCCCCGGACCGGGGTCGCCGTCGGACCCTCGTGCGAGGATGAGGGCACCAGAGATCGCAGGCGGCGCAGAGCCGGCGCAGGGACCCGGGGCGGTGCGCCGGGGCGGAAGGGACGGGCCGCGGTGGGCGACAACCAGAACCTCCTCGCGGAGCAGCGGCGGGCGCTGATCCTCGAAGAGGTCAGGCGGCGGGGCGGCGTGCGGGTCAACGAACTCACCCGCCGGCTGAACGTCTCCGACATGACGGTCCGTCGCGATCTGGACGCACTGGCCCGCCAAGGGATGATCGAGAAGGTGCACGGCGGCGCGCTCCCGGTGAGCGAGCCCAGCACCCACGAGCCGGGCTTCGAGGTGAAGTCGGGGCTGGAGCCGGGCGCCAAGGCCGAGATCGCCAAGGCCGCGGCCGAACTGGCGGTGCCCGGCAGCGCGATCGCCCTGGCCGGCGGCACGACGGCGTACGCGCTGGCGCAGCGGCTGCTGGAGGTGCCGGAGCTGACGGTGGTGACGAATTCGGTGCGGGTGGCCGACGTCTTCTACAACGCCCAGCGGGCCGCGGCCAGCGGCGGCGACGGGCGCCCGCCGGCCGAAGCGGCGACGGTGGTGCTGACGGGCGGGATGCGCACGCCCTCGGACACCCTGGTCGGCCCGGTGGCGGACGCCGCGATCCGCTCGCTCCACTTCGACCTGCTCTTCCTCGGGGTGCACGGCATATCGGTGGAGGCGGGGCTGTCCACCCCCAATCTCGCGGAGGCGGAGACCAACCGGCACTTCGTGCGGTCCGCGCGCCGGGTGGTGGTGGTCGCCGACCACACCAAGTGGGGCACGGTCGGCCTGAGTTCGTTCGCCGCGCTGGACGACGTGGACGTGCTGGTGACGGACGCCGGGCTGTCCGCCGCGGCGCGGGCGGAGTTCGCCGACCGGCCGACGGAGCTGGTGGTGGCGGGCGAGCCGGTGGCCGACGCGGACGACTGATTTCGCGTCGGCTAGGGTGTGCGGCGCTGGTCAGCCCCGTCCCCCAGGAGGTGCTCGTCCCATGTCCCGACGGCTCCGTCCCGTCGAGCTCGACTTCGTCGAATCGGCCCCGCTGCGGCTGGTGTTCACCGCCGAGACCGCCGCGCCGCCCGCGACCGTCTACGCCGCCCTGGCGGGCGACGTACCGGGCTGGGCCGACTGGTTCACCGGCGTGGCACGGGCGGCGCCGACCCGCGACGGCCAGGGCCGCGACGTGCTGCTGACCGGCGGCACGCACTTCGACGAGACGGTGTTGGCGAGCGACCCGGGCGCGCGCTACGCCTACCGGGTCGACAGCACCAACGCCCCCGTGCTGCGCGCCCTGTTGGAGGACTGGCGGCTGACGCCGGCCGGCACCGGGACCCGGCTGCGGTGGACGTTCGCGGCGGACGGACCGGCGGCGTTCCGCTGGCTGATGCCGATGGCCCGGCCGGCCCTGGCCCGCTCCTTCCGCGCTTCGGTACGGGCGCTGGACCGGCGGCTCACGGGCAGCTGACGCCCGGGCCGGACCGGGCTCAGGCGTCCCAGGAGCCGGTGGCCAGGAAGTGCTCGACGGTCCGGGCGTAGGGGGCGATGTCGAGCCCCTGCTCGGCCAGCCAGTCGTCGGAGTAGTACTTGTCGAGGTAGCGGTCGCCCGGGTCGCACAGCAGCGTCACCACGGACCCGGTCCGGCCCTCGGCGACCATCTCCGCGACGATCCTCAGGGCGCTCCACAGCCCGGTGCCGGTCGAGCCGCCCGCCTTGCGGCCGATCGCCCGCTCCAGTGCGCGGACCGTGGCGACGCTCGCCGCGTCCGGGACCTTCATCATCCGGTCGATCGCACCGGGCACGAAGCTCGGCTCCATGCGCGGCCGGCCGATGCCCTCGATGCGGGAGGCGGTGGCGCAGTCGGTCGCCGCGTCGCCGGTGAGCCAGCCGTCGAAGAAGCAGGAGTTCTCCGGGTCGGGGACGCAGATCCGGGTGTCGTACTGCATGTAGTGCACGTAGCGGGCGATGGTCGCGGAGGTGCCGCCGGTGCCGGCGGTGGCGACGATCCAGGTGGGCTCGGGGTAGCGCTCCAGCTGCAACTGCTGGTAGATCGACTCGGCGATGTTGTTGTTGCCGCGCCAGTCCGTGGCCCGCTCGGCGTAGGTGAACTGGTCCATGTAGTGCCCGCCGGATTCAGCGGCGAGCCGGGCGGACACCTCGTAGACCGTCCGCGGGTCCTGGACCAGGTGGCAGGTGCCGCCGTGGAACTCGATCAGTCGGGTCTTCTCCCGGCTGGTGGTGGCCGGCATCACCGCGATGAACGGGACGCCGATCAGCGAGGCGAAGTACGCCTCGGAGACGGCCGTGGAGCCGCTGGAGGACTCGATCACCGGTTTCCCGGGGCGGATCCAGCCGTTGCACAGCCCGTAGAGGAAGAGGGAGCGGGCCAGCCGGTGCTTGAGGCTGCCGGTGGGGTGCGTCGACTCGTCCTTGAGGTAGAGGTCGATGCCCCACTCCTCGGGCAGCGCGAAGCGCAGCAGGTGGGTGTCGGCGGTGCGGTTGGCGTCCGCCTGGACCTTGCGGACGGCCTCTTTGAGCCAGTCCCGGTAGTCCGGATCCGAGCGGTCCACGTCGACGGTCGGCAGGACCGACGGGTGCGGCGTGCGGGCGGCGTCCTGGGGTCCAGGGTGCCCGGTCCGGCTCTGCGGCTGTCGTGCGGTGCTCACCGGCGCGCTCCTCCAGGGGTGTACGGGCCCGCCCGGAAGGCCGGGCAGGTTTCGACTATAACCACCCGGCGCACGCTTCTCACCTGCATAAACAACCCTTTGAGGGGCCCCAAGGAGGCCCTGGGGGAAGGGTGTTGTGCGCCTCTGCGCCCCATACGGCACTGGTGAACGGCGCGCAGTGGCGGCAAACTTCCCTAGGGGGCGGTGGACGGCACCCGCCCACGACATCGGGGAGTGGTGACGATGGCGGAGTCGGAGTACAACGCGACCGGCGTGCGGATCGAGCGGGCGTTGCGCTCACTGACCAGAGCGGGGCAGGTCCGCATCAGCGGCGGCCGGCTGTCGCTGCTGACCAGCTACGGCACGGAGATCGACAGTGCCCCGCTCGGCGCGGTGGAGGCCCACAAACCGCTCTTCGCGGCCCGGGACCGCGCACTCGCCGTCCTCAACGGCAACCGCTACTCGCTGACCCTGGGCACCCGCGACCGCTTCCTCAACGCGGTGGAGGCCGCACGTCGGCCACGCGCGTGAACGCCGGGTGCGGCCGGGGTGGTGCGGTTGCGGGGGTGCACCGGCTGCACGACTCTGGACACGTATCACTGAGGGTTCACCAGCGATGACGCTGTTGGGCAGCGGGCATCGCCGGTTCCGATCTTCGCCCCTCCCCGGTACGAGGGGTGCCCGGCCTCATCAGGGAGTCGCGGTCGTGATCAGGCAGCCCAGCAGACACTGCACGGTGGAAGTCCAGGCCGTCCCGGCCCGGATCGGGCACGTGCGCAGGATCGTCTCCGCGCAGCTGCGGTACTGGCACCTCGACGCCCTGGTCGATCCGGCCGCCCTCGGGGTCACCGAACTCCTCGCCAACGTCCACCGGCACGCCCGGCCCAGCAAGCAGTGCACCGTCGAACTGTGCGTGCTGCTGGACCAGTTGACGGTCTCGGTGCACGACCTCGATCCCCGGATGCCGCGCCTGCGGGCCGCTGCCAGCTGGGAGACCTGCGGACGCGGGCTGGCCCTGATCGCGGCGCTCAGCGAGGACTGGGGGGTGCGCCCGCACGCGCAGGGCAAGGTCGTCTGGTTCACCCTCCCCGCGCTGACCAGCCCGCCGGAGGAGGCTCGGGCGCCGCACCCGCACTGGGCGCCCGCCCCGGTGGAGGAGGCGGGTGCCGACCCCCGGCCCCGCAGTCGGAGCGCGCGGGTCGGCTGACCGCGGGCGCCGCGTCAGGCCGGGCCGGCCTTGCGGCCGCCGCCGAAGTGCTCCTCCAGGACGGACAGCCGGCGCCAGTACTCCTCCTCGTCGATCTCGCCGGCGGCGAACCGGCGCCCCAGGACGGCGATCGGGGTCGGGGCGTCGCCGCCGGGCGCGGTCCTGGCACCGGGCCACGGGCCGCGGAAGGCCCGGCCGGGGCCGCCGTGCCGCCACACGGTGCGGCGCAGCAGGGTCACCACGCCGACGGCCACCGCCGCCCAGACGAGTGGGACGAACAGGATCCAGGGGCCCGGGCCACCGCCGGACCAGTGTGCTGCCAGTGCGTTCATGGGGTTCCACTCCTTGACGGGACGTGCCGGGCGCCCGCTGCCCGTGGACCGGGGGCGGTGCGCCGACTGCCTGCCTTCGAGACTCGTCGCCGCGGGCCCGCGCGTCGTCGTACGCCCGGCGGCACTCCCCGTACGACGCCGGAGGTACGCCCGCCGGGGCAGGAGGTAGGCGAACCCCCGGCGCCGTCGTCGATCCCACCCTTGATCTTTGTAACTACTGGTATGTACAGTCGCGGCATGGGCAACCACCAGAACGACGGCACGGCGATCGGCACGCCCCCGTCCAGCACGCAGGAACGGCTCGTCACCAGCGCCCGGGAACTCCTGTGGGAGCGCGGCTACGTCGGCACCAGCCCCAAGGCGATCCTTCAGCACGCGGGGGTGGGCCAGGGCAGCATGTACCACCACTTCGCCGGCAAGTCCGACCTCGCGCTGGCGGCGATCCGGCGCACCGCCGAGGACATGCGCACGGCGACCGACGAGATCCTCAGCGCCCCGGGCACGGCGTACGACCGGGTGGCGGCCTACCTCCTGCGGGAGCGGGAGGTGCTGCGCGGCTGCCCGATCGGGCGGATGACGCAGGACCGCGACGTGGTGCAGGACCCCGCGCTGCGGGCCCCGTTGGACGCGATGTTCGACTGGCTCCGGCGACGGATCGCCGAGGTCCTCGCCGAGGGCCAGCGCCGGGGTGAACTGGCCGCCGGCCTCGACCCGGCGGCCACCGCGGCGAGCGTCGCCGCGGTCGTCCAGGGCGGCTACGTGCTGGCCCGGGCCGCCGAGGACCCCGCGCCGTTCGATGCCGCGGTGCACGGCCTGCTGGCCCTCTTGGCCACGCACGCCACACCACCCCCGCCCGTCGCCCCCTGACGCACCCGCCCCGTCAGCCCTCCCTCCCCTACGGAGCCCCATGCACGCCATGCAATACCGCGTCACGCTGCCCGCCGACTACGACATGGAGATCATCCGCCGGCGGGTGCGGACCAAGGGCCACCTGCTGGACGACTTCGCGGGCCTCGGCCTGAAGGCGTACGGCATCCGGGAGCGCGGCACCGACGGCTCCCCGGTCAACCAGTACGCCCCGTTCTACCTCTGGGCCGACCAGGAGGGGATGAACCGCTTCCTGACCGGCGACGGGTTCCGCGGCGTGGTCCGCGACTTCGGCCGACCGACGGTCCACACCTGGCAGGGCCTGTACCACCGGCCGGGGCCCGCGGCCGACCGCGTCCCCGACTCGTTCACCCAGCGGGCCACGCCGCTCCCGGAAGGCGTCGACGTGGCGACCGCCGTGGCGGACGCGCTCGCCGCACACGCGGAGTCGGCGACCGCGGACGGCGTGCACACCACCGCCCTGGGCCTGGACCCCCGCGGCTGGGGGCTGGTGCACTTCACCCTCTGGGCCGGCCCCGTCCCCGAGTCCGCGGGCGGGGCGCGCTTCCGCGTGCTGCACCTGTCCGCGCCGGGCACCGACCGGCTCGGCGCCGGGCGGCAGTGGTGACCACGCCGCCCGCCACGACACCCGGCCGCCGCACCGAGCCGACCGCCGGCCCCACCCTCCGCACCGTCCTCGGGGACCTCGCCCCCGAGCAGCTCGGCGTCTGCGACGCGCACGACCACCTGTTCCTCGCCAGTCCCCAACTACCGGGCCAGGAGCTGGCCGACCCTGAGGCGGCCGCCGCCGAGTTGCGCGCGTTCCGGGCGGCCGGCGGCGCCGCGGTGATCCAGTGGACGCCGCACGGCATGGGTCGGCGGGCGACCGAACTGCCACGCCTGGCCCGGGAGTCGGGCGTGACCGTCGTCGCCGCGACCGGACTCCACCAAGCGGCGCACTACGCCCCGGAGTTCCTGGCCGGGCTGGCGGATCCGGCCGCCCTCTTCGTCGCCGAACTGACCGAAGGCATCGGCCCCGACCGCGGCGCCGACGCCCCGCACGCCCGCCCCCGCGCCGGCATGATCAAGGTGGCCGGCGGCTTCCACGGCCTGGACCGGCACGCCCGACGCACCATGACGGCCGCCGCCGAGGCCCATCGGGCGACCGGCGCGACCATCGGCATCCACCTGGAGCTGGGCACCGGGGCCCTGGACGTCCTCGACCTGCTGTGCGGCGCGCTCGGCGTCCCGCCGCACCGGGTGGTCCTCGGCCACCTCAACCGTTCCCCCGACGCCGCCGTGCACCGGATGGCCGCCGAGGCCGGCGCGTACCTCGCCTTCGACGGCCCCTCACGCGCCCACCACGCCACGGACTGGCGGCTCCCGGACGCGGTGGCGGCCCTCTGCGACGCCGGGTTCACCGACCGGATCCTGCTCGGCGGCGACACCACGACGGCCGGCGCCCGATCGGTGAACGGCGGCCCCGGCATGCCGTACCTGCTGCACCGCCTCCGCCCGCGACTGGAACTCGCCGTGGGCACCGACGCGGTGGAACGGATGCTGCGCGCCAACCCGGCCCGGGCGTTCGCGACGAACTGGCCGTGACCATGCGGCCCCGGCCCCTGGAAGGACATCCCCACGAGGGCCGGACCGCCGGCCGTTGACCCACCGGCTGCCGCATCGACGGACCCGCGGACGCTCCGACCCACGGACCTACGGCCCGGTGGTGCGCCGCAGCCGGGACCGGGACCGGTCCGGCCTCAGCGCATCCGCCGCCGCCGGCTCGGCGCCGGCCGGTCCGTCGACGCGGCGGCCGACCGGGACTTCGGCACCGCCCCGCCGTACAGCATCAACAGCGTGCCGGTGGCGAAGACCACCAGGAACAGCGCGATCGAGCCGACGGCCATCAGCACCGCGGGGGCCTGGAGCACCTGGTTGGCCAGCGCCAGGACCACGGCCGGCACGCTGCTTCCCGCGGACAGCAGCAGCATGGCGACGCCGATCGCGGACGGCGACGTCGATTGGGCCTCGTCGGTGACGACCTCCATCTTGGCGGGACCGAGTTCCCACCTGAAGGTCAGGCCGGTGCTCTCCTTCAGCACGGCCGCGTCCGCCCGGTTGCTGGGTTCTTCCAGGCTGAGGTCGAGATCCGTGGTGGCCATTTCCCGCCCCTCTCCCCTCAGCCGCCCTCCCTCTTCTAAACCGCTCACGCCTCGACGCTATCGATCACCCATGAGCACATCAACGTGACTTTCCGTGCTCTTACGTGACTGTTACTCATCCCCCCACGCGCCGGTGACGGTGCCGGACGATGTCCGTACGCAACGCACACCTCGTACGGTCATGATGCGCGTACCGTACATACGATTGCTTGACAGCGTATGTACGACCGGGCATCGTGGAGGCGTTGGGCCTGACTCTGACAGGGTCGGGCCACGGACGGTTCGGACGAAGGGGAAGCCGTAGATGTCCACCTTGCCCAAGGGAGCCGCTGCCCAGGAGTGGCAGAACGCCGGCCCGACCCGCATCACCGTCAACCTCGCCCCGAAGGCGGCCGCCGCACTCGACCAGGCCGTCAAGCTCACCGGCGACACCAAGACGGACACCATCAACCGCGCCCTACAGATCTACGCCTACCTGGAACGCGTCACCCAGGACGGCGGCGCCCTCTACACCAGGCCGGCCGACGGCGACGAACTCGAACGCCTCCACTTCGTCTGACCGACCGCCGCGCACCCGAGGTACCCGACGACAGCGACGTTCGTGGCGAGCGCTAGGGGTGGTAGAGGGTCCGGGCGCGCGTCAGATCGGCCGGGCCGTGCGGGCCGAGGTCGAGGAAGTGGTCCACCTGCCACGCCTGGGTGCTGCGCGCCTGCCGGTTGGTCGTCGCCGCCCACGGCGGATAGACCCGGAACCCGCGCTTCCCGCCGGAGCCGTTGCGGGAGACGACGTCCTTCCCGCACAACACCTCGCGCGGGAACACGAACTGACCGAAACCGTCGTCCGCGCGGCAGCTGATGACGAACAGGTCCACCCCGTCCTCGACGTCGAAGGGCCGGATCGGCCCCTCCACAGACCGCTGCCACACGGTGACGAACTGCCCCACCTTCGTCGGCGTGGTCTTCGCCACCCGAAACCGGACCGCCTGGCCGTCGAGCGTGAACGCGCAGGCCGCGTACTCGGCGCCCTCCGGTTCGGGCACCGGCAGCGAACAGACGAAACCACCCGGCTCGTACACGGCGCCCTTCGCCACCAGCAGATCCTCGTGGACTCCCGTCCATGGTTGATGCGTCATACCGCCATCTTTCTGTTTCCGCCGTGGGGTCTACTGTCTTTGCGCCTGCGGCGCGTTGCCGCTGCGCGGGGCTTGTTGGGGTGCGGTGCCGGGTTGGGGGGAGGTGGGGTGCCCGGACTGCTGCGCTTTACGTCCGGGCACCCCACCTCCCCCCAACCCGACCCCTCCCGTATGAGGGTGGGAAAGGGGTGAGCGGGGGCCTGCGCCGGTGGGTTCCTGCGGCTCCGCGGGTGGACTCATGCGCCGCAGTTAGCGCAGTGGTGGCCAGTACCAACCCACCGGAGCCCTGCCACCACCCACCCCGTCTTTCAACCCACCCTCAACGGGAGGGGGCGGGCCGGAGGGGGTGGTGTGCAGGACGTAAAGCGCAGCAGTCCTGCACACCACCCCCGCAGGCCCGACACCGCCACCCAAACGCCCCGCGCAGCGGACAACAAGCCCGCGCCGCAGGCGCAACAGCGAGACGCCCCACGGCGGAAAACCCCACAACGTGGGAAGAGGCCCGCGCCGCCAGGCGCAAACCGCAACCACCACGGCGGAAAAGACAAAAACGTGGGAAGAAGAAGCGAACCGCGTCAATGCACTACCAACGGATCGTCCAACACCGGTTGCCACGCCAGCTCCGCCGCGCCCACCAGGCTGTTGTGGTCCAGGCTGCACGGGAGGATCGGCACCCCGCCGCTGCGGCCCCAGAGGCTGCGGTCGGCGACGACCGCCCGGAGGCGTTCGGGGTCGGCCTCCAAGAGGACGCGGTGCAGGCCGCCGAGGATGATGCGGTCCGGGTTGAGGATGTTGACCAGGCCGGCGAGGCCCAGGCCGAGGCGGTCGATGAGGAGGTCGGCGGCGGTGCGCACGCCGGGGTCGGCGTAGGCGGTGCGGAGAAGTTCGCCGGCCTGGTGGAGCAGGGAGAACTCCGGTCCCGGTTCGCGGCCGGCGGCGACGAGGAAGGCGAGCGGATCGGCTTCGACGTCCAGGCAGCCGCGGCTGCCGCAGTGGCAGGGCGCACCCTCGGGGTTGACGGTGAGGTGGCCGACTTCCAGGGCGAGGCCGGAACTTCCGCTGTGCAGGCGGCCGTCGAGCACCAGCGCCCCGCCGACGCCGCGGTGCCCGGAGGCGACGCACAGCAGGTGGCGGGCGCCGCGGCCGGCGCCGTGCCGGTGTTCGGCGAGTGCCCCGAGGTTGACGTCGTTGCCGGTGAAGCCGATTTTCTCGGTGACGCCGGGGATGCCGGCGTCGGCGAGCGCGTGCAGGAAGAGTTCGCGGACCGGGGCGCCGGAGGGCCAGGCGAGGTGGAGCGGGTTGAGCGCCTCGCCGTCGGGCTCGGCGACCGCGGAGGGCACCGCGAGGCCCGCGCCGAGACAGCGCCGCCCGGTGTCGCGCAGCAGGGCCGCGCCGGCCTGGACGACCTCGGCGAGGACGTGCGCGGGGTCCGCGGGGATGATGCCGCAGCTGGGTGTGGTGGCGACGATCCGGCCGCCGAGGCCGACCAGGGCGGCGCGGTACCCGTCGGCGTGGATCTGCGCGGCGAGCACGACCGGGCCGCCGTCGTTGAGGGACAACCGGTGGGAGGGCCGCCCTTGGGAGCCCGCGGAGGCGTGCGGTCGGGAGTCGACGGTGATCAGGCCGAGCGCTTCGAGTTCGGCGGCCACCGCCCCCGCGGTGGCACGGGTCACGCCGAGTTCGGTGGTCAGCACGGCACGGGTGGGCGCGCGTCCGGTGTGTACGAGCTCCAGTGCGGGTCCGAGGGCGCTGCGGCCCCGCTCCAGCCTGGTTGTCCGAGTCTGGGTCACCCCTCTATTCTGGCTTTGTGCCGACGCTAAACAAAATACGCACGGCCTTGACCCGCAATCGGGGCCACAAGCCCACCAACCTCCCGAAAACCACCCGACCGACGCATAGCGGGGCGCCGATCGCCGCCCCGGAGGCGGCCGGCCACCGTTGCAGGCGGCTGCGCATCGCGCTCACCGCGTTCTTCGCCGTCGACGGCTTCCTCTTCGCCGGCTGGGTCGTCCGGATCCCCGCGATCAAGGAGCAGACCGGCGCCGGCGCGGGCGCCCTCGGACTCGCCCTGCTCGGCGTGTCGGCCGGGGCGGTCGCGTTCATGATGCTCACCGGACGGCTGTGCCGGCGCTTCGGCAGCCACGCGGTGACCGTCGCCTCCGGCGCGGCCCTCGCGCTGAGCATCCTGCTGCCCCCGCTCGCCCACTCGGCGACCGCACTGGGCCTGGCCCTCCTGGTCTTCGGTGCCGCGTACGGCTCCCTCAACGTCGCCATGAACAGCGCCGCCGTCGAACTGATCGCCGTCCTGCGCCGGCCGGTGATGTCCGGCTTCCACGCCGCCTTCAGCCTCGGCGGCATGGTCGGTGCCGGCCTCGGCGGGCTGGTCGCCGGGCACCTCTCGCCGGCCTCGCACCTGTCAGCGCTCGCCGCGTGCGGCCTGCTGGCGACGGCCGGCGCGGGCGCCGTGCTGCTGCGGGAACGGGCCGGGGCCGGGAGTGCGGCGCCGCGCCCCGAGGAACGCGCGGCGGCCGGCCCGGGCCGTCCCCGGCGGGCCCCCGCGTCCGGTCGGGCCCGCCGGCTCGTCCTTGTCTTCGGGGTGATCGCGCTGTGCACCGCGTACGGCGAGGGCGCGCTGGCCGACTGGGGCGCGCTGCACCTGTCCCAGGACCTGGCCGCCGCGCCGGGCCTCGCGGCGGCCGGCTACGCGGTGTTCGCGCTGGCGATGACCGTCGGGCGGCTCTCCGGGACCGCGGTCGTCGAGCGGTTCGGCCCGGCGCGGGCCCTGGTCGCGGGTGGCATCACGGCGACGTCCGGCCTGCTGCTCGGGGCGCTCGCGCCGACCGCGTGGGCCGCCTGCGTCGGCTTCGCGGTCGCCGGGCTGGGGCTGGCCAACATCTTCCCGATCGCCCTCGCACGCGCCGGGGCGGCCGGCGGCCCCCACGGGGTCGCGGTGGCCTCCACGATCGGCTACGGCGGCATGCTGCTGGGGCCGCCCGCGATCGGCTTCCTCGCCGAGGCGTGGGGCCTGCCGGTCGCGCTGACCACGCTCGCGCTGCTGGCGGCGGTGGCGGCGCTGATCGCGCACCTGACGCGCGGGTCGCACCGCGGTACGGCGGAGCCCCGCCCGGTCGGTAGCTGAGCGGCCCGGAACGGAAGCCGCGACAACTCTGCTGGTGCGAGAGGGCGTTCCGCTCCGGGACGGCGGCGTGCGGGCGGGCGGTGACGGGGCCGCACCGGTCGGTGGGGGCCCCGCGGCGCCGACCGTCCGGTGCTCCGGGCCGGCGGCGACCGCCCCGGCGCCGGCCGGTGTCAGTGGTGGCTGGCACACTCGGACGCATGGAGATCACTGAGTTCGTCGAAACCCTGCGGCTGGACGGCGGGCTGCTCGCGGACGCCGCCGACGAGGCCGGCCCCGACGCCACGGTGCCGGCCTGTCCCGAGTGGCGGATGCGGGACCTGGTGCGGCACGTGGGGACGGTCCACCGCTGGGTGACGGGCATGGTGACCGAGCCCCGGGAGCAGCGGCGTCCCCTCCCGGAGCTGCCGGAGCTGACCGACGACGAGCTGGTGCCCTGGCTGCGCGAGGGCCACCACCGCCTCGTCCTGGCGCTGCACACCGCACCGGCGGACCTGCGGACGTGGACGTTCCTGCCGGCCCCCTCGCCGCTCGCCTTCTGGGCGCGTCGACAGGCGCACGAGACGTCGGTGCACCGCGCCGACGCCCAGCAGGCGGCCGGCGTCGCGCTGACGCCGCTGCCGGCCCGCTTCGCCGCCGACGGCGTCGACGAACTCCTGCGGGGCTTCCACGCCGGCGACCGCAGCCGCGTGCGCCCCGCGAAGCCCGGCACGCTGCGGCTGCGCGCCAACGACACCCCCGACGCCGTGTGGACGGTGCACCTCACGCCCGACGGCCCGCCGCGCACGGAGCGGCACACCACACCCGACGCGGCGGACGCCACCGCGGACTGCACGGTCGAGGGCCCGGCCGAGGAGCTGTACCTCGCCCTGTGGAACCGCCTGCCGTGGGACGGTCTGAAGGTCTCCGGCGACCCGTCCCTGCCGGCGCTGTGGCGGGAGCGGGCCGCCATCTGATCGTTGCGGCCCTCCGCACTGCGCTGACGCCCCGCCCCCGCCCCCGCCGCGCGGCCCGGGGCGTCAGCCGAGCCAGCCCGGCCGCACCAGGCCCGACTCATAGGCGAGGACGACCAGTTGGGCACGGTCCCGGGCGCCCAGCTTGACCATCGTGCGGCTGACGTGGGTCTTGGCGGTGAGCGGGCTGACCACCAGCCGGCGGGCGATCTCCTCGTTGGAGAGCCCGATGCCCACCAGGGCCATCACCTCCCGCTCGCGTTCGGTGAGCGCGCCGAGCGCGGCGGCCGGCGCCGGCTCCTTGGAACGGGCGGCGAACTCCGCGATCAGCCGGCGGGTCACCCCCGGCGAGAGCAGCGCGTCCCCGGCCACCACCGCGCGCACCGCCCGCAGCAGTTCGTCCGGTTCGGTGTCCTTGACCAGGAAGCCGGAGGCACCGGAGCGGAGCGCCTCGAAGACGTACTCGTCGAGTTCGAAGGTGGTCAGCATGACGACCTTGACGTCCCGCAGCGCCGGGTCCCCGGTGATCCCCCGGGTCGCGGCCAGGCCGTCGACCACCGGCATCCGGATGTCCATCAGGACCACGTCCGGCCGGTGCGCCCGGACCCCGGTCAGGGCCTGCTGGCCGTCGGCCGCCTCGCCCACCACCTCGATGTCGGCCTGGGCGTCCAGCAACGCCTTGAAGCCGGCCCGGACCAGAAGCTGGTCGTCGGCGAGCAGTACCCGGATCACGACTCCTCCTCGGGGATGGCGCGGCCCGCGGCGGTGAGCGGGACGCGGGCCAGGACGCGGAAGCCGCCGTCCGGCCGCGGACCGGCCTCGATGGTGCCGCCCAGGGCCGCGGCGCGCTCCCGCATCCCGGCCAGCCCGTTGCCGCCGCCCGTCGGTTCCTCGGCGCCGGCGGTCGCCGGGCCGTCGTCGTCGACCCGGATCTCCAGCGCACCGGGAGCGTAACGGAGCCGGACCCGGGCGGTGCGCGATCCCGAGTGCCGGACGATGTTGGTCAGCGCCTCCTGGACGATGCGGAAGGCGGCGAGGTCGGTGCCGGGCGGCAGGGCGATGGCGCCACCCTCGGTGGTGACGTCCACGGCGAGGCCGGCGCCGCGGGCCTGTTCGGTGAGTTCGGGCAGCCGGTCCAGGCCGGGCGCCGGCGCCCGCGGGGCGTCCCCCGGGGTGCGCAGGGTGTCCAGGACCTGCCGGACCTCGCCGAGCGCCTCCTTGCTCGCGGCCTTGATGGTGGTCAGGGCGGTCCGCGCCTGTTCCGGGTCGGAGTCCAGCAGCGCCAGCCCGACGCCGGCCTGGACGTTGATGACCGAGATGCTGTGCGCGAGGACGTCGTGCAGTTCACGGGCGATCCGCAACCGCTCCTCGTCGGCCCGGCGACGTTCGGCGGCCGCGCGTTCGGCCCGCGTCCGGGCCAGTTGCTCGCGGCGCACCCGGACCAGCTCGGAGGCCGCCAGCACGGCCGCCACCCAGGCGGTGACGACCAGTTCCTGTGCCCACGGGGCCGGCCCGAGGTACGGGGGCAGCCACCGGTAGAGCCAGTGCGCGGCCAACAGGTGCAGCAGCCACACCCCGCCCACGGCGCACCAGGCGACCACCCGGTGCCCGGCGACGATCGCCGCGAAGGCACCGAGCGCCAGCGTGACGAAGACCGGACCGTAGGGGTAGCCGGCCGTGAAGTAGGCGGCGCAACAGGCCGCGGTGCCGACGGCGGTGGCCCGCGGGAAGCGGTGCCGGAAGAGCAGCAGCGCGGCCCCGGCGAGGAGCAGCGCATGGCCGAACGGGTCGAGCGGGACGCGGCCGGCCTGAGAGTGGGCGGCGGCGTTGCTGCCGACGGTGACCAGCACAGCCACCGCCAGCGTCGAGCGCCAGGGCAGTCGGCCGCGGGGGCGGTCGCCGGGCACCGGGGCCGTCGACCACCCGCCCCCTGCCACGTCGTGGCGGCGCCGCGCCCACGGCGGCCGTGCGTTGTCCATGCCGCAACGCTAGACCGCGGTGCGGCGCGGCGGCGTCCACCGGAGGCGGTGGGCCCGGCTACTCCCCGGGGAGTACGTCCGACCGCCGGATCAGGCCGGGCCACCACCTGCCGGAGCGGGCCGCCCCGGCACCCGGGAGCGCCCCTACGAGGACGGCGGCGCGGTCCGGTGGCGCGGCGCCGGCCGGCCCGTCACTGCCGGTCGGCCGCCGGCTCCGGGTCGCTGACCTCCATCGGTCGCGCATCGGGCGCGGTCGGACCGGACGCCTCCGCCCGGTCGAAGGCGTTCAGCGCGCGCCGGGCGAGCGGGTGCGTGCGGACCATTTCGGCGAGCGTCGTGGTCCCGCGGGTGATCTTCGCGAACGCCCGCCACGCGGGCCGGAGCCCCGTCAGCGCGGCGTGGAACATTCCGGGGCGGCGCGCGAAGGCGGCCAGCAACCGACGGCCGACCGCCATCTCCACGCCCAACCCGGCCTTGATGGCGAAGGCGTAGTTCAGGGCCTGGCGCCGGGCGTCCACCGCGTCGTGCGCCTCGGAGATCCGCACCGCCCACTCGCCCGCCAGCCGGCCGGAACGGAGCGCGAAGGAGATCCCCTCCCGCGTCCAGGGCTCCAGCAGGCCCGCCGCGTCGCCACAGACCAGCACCCGCCCCCGGGACAGCGGCGAGTCGTCGGCCCGGCAGCGGGTCAGGTGCCCGGAGGAGATCCGCGGCTCGAAGCCGGCCAGGCCGAGCCGGCCGACGAAGTCCTCCAGGTAGCGCTTGGTGGCCGCGCCCTCGCCGCGGGCCGAGATCACCCCGACGGTCAGGGTGTCCCCCTTGGGGAACACCCAGCCGTAACTGCCCGGCATCGGTCCCCAGTCCAGGAGCACCCGGCCGGCCCAGTCCTCGGCGACCGTCTCCGGCACCGGGATCTCGACCTCCAGCCCCAGGTCGACCTGGTCGACCTTGACGCCCACGTGCGCGCCTATCCGGCTCGCACTGCCGTCCGCGCCGACCACCGCCCGGGCCAGCACCACCTCGCCGTCCGCGAGCACCACCGCGACCGTCCGGCGGTCGGGGACGTTGGCGCCGTGCTGCTCCACGCGCGTGACCGTCACGCCCGTCCGCACCTGTGCCCCGGCGTCCGTGGCGGACTCCACCAGGGCGGCGTCGAACTCCGGACGGTTGATCAACCCGAAGAGCATGTGCCGGGAACGGCGGGTGCGGGTCAACCGCCCGTTGAGCGTGAAGGTGACCGCGTGCACCCGGTCGCGCAGCGGCAGTTCGAAGCCGGGCGGCAGGGAGTCCCGGGACGGGCCGATGATGCCGCCGCCGCACGTCTTGTAGCGGGGGAGTTCGGCCTTCTCCAGCAGCAGTACCCGGCGCCCCGCACACGCCGCGGCGTGTGCCGCCGAGGCGCCCGCGGGCCCCGCGCCCACCACCACGACGTCCCACACCTGCTGGTTGCCTTCGGCCGCCTGCTCGCTGCTCACCTGTGCTTCCGCTCCCGTCCGATGCCTGGCTGCGCGTACCGCCCGCATCCTACGGGCCCCGTCCGGGCGAACCGCCTGTGGGAAGATCGGAGCACGCCCACCCGTACGTCCGGGCCCGCCTGGCCCACCCCGCCGAACGTGCCCCCACGTATCCAACGCCGCGCCCACAAGGAGCGTTCCATGCCTGACAGCCCGCTCGCCCAGACCGTCGCCGCCCTGCAACCACGGGCCAGGACCGAACTCGCCGAGTTGGTGGCCTTCAAGTCGGTCGCGGACTTCGCGCAGTTCCCCAAGAGCGAGAGCGAGCAGGCCGCCGCCTGGATCGCGGACGCCCTGCGGGCCGAGGGCTTCGAGGACGTCGCCCTGCTCGACACCCCGGACGGCACCCAGTCCGTCTACGGCCACCTCCCCGGCCCCGCCGGCGCGCCCACCGTCCTGCTGTACGCCCACTACGACGTCCAGCCGCCGCTGGACGAGGACGCCTGGGTCTCGCCGCCGTTCGAGCTGACCGAGCGCGACGGCCGCTGGTACGGGCGCGGCGCCGCGGACTGCAAGGGCGGCATGATCATGCACCTGACCGCGCTGCGCGCGCTCAAGGAGCACGGCGGCGTCCCGGTCAACATCAAGGTGATCGCCGAGGGTTCGGAGGAACAGGGCACCGGCGGCCTGGAGCGGTACGCCGAGGCGCACCCGGAACTCCTCACGGCCGACGCCATCGTGATCGGCGACTCCGGCAACTTCCGGGCCGGAACGCCCACCGTCACCGCGACGCTGCGCGGCATGACGATGGTGCACGTCCAGGTCGACACCCTGGAAGGCAACCTGCACTCCGGCCAGTTCGGCGGCGCGGCCCCGGACGCGCTGGCCGCGCTCATCCGGATCCTGGACTCGCTGCGCGCCGAGGACGGTTCGACGACCGTGCACGGCCTCGCCGCGGACGCCACCTGGGAGGGCCTGCAGTACTCCGACGCGGACTTCCGCACGGACGCCAAGGTCCTGGACGGCGTCGAACTCATCGGCACCGGAACGGTCGCCGACCGGCTCTGGGCCCGCCCGGCCGTGACCGTCCTGGGCATCGACTGCCCGCCGGTGGTCGGCGCCACCCCGTCCGTGCACGCCTCGGCCCGCGCCCTGGTGAGCCTGCGGGTGCCGCCGGGCACCGACGCCGTCGACGCCACCAAGCTGCTCGCCGCCCACCTGGAAGGCGCCGCCCCGTGGGGCGCCCGGGTCGGCGTCGAGCAGGTCGGCCAGGGCCAGCCGTTCCGCGCGGACACCACCAGCCCGGCCTACGCCTCGATGGCGGCGGCACTGCGCGAGGCGTACGACGGCAAGGAGATGCAGACGTCCGGCCTCGGCGGCTCCATCCCGCTCTGCAACACCCTGGCCGGGCTCTACCCCGAAGCCGAGATCCTCCTCATCGGACTCAGCGAGCCGGAAGCACAGATCCACGCCGTCAACGAGAGCGTCTCCCCCGACGAACTCCAGCGACTGTCCCTGGCGGAGGCGCTGTTCTTGCAGCGTTTTGCGGAGCGGGTCTGATTCCCACGTTTTTGGCTTCCCCGCCGTGGTGGTTGCGGTTTGCGCCTGGCGGCGCGGGCCTGTTCCGACGTTGTCGGCTTTCTCGCCATTGCGCCTGCGGCGGGCGGGGTCCGCTGCGCGGGGCGTTCGGGTGCCGGTGACGGGCCTGCGGGGGTGGTGTGCAGGACTGCTGCGCTTTACGTCCTGCACACCACCCCCTCCGGCCCGCCCCCTCCCGTTGAGGGTGGGTTGAAAGAGGGGTGGGTGGTGGCTGGGGCCCGGTGGGTTGGTGCTGGCCACCACTGCACTAACTGCGGTGGATGAATGCATTCACGGAGCAGCAGGAACCCACTAACGCAGGCCCCCACTGCCCCCTTTCTCACCCTCATACGGGAGGGGTCGGGTTGGCGGGTGGTGGGGTGCCCGGACGTAAAGCGCAGCAGTCCGGGCACCCCACCACCCGCCAACCCGACACCGCGCCCCAACAAGCCCCGCGCAGCGGCCCGCGCCGCAGGCGCAAAGACAGCAACCACCACGGCGGAAAAGCAAAAAACGTGGGGCGAGGCCCGGCGCTAGCCGAGCGGCACGCCGGCCTCCAGATGCAGCGGGCAGCCCCGTTCGCGGGCGCGCAGGGCCCAGCGGAGGCGGTTCCAGCGGACGGGCGGGAGCATGGACTCCGCCTCGGATTCGGTGACGAAGCGCCAGGCGCGGAGCTCGGCGCCGGGCAGGAGGAGTTCTCGGATGCGGTCCGCGGTGAGCGTGCCGCCGTCGAAGAGCAGGCGCAGGCCGCCGTAGCCGGGGGGCTTGGGCGCCTCCCAGTCGAGTACCAACAGCCTTGGCGTGCAGCCGAGTTGGATGCCCAGTTCCTCGGCGACCTCGCGCACGCCGGCGCGTGCGGGTGCCTCGCCTGGTTCGACGATGCCGCCGGGGAACTCCCAGCCGGGTTTGTACGTCGGGTCGACCAGCAGGACGCGGTCCTGGTCGTCGAAGAGCAGCACTCCGGCGGCGAGGGTCTCCGCGGTCGGCTCGGGGGTCTGCACGATGTCGCAGGCGCCGGCGCCGGTGCGGACGGCCTCGGCGACCCGTTCGGCGGTCTGGCGGGGCGTCAGAGCCGTGGTGTCCACGACGTGGGCGTCGCTCTTGAGCCAGTCCAGGGCCTGCGCGTAGGGGCCCAGGTGCTCCAGGCACCAGCGGCGGACGGCGGCGTTGCCCTCGGGGTCGCCGGGGGTTTCCTCGCGGTGGGCTATGCGGGAGCGCAGGATCGTTTCCTCCGCATCCAGGAGGACATGTCGGACCGGTATCCGGCGGGCGGCGAGGGCACCGAAGATCTCGTCGCGGTATTCCTGGCGCAGCAGCGTCATCGGGGTCACCAGGGGGCCCGGCACCTCGGTGAGCAGGGCCGCCGCGGTGTCCACGACCATCCGCCGCCAGGACGGGAGGTCCTGGTAGTCGTCGACCTCTTCGAGGCGCTTGGGCGGCAGCATCGACCGCAGCCCGGTGCCGAGGAGTTCGGGGTCGTAGAGCGTGCTTCCGGGAAGCAGGTCGAGCACTTCATGAGCCGCAGTGGTCTTGCCCGCACCGAACGTGCCGTTCAGCCAGACGATCACGGTTTCCCCTCTTCCCTAGACCCAGGTGAGTTGCCCGCAACACCCTGCCACGGAAACGCTCGGGACCACGGGCCGCGCGCAGCGCCGGGAACACGTTGGAGCAACACACCGCACGGGGGACGCCGGTCCGCCTCCCCCGCCGCGATGCCCCGGCAAACAAGCGCTCCCCCGCCCCTCCAGCACCGAAACCCCCACCCGCACACGGTCTCCGGGCGGCCCGTGGCGGGGCGGTACGTCGCATATGCCGGGGTCCCATGGGTCCCCGTCGGCCGGCCGCGCACCGCGGTTCAGCAGACCTGCAGCCCGGGCACCGGCTGGTCGTTCTCCCCGCCGGTGAGGTACACGACGCTGACGTAGACGCCGGCGTTGCCGCTGTCGTCGTCGGTCTTGGCCCACCACACGTTGGTCCACTTCCCGTACGTCTCGCGACGGCCCAGTTTCGCCTGGCAGTAGAAGTAGTTGGTGCCGGCGTTGAGGTGGCCGACCTGTTGGAAGGACGCGGTGTAGGAGTTCGCGGTGCGCCACACGGGGCAGTTGGCCTTGCCGCCGCCGATGTTCGTGCAGGCCGGTCCGGGGGCCGGTGACCCGCCGCCGCTCCCCCCGCTGGCGCCGCCGGCGGCGGAGCCGGATCCGCCGGTGGACGTGCCGCCGTGGGCGCCGCCGGAGGTTCCGCCGTGGGCCCCGCCCGAGGCGCCGCCGCCGGTGCCGCCCTGGTTGCCGCCCGCGGCCGCTCCGCCGGTCTGGCCGCCCGAACTGCCGCCCGGCGCGCCCGGCTTGGGAGCGCCGGAGGACGAGGGGTCCCCGGAGGGGGGTGCCGAGTCGGTCGGCGAGACGCTGGTGGCCTTGCCGTCGCCGCCCTTGCCGGCGGAGACGCTCGGCTGGCCCGTCGCCGGCGTGCTGGCCGGCGCCGCCGGCTTCCGGCCGCCCGCGGTGTCCCGGTCGCCGGAACCGCCGCCGACCAGGGCGTAGGTGAGGCCACCGCCGCCGGCCAGCACGGCCAGGACCGCTGCCACCGCCAACAGCACCCGACGGCGCCGACGGGCCGGCAGCCGGGCGGTGTCGCCGTCCGGGCCGGTCGGGTACGGATGCGGGCCGGTGGCGGCGGTCGCGGAGCCGGCCGCCGTCATCGAGGCGTCGTGGACCGGTCGGGGCGGGTTCGTGCCGGGCGGCTGCGGCACGGCACCGCCCTGGACGCCCGGGCCGCCGAGCCAACCGGCCGGCGCCACCCCGGCGCCCGCGGGTCCCGGCAGCGGCCCGGCCCCCGCCGTCACGTCGGTGGCGGTCGGCGCGTACGGCGTGCCGGACTGCGCGAACGGCGGCGGGGGCGGCGTGACGCCCGGGTCGCGGCCCTCCGCCACGGCCTGGAGCATGCTGCGGGCCTGGGCGGCGGACGGGCGGTCGGCCGGGTTCTTGGCCATCAGGGCGTACAGGACGGGTGCCAGCGGCCCGGCCCGGCGCGGTTCGGGCAGCGGTTCGGTGACGATCGCGGTCAGCGTCGAGTACACCGACGTGCGGCGGAACGGCGCGCTGCCGCCCTCGACCGCCGCGTACAGCGTCATGCCCAGCGACCAGATGTCCGAGGCGGGGGTGGGGTCCATGCCCTGGGCGCGCTCGGGCGGCAGGTAGTCGAGCGAGCCGACGAGTTCGCCGCTGCGGGTGATGTTGGTGGTGGCGCCGTCCCCGGGGGCCTCGATGCTGGCGATCCCGAAGTCGGTGAGCACCACCCGGCCGCCGCGGGAGCCGGCCCGGTCCGGGAGCCGGGCGGCGCGCTCCAGCAGGACGTTGCCGGGCTTGACGTCGCGGTGCAGCACGCCGACCTCGTGGGCGGCGTCCAGGGCGTCCATGACGGCGGCGCCGATCCGGGCGATCTCCTGCGGGTCCAACGGGCCCTGCGCGCCGATGGCGTCGTCCAGCGACGGCCCGTCCACCAACTCCATCACGATGACCGGGCGGCCGGCCTCCTCGATGACGTCGTGGACGGTGACCACGCCGGAGTGCCGGATCCGGGCCGCGGCCCGCGCCTCGCGCTGCATCCGGGTCCGCAGGTCGGCGAGTTCGGGGGCGGAGGCGTCGGTGTAGGCGCGCAGGACCTTGAGCGCGACCTCGCGGCCCAGCACCTGGTCCTCGGCCCGGCAGACCACGCCCATGCCGCCGCGGCCGATCCGGCCGGTGACGCGGTAGCGGCCACCGAGCACCTGCCCGGTCAGGTCGTCGTCGACGCCGCGCTGCGGGCCGCTGCGGGCCGCGGACCGCGGCACTCCGCCGCCCGGCGCACCGCCGGCCGGTCCGGGTCCGTCCACGCCGTCCGCCGCACCGGTTCCGTCCGCCCCGCGCTGCTCGTGCTCCCCCGAAGTCACCGTGCGTTCCCCTCGCTACCCGTCTGGCGTGCCTCAGCGGCCCGTACGTCCTGGATGCCGGGGCATTGTGCCGCAACCCCTCAGGCGGCCGGAAGCCAGACTACGGGGCGCGAGGGTGCGACCGATGCCCCTACGGGGCGGGGACGAACGCATCGAGACGGGACTGTTGCGCGGCCGCCGCGGCGGCCCCCACCACACCGGCGTCCGTCCCCATCTGGGCCGGGACCACGGTCAGTCCGGACACGAAGGACAGCGTGGCGTAATCCCGGAGGGCGGCGCGCAACGGGGCGAACAGGACGTCCCCGGCGCCCGCGACGCCGCCGCCGACGACGGCTATGTCGATCTCGACGAGGGTGGCGGTGGCGGCGATCCCGGCGGCCAGCGCCTGCCCGGCCCGTTCGAAGGAGCGCACCGCGACGGGGTCACCGGCACGGGCCGCGGCGGCGACCGCGGCGGCGCTGGCGTCCCCGTCGGGGCCCGGTCGCCAGCCGTTGGCCAGTGCCCGGCGGGCGATGTTGGGGCCGCTGGCGATCCGCTCCACGCAACCGCGCGCCCCGCACGGACACGGGTCGCCGTCGAGGTCGACGCTGATGTGCCCGATGTGCCCGGCGTTGCCCGAAGGCCCCGGGTGCAACCGCCCGTTGAGGACCAGTCCGCCGCCGACCCCGGTGGAGACCACCATGCACAGGGCGTTGTCGTGGCCCCGCGCGGCGCCCTGCCAGTGCTCGGCCGCGGTCATCGCCACCCCGTCGCCGACCAGCGTCACCGGTCGCCCGCCGACCAGCGCCCGCACCCCGGCGACCAGCGGGAAGTCGCGCCAGCCGGGGATGTTGACCGGGCTGACGGTGCCGGCCGCGGCGTCCACGGGCCCGGCGCTGCCGATGCCGACGGTGGCCACCCGCGCCCAGTCGGGCCCGGCGGCCAACTCCCGGACGACCTCGGCCACCGCCGCCATCACGGTGGCGCCGTCCTGGTCCGCGGGGGTCGGCCGGGCGGCCCGGACGACGAGTCTGCCGCGCGCGTCCACCAGGGCGCCGGCGATCTTGGTGCCGCCGATGTCCAGCGCTGCGCTGAGGTCCGTCTGCATCGGTGTCGAAGTCTCCTGGTGGGCCGGGGGGCCGGCGTACCGGCCCGGCATGAGAACGCCAGTCTTCCGGCATTTGACAACGTTGTCTAGGGGCTATGCTCGTCGCCACGCAGCGACCCGTCGGCGCGCGGCGCCCGCGGGCGCACCCGACACCGCATCCGTCCCCCGGCAGACAGGACCGCACACGTGACCGAGACCGCCCGCGGCACTTCCCATCGCTACGGCACCCGCCCCACGATGAAGGATGTCGCGGCGCGCGCCGGCGTCGGCCTGAAGACCGTCTCGCGGGTGGTCAACGGCGAACCAGGCGTCACTCCGGACACCGAACGCCGCGTCCAGGAGGCCATCACCGCGCTGGGCTTCCGGCGCAACGACTCCGCCCGGGTCCTGCGCAAGGGCCGGACCGCCAGCATCGGCCTGGTACTGGAAGACCTCGCCGACCCCTTCTACGGGCCGCTCAGCCGTGCCGTCGAGGAGGTCGCGCGCAGCCACGGCGCCCTGTTGATCAACGGCTCCAGCGCCGAGGACCCGGCCCGCGAGCAGGAGTTGGTGCTGGCCCTGTGCGCCCGCCGGGTGGACGGGCTGGTCGTCATCCCCGCCGGCGACGACCACCGCTACCTCGCGCCCGAGCTGGCCGCCGGCGTCGCCACCGTCTTCGTGGACCGCCCGGCCGGCCGGATCGACGCCGACGTGGTCCTCTCCGACAACTTCGGCGGCGCCCGGGCCGCGGTCGCCCACCTCATCGCGCACGGCCACCGCCGGATCGGCTTCATCGGCGACCAGCCGCGCATCCACACCGCCAAGGAGCGGCTGCGCGGCTACCGCACCGCGATGGCCGAGGCGGGGCTGCCGGTCGAGGACTCCTGGGTCCTGCTGGGCTCCACCGCCCCGGACCGGGTCCGCGCCGCAGCCACCGCGATGCTGGCCGCGCCGGAGCCGGTCACCGCCCTCTTCGCAGGCAACAACCGCGTCACCGTCACCGCCGTCCGGGTGCTGCGCGGCCACGCCCGCCCGGTCGCCCTGGTCGGTTTCGACGACTTCGAACTCGCCGATCTGGTCCACCCCGCCATCACGGTCGTCGCCCAGGACTCCGCCCAACTCGGCCGGACCGCCGCCGGTTTGCTCTTCCGGCGGCTCGACGGCGTCGACGACCCGCCGCAGCGACTGGAGATCCCCACCCGGCTGATCCCGCGCGGTTCGGGGGAGATCCGGCCGGCCGGGGGCTGACCGGGGAGCGGGCCGCACGGCCAACCCCGGCCGTGGGCGAGGTGTGGCGCGTGCCCTCACGCGTACGGCGTTCCCCCGTGCCGCCGTACGCGGAGCGGCCGGGCCCCGGGGTGGGGTCCGGCCGACAGCGGCCTGGCGGGGCGGCCGACGGCGCGGCCGCCCCCGAGCCGGTTCGACCGGCTCCCGTTCAGGCCGACTTCGTCGGGCGGCCCGCCAGGCCGTCGAGGTCGGCGCGGGTCAGTCCGGTGAGGCGGGCGACCTCGTCGCCCTCGACGGCGCCGCAGTCGAGGCCGCGCAGCAGGTAGCCGCTGAGCGCCTTGGCGGTCGCGGGCTCGTCGGCGATGTCGCCGCCGGCCTTGGCGACGTAGGCGGCGAGCCGGGCGGCGGCCTTCTCCAGGCCCTCGCGGTAGAAGGCGTAGACGGCGGCGTAACGGGTCGGGAGGTGGCCCGGGTGCATGTCCCAGCCCTGGTAGTAGGCGCGGGCCAGGGCGCGGCGGGTGAGGCCGTGGTGCAGCTTCCAGGCGTCGTGGACCTGGGCGGTGGGGCCGACCGGCAGCACGTTGGTGGAGCCGTCGGAGACGCGGACGCCGGTGCCGGCGGCGGCGACCTGCATGACGGCCTTGGCGTGGTCGGCCACCGGGTGGTCGCTGGCCTGGTAGGCGGCGCTGACCCCGCAGGAGGCGCTGTAGTCGAAGGTCCCGTAGTGGAGCGAGGTGGCGCGCCCCTCGGCCGCCTCGATCATGCGGGCGACGGTGGCGCGGCCGTCGGCGCCCAGGATGGACTGGGTGGTCTCGATCTGGATCTCGAAGCCGATCCGGCCGGGCGTGAGGGCGTGGGTCTTCTCGAACGCGTCCAGCAGCCGGGCCATGGCGGTGACCTGCTCGGCGTAGGTCACCTTGGGGAGGGTCAGGACGAGTCCCTCGGGCAGGCCGCCGGCCGCCATGAGGCCGGTGAGGAAGACGTCCAGGGTGCGGATGCCGCGGTCGCGGACGGCGGCTTCCATGCACTTCATGCGGATGCCCATGTAGGGGGCGGCGGTGCCGTCCCGGTAGGCGGCGGCGACCAGCGCGGCGGCGCGCGCGGCGGCCTCGTCCTCCTCGGCGTCGGAGCGGAGGCCGTAGCCGTCCTCGAAGTCGATCCGGAGGTCCTCGACGGGCTCGCGCTCCAGCTTGGCGCGGACCCGGTCGTACACCGGGCCGGCGAGGTCGTCGGAGAGGCCGAGGACGGCGGCAAGCGCGCCGGCGTCCGGGGCGTGCTCGTCGAGCATGGCCAGCGCCTGGTCGCCCCAGGAGCGGATGGTGCCGGCGGTGAAGGCGTCGCCGGGGACGTAGACCGTGTGGACGGGCTGACGGGTGCCGGGGTCGCCCGGGTAGCGCCGCGCCAGGTCGGCGTCCACCTCGGCGAGAGCGGCTCCGATGCCCTCGCGTACGGCGTCCGCGAAGCTCGTCGCCACGGTCTCCTGCTGCCCCATTCGGTACCCTCCCGGTGCTTGTGCCCGATGTCGTCGCCGACTCAGGCATTTCCGCTTGACGGAATCAACAATCCGTATAGCGAAGCTAACGGTGTCGGTAGGCGAGGTCAACACCTTCCTTCCTCGTGGCGACGCAGGTCACCGGCCCGCACCCGGCCGACAACTCCGTGGCGCGGTCCACCCACCAGCCCCCACAATCCCGTCATGACATGGATCGCACCCCGGACCGAACGCCGCCCGATGCCCTCCGCAGCGGGCGAACGCGCGATGCTCCAGAGCTGGCTCGATTTCCACCGTGACACCCTGCTCAGCAAGTGCGCGGGCCTCACCGGCGAACAGCTCGCCCGGCCCGGCACCCCGCCGTCCACGCTCACCCTGCTCGGCCTGGTCCGCCATCTCGCCTATGTCGAACGCGTCTGGTTCCGGCAGCGGTTCGCCGGCGAGGCGGTCGCGACCCTGCACTGCACCCCGGACGCCCCGGACGCCGACTTCGACGACCTCGACCCGGCTCGGGCCGCGGCGGACCTTGCGGCCCTGACGGCCGAGATCGCGGCCTGCGACGCGGTGGTGGCCGAGCGGAGCCTGGACGAGACCTTCACCCTCCGCGACCGCACCCTGAACCTGCGCTGGATCTACGTCCACATGATCGAGGAGTACGCGCGGCACAACGGGCACGCGGACCTGCTGCGCGAGGCGCTGGACGGTGAGACCGGGTTCTGAGGGGCCGCGCGCGAGGAGCGGCCCTCCTGGCGCGTCGCCCCTTTCCGGCCACGACCGCCCCGGATCGCCGCCCCGTCCCATCCGAGCGCGCCCCGCACGGCCGAAGGCCCCGTACGTCCGGTGCGTACGGGGCCTTCGGCCGTGCGGAGTCCACGGGCCCGCGGTGGGCCCGGCCGGGTCAGCCCTTGCGGGACGTGACCTCGTCGGTGAGCGCCGGGACGACGTTGAACAGGTCGCCCACCACGCCGTAGTCGACCAGGTCGAAGATCGGCGCCTCGGCGTCCTTGTTGATGGCGACGATGGTCTTCGAGGTCTGCATGCCGGCGCGGTGCTGGATCGCGCCGGAGATGCCCGCCGCGATGTACAGCTGCGGCGAGACCGACTTGCCGGTCTGACCGACCTGGTTGGTGTGCGGGTACCAGCCGGCGTCCACCGCGGCGCGGGAGGCGCCGACGGCCGCGCCGAGCGAGTCGGCGAGCGCCTCGATGACCGGGAAGTTGTCCGCGCCGTTGACGCCGCGGCCACCGGAGACCACGATCGCGGCCTCGGTCAGCTCCGGGCGGCCGGTCGACTCGCGCGGGGTGCGCGAGACGATCTTGGTGGCCTTGGAGGCGTCGGCGACGGTCACCGCGAGCTGCTCGACCGCACCGGCGGCCGGCGCGGCCTCGGGGGCGGCGGAGTTGGGCTTGACGGTGATGACCGGGGTGCCCCTGGTGATCCGCGACTTGGTGGAGTACGAGGCCGCGAAGACCGACTGGGTGGCCACCGGGCCCTCGTCGCCGGCCTCGACGTCCACGGCGTCGGTGATGATGCCGGAGCCGATCCGGACGGCCAGTCGCGCGCCGATCTCCTTGCCCTCGGCGGAGGAAGGCAGCAGGACGGCGGCCGGCGAGACCGCGTCGTAGGCGGCCTGCAGCGCGTCGACCTTGGGGGCGACGAGGTACTCGGCGAACTCGGGGACGTCGGCGGCGAGGACCTTCACCGCGCCGTGCTCGGCGAGCACGGGGGCGGCGGTCTCCACGCCGGCGCCGAGGTGCACGGCCACCGGCTCGCCGATGCGGCGGGCGAGGGCGAGCAGTTCGAGGGTGGGCTTGCGGACGGCGCCGTCCACGTGGTCGACGTAGACAAGGACTTCAGCCATGGGAATTGCTCCTGCGGGAAGAGTGCGGGCGAAGGGAGGACGAAGAGTTCCGACGGACCGTCAAATGCGGGCGCTGAGGCGGGAGATGGCCTCGACCCCGGTCGCGGAGCGGTGCCGGTCCGGGGCCGCGCCCCGGACCCGCGGCCTTAGATGAACTTCTGGCCCGCGAGGAACTCGGCGAGCTGCTTGGCGCCCTCGCCCTCGTCCGTGACGATCGTGCCCTTGGTGCGGGCCGGGCGCTCGTCGGCCGACTCGACCTTGGTCCAGGCACCGTCCAGGCCCACCTCGTCCGCCTCGATGTCGAGGTCGTCCAGGTCCAGGGTCTCCACCGGCTTCTTCTTGGCGGCCATGATGCCCTTGAAGGAGGGGTAACGCGCCTCGCCCGACTGGTCGGTGACGGAGACGACGGCCGGCAGCGCGGCCTGGAGCTGCTCGCTGGCGGTGTCACCGTCCCGGCGGCCGGTGACCTGGCCGTCGGCGACGGCGACCTGGGAGAGCTGGGTCACCTGCGGGACCGCCAGGCGCTCGGCGAGCAGCGCGGGCAGCACGCCCATCGTGCCGTCGGTGGACGCCATGCCGCAGACCACGAGGTCGTAGCCGGTCTTCTCGATGGCCTTGGCGAGCACGAGCGAGGTACCGAGCGCGTCGGTGCCGTGCAGGTCGTCGTCCTCGACGTGGACGGCCTTGTCGGCACCCATCGACAGCGCCTTGCGCAGCGCGTCGGTGGCGTCCTCGGGACCGACGGTCAGGACCGTGATCTCGGCCTCGCCGTCGTTGGCTTCCTTGATCTGCAGGGCCTGCTCGACGGCGTACTCGTCGAGCTCCGAGAGGAGGCCGTCCACGTCGTCGCGATCGACGGTCAGGTCCTCGGCGAAGTGCCGGTCGCCGGTGGCGTCGGGCACGTACTTCACACAGACAACGATCCTCAAGCTCACGCCGGCTCTCCTACCTGCTTCGTCTCTTCAGAACTGCCTTGTGCTGGCAGCATAGGCGCCTCACGGGGCGGCTCCCGGTCGGATGCGGATCCCCGCGCCGACCGCCATATTACTCGCCAGTACATACACTCTGGTGCCCCGAATCAAGGCCGTCGAAATGTGACCTTCCCAACGGCCCCGACCGGGCGACGAAGCAGGTACGGAGGAACTCGTCAGTCGCGCAACGCGTTGAAGCGGCCCTGGTGGTAGAGGAGCGGCCGGCCGGGACCCGCGGGGTCGCCGACGACCGGCTGGGCCAGCACGATCCGGTGGTCGCCGGCCGGGACGCGGGCCACCACCCGGCACACCAGCCAGGCCAGGACGCCGTCCAACAGCGGCACGCCCTCGGGACCGGTGCGCCAGGACGTCGCCGGACCGAACCGGTCGGCGCCGCTGCGCGCGAAGGTGGCGGCCAGCTCCTGCTGGTGCTCGCCGAGGACGTGCACGCCTATGTGCTCGGCCTCGGAGACGGCCGGCCAACTGGAGGCGCCGGTGCCGATGCCGAAGGAGAGCAGCGGGGGTTCGGCGGCGACGGAGGTCAGGGAGGTGGCGGTGAAGCCGACGGGTCCGGAACCGGCCGCGGTGATCACCGCGACGCCCGCGGCGTGCTGACGGAAAACGGAGCGCAGGAGTTCGGGGGAAGCGGTGCGGGGCGTGCCGACATCGGGCGAGGCCGTCATGGAGTTGTCCTTCTGCTGTGGGCTGCGCGCCCGGGCGGGACCGCCGACGGCCGAACGGCGCTCGGCGGCGGAGGTGTCGTCGCTGCTCACACGCCGGGACAACGCGCGCTGGCGGTCCGCACCAGATCGACGTGCGCACGTCCGTAGAGAAGGAGATCAATTCCTGGCCGCATGACGTCAGGCTGACGACGCGTGACCCGAGGCGTCAAGTGCCGCCCGCCATCTGGGAGATCAATCACGGACCGCCTCCCCCAGGGCCGCGATGACGTCGACCTTCCGGGGCTGGCCGGCGGCCCGGCGGACGACCGTGCCGCGGGCGTCGAGCACCAGCACCGTCGGCGTGCCCTGCACCTCCAGGCGCCGCACCAGCTCCAGCCGCTCCTCCGCGTCGATCTCGACGTGCGCGACGCCGTCGACCATGCCCGCGACCTCGGTCAGCACGCGCCGGGTGGCCCGGCAGGGCTGGCAGAACGCACTGGAGAACTGGACGAGCGTGGCCCGCTCCCCCAGCTCCGCACCGATCTCGGCGGCGCCCATCCGCACCTGGTCGTCCCGCACCGTCGTCCTTCCCGTCGCCGCGGCCCGCCGCGGACCGCGGACACCCGCCCCGCGGCTCCGGCGCGGCGCACCGTCCCGTCATCCCTGGGTGCAGCGCTTCCGCGACCGCAAAGATTCCCGGGGCCGAAAACCACCCCGCACCGACCGGCGAAGGCCGCCCCACCTGCCGGTTCCGTTGCGCACGTGACGAGGATCTCCCGCCCCGGGGGCCCCGCACGGTGGCCGGCGGCGCGCGCATCGGGCACGATCTCCCGAAGCGCAGAGTTACGACTGCGTAGGTTTCCGCCGGGAGAACCCTCCCCAGGCACCGAGAAGGGGTCCCCCGCACATGGCCGAGCTCGTCTACCCGCCCGTCATCGGTGCAGCCCGTACGCTCTTCAAGACGCTGGACCTGAAGTTCGACATCGCCGGTACGGAGAACATCCCGCAGCGCGGCGGAGCGGTCCTGGTGAGCAACCACATCGGCTACCTGGACTTCGTCTTCTGCGGGATGGCGGCGCGCCCGGCCAAGCGACTGGTGCGGTTCATGGCGAAGGAGTCGGTCTTCCGGCACAAGGTGTCGGGACCGCTGATGCGGGCCATGAAGCACATCCCGGTGGATCGGACGCAGGGCGTGCACGCCTACAAGCACGCGCTGTCCGCGCTCCGTTCCGGCGAGATCATCGGGGTCTTCCCCGAGGCGACCATCTCCGAATCGTTCACCCTGAAGAACTTCAAGTCGGGCGCCGCGCGACTGGCCCAGGAGGCCGGCGTCCCGCTGCTCCCGATGGCGCTGTGGGGCACCCAGCGGCTGTGGACCAAGGGCCACAAGCGGCAGTTGGGCCGCCACCACTTCCCCATAACGATCCGGGTCGGCGAACCGGTGGCGGCCGACCCGGCCGACCAGGTCGAGAAGATCACCGACCGGCTGCGGGCCCGCGTCCAGGACCTCCTGGAAGCGGCCCAGCGCGCCTACCCCGTACGGCCCCGCGACGCCGACGACACCTGGTGGATCCCCGCCCACCTCGGCGGCACGGCGCCGGCGCCGGGGCGGGGCGCGTAGCGTTTTCCTTCCCACGTTTTTGGCTTTCCCGCCGTGAGGGTTTCGCTGTTTGCGCCTGCGGCGCGGTGCCGCTGCGCGGGGCTGGTCGTACGTCGTCGGCCATCCTGCCGTTGCGCCTGCGGCGGGCGTTGCCGCTGCGCGGGGCTTGTAGGTAGGCCGCGGTGCCGGGTTGGGGGGAGGTGGGGTGCCCGGACTGCTGCGCTTTACGTCCGGGCACCCCACCTCCCCCCAACCCGACCCCTCCCGTATGAGGGTGGGAGAGAGCTACGTGGGGCCCTGCGCTAGTGGGTTCCTGCGGCTCCGTGGATGGATTCATGCGCGTCAGTGAGCGCCGTGCTGGCCAGCACTGACCCGCCGGGCCCCAGCCCCCACCCACCCCTCTTTCAACCCACCCTCAACGGGAGGGGGCGGGCCGGAGGGGGTGGTGTGCAGGACGTAAAGCGCAGCAGTCCTGCACACCACCCCCGCAGGCCCGACACCGCCACCCAAACGCCCCGCGCAGCGGA
>NZ_BAAARK010000018.1:0-178695 GCF_039532155.1 Streptomyces lunalinharesii
CGCGCTCCACGCCGTCGAGTCCGAGCGCCCGCGACAGCGCCTCCACGACGTCCTCGCTGATCGTCGGCTGCCGCCCCTGCTCGATACGGCTGTAGTGGTCCGGGCTGAGCCCCGCGAGCACGGCCAGTTCTTCGCGGCGCCGACGCGGAGTAGAGGCCAGAACGGCTCGTCAAGGCCGAGGCGTTGCGCGGCGGGCCGAACTCCTGCAGCTGCCGTGTTGCTGTTGGAGGAACGGGCCCGGGTCAGCGAGGACGACGCCGAACGCGCGGCTGCCGGGACCACGGCGCACTGCTGCGCTGAACGCCAGACGTGGTGACCGTCCGGTGCGCTCGTCCTGGGCATCCCCGCACGGCCAGCTGCCGGCGACGGTCACCAGGCCTCGCTCGGCTCCTACGGATCGCCGTCATGGACGCGCATCGGGACCCCACCTCGACAACCCCACCTCGACCTCGATCGAGAACGCAAGCAGTGAAGGCCCGGTGGGATCCACCGGGCCTTCACCGTCATCAGTAGCGGGGACAGGATTTGAACCTGCGACCTCTGGGTTATGAGCCCAGCGAGCTACCGAGCTGCTCCACCCCGCGACGGCACACCGAACCCTACGGCACCTACCTGGATCAGCCGAATCGCCATCCATCCCGACCCGCCGGCGCCGGGCGCGACCGGCTGCTGCCGTGGGCGCGGGTACAGCGACTGGCCTGGTAGCTCACGCAACGCCGGATCGGCTATTCCGCAGGCGACTTGGCTGCCTACGAGGCCGGGGAGCACACGCCTGAGGCGGCCGCGGAGCGGACGCGGACCTGGCTGCCGGCCTCCCGGCTGCTGGCCCTGGCGCTGTGGCGGGCCGGGCGCGACGCGGACCTGCTCGTCGACGACATCCCGCTGCACCGGGCCCTGTGGTGGCTCGGAGTTTGGACAAGGGGAGTGGCGCCAAGGGCCGGTGCCTGCTCGAAAGATGAAGCCCCCGCCCGCGACCGTCAGGTGTTCGGGTCCCGCACCATGGCTTCGACGACCGCGTCCGAGCCCCCGATCGGCATGGACTTCATGGCGCCAACCACCGTTCGGTGCGCGGCGCCTCCCGACAGTAGTGATGGCTCAGGCTTCACGGTCACGATCCGCAAAGCGCCGCGCCCCGCAGCTTCCTCGATGCGGTAGCCGAAAAACAGGGGTTGGCGCACGTTCCGCTGTGGAGGCTCCTCAGGCCGCTACCAGGGTGAGATTGGCCGTACGCCGATGCGGCGGCCTTCGTCGTCGAGTAGATGGCCCATGCGTTTGGCGGTGCGCAGGCCGATGATGCGGTCGGTGATGGTGAGGGAGGGGAGCCGCGCGCACAACGCGGTCTCGTGGCGCTGGATGTCGCCGATGTCGTGCATCCAGAGTGTGGCGAAGACGTTGGCGGGCCCGGTGACGCCAGCCACCAGGCGGCACTCCGGGGAGGCCGCGAACGTGCGGTGGACGGCGCTGAGGTCGCGGGCCGGGGCCCGGCCCAGGAGGGAGACCGGGACGGGTCGGCCGGCGAGTGGCGGGGCGAGGTCGCAGCGGAAGGTCAGGACACCGGCGTTGGTCAGTCGGTGCAGGCGGCGGCGGACGGTGGCCGGGCTGGTGTCGGTGCGCACGGCCAGTTCGGACCAGCCGAGGCGGCCGTCGCTGACGAGCTGGTCGATCAACAGGCGGTCGACGGCGTCGAGTTCGACGGCGCGTATACCGCCCGGTGCCGGGGGTGCGGCGGCGCCGAGCGCGGTGAGCTGGGCGGGGGCGAGGGAGCGCAGCCGCCAGCGGCTCCCCTCGACGTACAGGGACGTGGCGAACAGGCAGGTGACCGAGGTGATGCCGGACAGCGGGTCGAGCTTCCCGGTCACGAAGCGGCCGAGTGCGGGCAGATCCGGGGTCAGCACGTCCAGCAGCAGATCGGCACTGCCCGGACCGGTCACCTCGATGGTGACGGCTTCCGTGCAGGCGCTGAGCTCTTCCACCAGCTCGGACCTGGCCTTGGGACGGCAGCGGAGCAGGACGAAAGCGGTGCAGCGGCTCCGGGTGAACTCCCTCCCCGGTGCGGCGTACACCCAGGCAAGACCGGCCCCGGTCAACCTCTCCCAGCGTCGGGCCAGGGTGCTCGGGGTGACGCCGAGCGGTGGTGCGAGGTCGGCCCAGGAGGCTCGGGGCCGTAGCTGAAGGGCGTTCACCAGCGCGAGATCCAACTCGCTCGCGGTGACCGTTTCTTGCATCAGGTGTGCTCCGTACGTCCGAATCCGTCGATTTCCGCGCCCGCCCCCACCCCGGCCCGCACAGTAGCCACCACTGTCAGTTTCCGGCCACCGGATGAGGTGTGACTGTGTCCACTCCCGAGTTGTCCCCGAGACCACGGGCGATGAGTTCCTCCGCCCTGCTCGCCGCGATGGCCATCGTGGTGCTGTGCAGTGGGATCGTGCAGGGCTACCTCACGCCGCTGCTGCCCGCGCTCGGTCCCCGACTGCACCTCAGCAGCGTCGGACAGAACAACATCTTCCTGCTCTCCCAGCTTGCCTTCGCCGTGCTGACGCCGCTGCTGTCGCGGCTCGGCGACCTCTACGGGCACCGCAAGCTCCTCCGGATCGCCCTGGGCATGGTGGCGGGCGGCTCGTTGCTGATGGCGGCCTGGCCCTCCGCCGCGACGTTGGCTGTCGGCGTGCTGCTGCAAGGCGCCCTGGTGGGCTTCTTCCCCCTGCTCGTGGGCATTCTCAGGTCCCGTGCCCCGGAGCGGAACCGCCATGGCATCTCACTGCTCGTCGGCGTGCTGTTGATCGCGATCGGGGTGGGAGGCCTGGTTGCCGGCGTACTCAGCGAACGGCATCCGGCCGCGGGACTGTGGACGGCGGTGCCGGTCGCCGTGCTCGCCCTCGTCGTCGGCTTGCTGTTGCCGGACAGCGACGTACGGAACGGTGGACGCTTCCACTTCGGGTCGGCGACGCTGCTCACCACGGGTCTGGTGGCGCTGGTGCTGGTCCTCGCGCAGGGCGCCGCGTGGGGGTGGGCATCGATGCCCACCTCGGGCCTGGCCCTGGTAGCCGCGGTGGCGCTGGCTGCCTGGGTGGCGGTCGAGCGGCGCGCCGTGCATCCGCTGGTGAGTGTGCGGATGTTGCGCAACCGGCGGCTGGCGGTGATCAGCGGCTACACCTTCTGCGCCGCCTTCGGCTCGATCGGCTTCCTCGGCGCCAACGCCCTTTTCCTGGGCGCCTCGCCGTCGGAAACTGGCTTCGGGATGGGGTTGGGGCCGCAGGCCATCGCTACCGTCTCGCTCGGCATGGTGATCGCTGGCTTCGCCGGCTCCGCGCTCACCCCGCGGCTGGCCCGGCGGGCGGGCGACCGGGCGGTGCTCGCCGCCGGCAGCCTGCTCGCCGCGCTTGGCTTCCTGGGCATGGTCGGCTGCCACGGCACGCTCCCGGCGTACCTGGGGTGCGCCTTGGTCGTGGGCCTGGCGACGGGAATGTTCGAGTCGATCGGCAGGACCCTGTCGGCGGAGGCCGTCGACGAGCACCAGACCGCGCTCGCGGTCGGCATCAACGAGCTTGCGCTGTCGCTCGGCGCGGCCATCGGTGCGGCCGCGATCGGCGCGTTCTTCGCCGCGCACGTCGTCCCGGGTACCGAGCACCTCACCCTCTCCGGCTACCTGTGGAGCTGGAGTTGCTGCGCCCTGGTCGCGATGGTGGGTACCGCCCTGGCGCTGCATTTCCGCGGCCCGAGGTCGGGCGCGGCGGAGTTGGCGCCGCAGCCCGTCAAGCGGACGCCGGGCACGAAGCTGGCCTAACGAACCGGCCGGAAGCCGGATCCCCGCACCGGCAATCGCACACCGAACAGGAAATGGGAGGCCCGTATGAGCACCGGGGTGTCGCATGACAGCGGAACTGAGGACGTCCGGCGCGCAGTTGCCGCGTCGGTCCGCGAGTGGCGCGACCGGCTACTGGCGCTGAGCCACAGCCTGCACGACGAGCCCGAGACGGCGCTCACCGAACACCGCTCGGCCGCGAAGATCGCGGAGCTCTTGACGGAAGCGGGGTTCACGGTCACCCGGGATGTCGCGGGTCTGCCCACCGCCCTAGTGGGCGAACGGGGTTCGGGTGACCTGGTGGTCGCGTTCTGCGCCGAATACGACGCCCTGCCAGGCATCGGTCACGCCTGCGGGCACAACGTCAACGGCGCCGCGGCGGTCGGTGCGGCCCTCGGCCTGGCCGCCGTCGCGGACGCACTGGGCCTGACCGTCAAGCTCATCGGAACCCCAGCCGAGGAGGACATCGGCGGCAAGGCGCTTCTCCTGGAGGCCGGGGTGTTCGACGACGTCGCGGCGGCGATGATGGTGCACGCGGCGCCGGAGGACACCGTGGGCGCCTCGTCGCTGGCCATCGGCGCCTGGGACATCACCTACCGGGGGACGCCGGCGCATGCGGCGGCCGCCCCCTGGGAGGGGGTCAATGCCCTGGACGCGATGACCCTCGCGCACACCGCGCTCGGACTGCTACGCCAGCAACTGCCGCCCGGCGCCGTGGTGCACGGCGTCGTCACCGACGGTGGCCAGGCCGTGAACGTCATCCCGGCCCGCACCGGCGCCCGCTACGAGGTCAGGGCCCCGACGCTGGAGGAGCTGGCCCGGGTACGGCAGAAGGTGCGGGCCTGCTTCGAGGCCGGTGCGCTCGCCACCGGCGCCGAGCTGGAACTACGGCTGCACGGGCGGGACTTCGCCGAGTTGCGCCAGGACCCGTACCTGACGGACGCCTATGTCAGGGCGATCAGCGCCCTGGGCCGGTCGGTGACCTCGCGGCAGGGGGAGACGCTGGCCTCGACGGACATGGGCAACGTCTCCCGGCTACTGCCCGCGATCCACCCCACCATCGGCTACGACACCGGCGGCGCCAAGCAGCACACCCCTGAGTTCGCCGCCTACGGGAAGAGCTCCGGCGCCGACCTGGCGGTGCTCGACGGCGCCACCGCGCTGGCCATGGCCGGCGCCGAACTGGCCGGGACCGCGACCCAACGCCGCCGTCTCATCAACGCGGTGGCCGCACGACGGGCGCAGGTCTGACACCACCACCGCGCAGCTCCGGACGGGCGCCCGACGGGTGGGACGCTTGCCGAATCCGGGATCTCGGCCCGCTTGTACACCGTCGGACTCCCGTTCTGCCCGAAGATGCCCCATCCACACCGGCCGACGAAGGCGTTGTCGTCGGCGTCGCCCGCATCACACCGTGGACCGTCTCGGGCGCCTCCGCAGCGCTGCGGGGTCCTCGACGGGGCGTGCCCTTGTCGAAGATCACCTCGTCGATCTCGGCCTCTTCGGCGAACAGGGCGCCAAGCAGACGCTGCATGAGGTGATCGACCGCGTGGGCCGGGCCCCTCAGGAGGAAGGGGTCAGGCCGCCGCGAGCGGCACCTGGTCGATGCCCGTCTGCGGTGTGTCCTGCAGGCCGGTCAGTCCCGTCCTGATGTTCTTCGCGTTCTGCTGGGCCACGGTCCACTCCTTCAAGGCGGCCTTGATGAAGTCGATGGCCTTGCCCGAGGCGAGATCCAGTTGGTCGCCGCCGGCCTGAAGGGCCCGTCGATGTCGTGCTCCTCCGGCCGGAGGGCCGCAGACTGCCCGCCCCAGGCGTCTCGCAGCTGGCCGGAGCCGGTCGCCGCGGCCTGGGCCGCGGTGTGAGCTGGCCGACCGCCGACTTGGCGGCGTTGAATGACGTAGCGCACCCCTTCAGGATGCGCAGTTCCGTCTCCGCCGAGGCGAGCTCCCGGGCCCACGGGACCACCTGCGCTGAACGCGTTGGGGCGGGGCATTTCGAGTGCCCGGCGGGATCGTGGACGACAACGAGGCTCCCGCGGTCACGGCTGCGCGCGAAACCGAGGAAGAGACCGGTTGGCGGCCTGCGACGGTTGACCACGTGGTGACCTCCCAGCCGGTGATCGGCATGGTCGACTCACCGCACGAGATCTTCGTGGCACGAGGCGCCGAGAAGGGGGGAGAGCCGACCGACGCCGAGAAAGCTGGACACGTCGCGTGGATCCCGCTCGATGAGATCCCCACCTTGATGGCCGAGGGCAAGCTGATGGGGTCTGGAACGCTCGTCGCGCTCCTCCACCTCCTGTCCTCGGCGTCACCAACCAGACGGACCTGTTCACCATCGTGCGTGAGGCACTGCGCCTGCGCTGAGCGGGACGGACCGGAGGGGGGAGACCGCCGGCCGGTCTCCCCCTCTTCGCGGTCGGCCGCCCTTTGCCATGGTGTGCCGATGCCGGAGGAAGGCTGTGCGGGGATTCTCGGAAGGAAACGGTGGACTCCGGGCGCCCGCCGAAGGCTCGGCCCACGCCGTGGCGGCGAAAGGGTTGGTGCGCGGGGCCGGCGGAACCGGGTAACGTCTTTGTCATGTTCTTCCCGACGCCAATTCACGAGTGAAGGCGTGATGGGCGCCTGCTGACGGCCTTCGACGTCGCCGCCCGTCCCCCACCGATGAATCCGTAGATCACTTCACACCAATACCGGGAGAACCCGTGACCGTGAGCAAGAACATCAACAACCCCGTGGGCATGGGCGGCGGCCAGCGCAAGAGATTGTCCCGCACCGAACGGCAGAACAACGGTCCGCACCGCAACCTCGACCGCAAGGGCGCAGCCGACCGGAAGGCGGAGCTGGTGCGCAAGATGCGCGAGAAGGCAGGCGCAGCTGAGGGCGTCGGGCAGGCGGGCGACGACACCGCACAGAGCTGACGCACCGCCGCAGCAGGGCGGCACCCTACAAGGCAGGGCCTGGACCGCGACGCGCGGTCCGAGGGACAGCGGTGGCCTACGCCTTTGTGCCGATGCCGTAGGAAGGGGCTCTCGCTCCGGTCAGGCCGCCGCCGTCGACGATGAGGTACTCGTCGCGGACCGGGGTGCCGTAGAGCCAGGAAAGATCACCCCGTCCATCCGGTCACCGCGAGCCGCCACCGCCAGCTTGATGGCATCGATGACCAGTTCGGCGCGCATGTGCGGGGCCATCGAGTAGCCGAGCACCCGGCGTGAGCAGATGTCGATGACGCAGGCGAGATACAACCACGAGCCGCCGACCTGCACGTATGTGATGTCGCCGCACCACTTCTCATCCAGACGTGTGGCGGAGAAGTCGCGGTGGACGAGATCCGGGGCGGGCGGCGCGAGCCGGTCCGGGACGGTGGTGCGCTTGCGGCGTGGCGGCCCTCGATGCCGTGCCGTCGCATCAGCCGCTCGATGCGCCTGCGGTTGACCGTGCGCCCGAAGCCCCGCAGCTCGGCGTGGACGCGCCGCACCCCGTATGTTCCCTTGTGCTCAGTATGTATCTCGCGGACCTCTGTGACCAGGGCGTCCTCGGCGGCCTGCCGGACGGCGCGGGCCTTCGCGCCGGCGAGCCACTGGTAGTAGCCCGAGCGCGAGACCTGAAGGACCCGGCATATCCGCTTCACGCCGAAGTCGGCGCGGTTGTCGGAGATGAAGTCCCAGCGGCGGGTCATGTCCTCATCTCCTTGGCGAAATACTGGGCGGCCCGGCGCAGGATCTCCCGCTCGAGCTCCCATTCCTTCTCGGCTTTGCGCAGCTCGGCGACGAAGGTGCGGACCGTCCCGGCGGCCGCGACCAGCCGTCCCAGGAGCTCGCGGCGGCGCCGGTTGCCCACCGGGACCGGGCGGCCCCCGGCATCCGTGACCTTGATCGTCGCCGACTACCGCGCCACCGCGACCGTCGACATCGGACACGACCGGTCCGACCTCGACATCGGCAACCGGCTCACCATGCCGGTGACGGTCGTCCAGCAGGACTGGGGCCGGCAGCTCGGGTTCGACGCCGCCGCGATCTGGCGGCCATGGACCACCGACCTGCAGCACTTCACCACCCGGGCCGGCCACTTCATGGCGGAGGAGGCTCCGCAGGACATCGCCGCGCTGATCCTGGAACTGGCGCGGAGGTGACCGCCGGGGCGCCCGGACGTCCGGCAGCGGCCGGTTGCCGTGTGTGGGCGCCCGCTCGGACGACCACGGCCGTCGCCGTTCAGTTCAGTCGTTCGACTCAGGCTCACCGTGCACTCCCGTCACTAGGGTCCGGATGACGGACATGGAAGAAGGAAGCTCCTCGGAGGGCCGTACGGGCCGGGAGGGAGGCCGGACAACTGCCCGGTGCGCGGACCGTCGTGGAGCAGGGCCGGGGTCGACCGGCCCCCGTGCAGCGGGAGGTGCCGCTGCACGGGTGGTACGGAGTTCGCGGAGCGGGGCTTCCTGCCGCCGTCGGGTTCCGCGCGGGCTGTGACTCACAGGACGCGCCCTTCCTCCGGCTGGAGGGCGGTGGTGCCGGTGCCGGCTCTCCCTCCCGGGCACGCTACGAGACGGAAGACTCAGTGGGTGGATCAGTGGTGACGACGCAACTCCACGGACGCGACGACGAACTGTGCACGCTCCGGGAGATGATCGGACGGCTTCCCGGTACGGGCGGTGTGCTGACCGTTCTCGGTGAGCCCGGCATCGGCAAGACCACCCTCCTGCGAGCCGCCGTGGCGGCCGCGGAAGAGTCCGGAGCGGTCGCCCTGGAAACCACCGGGGTCGAGGCGGAGGCCAGGGTGCCCTTCGCCGGACTGCACCAGCTGCTGCGCCCGGTGATGGCCGGCGTCGGGCGGCTGCCCGCTCCCCAACGAACCGCGTTGCAGTCGGCCTTCGGTGTGGTGGACGGCCCGGTACCCGAGGTCTCCATGGTCGCGTTCGCCGTCCTGAACCTGTTGGCGGAGGCCGCCGAGGACGCCCCGCTGCTCCTGGCCCTCGACGACGCGCAGTGGCTGGACGCCCCGACGCAGGAGGCGCTGGCGTTCGTGGCCCGGCGGGTGAGCAGGGACCCGATCCTGGTGGTCGCCGTGCTGCACAAAGGGCATGCCGGCCCGTTCGCCTCGCTCGGGGCGGCCGACCTCGACCTGGCCGGATTGGACGATTCCACCGCCCGGCACGTGCTGGCCCAGGAGGCCGGCGATCTGAGCCTGCCCGTGCGGGAACGGATCCTGAGGGAGGCCAGGGGCAACCCGCTCGCGCTGGTCGAGCTGCCGGTCGCGTGGCGGGACCAGCGGGAGGCGGCACAGCAGGCGACACCGGGCTTTCTGCCGCTCACCGCGCGCCTGGAGCGTGCCTTCGCCGGCCGGGCCGCAGAGCTGCCGGCCGACAGCAGGGACGTGTTGCTGGTCGCGGCCGTCGACCACGCCGACGACCTGTCGGAGATCCTGGCGGCGGCGTCGGTGCTGGCCGGACGGACGCTCACGGTGGAGGCGCTGGATGCGGCGGTGGCGGCCCGGCTGCTGCGGGTGGAGGGATTACGCCTGCTGTTCCACCATCCGCTGGTGCGTTCGGCTGTGCAGATGTCGGAGACGCTGACCCGGCGGCTGTCGGCGAACGCGGCGCTGGCCGAAGTGCTGGCGGACGAGCCCTACCGCCGGACCTGGCACCTGGCGCAGTCCATCATCGGCCCCGACGACGACATAGCCGACGAACTGGTGGCCAATCGCGCGATCTCGCTGCGCCGCGGTGGTACGGCCATGGCGGCCTGGGAGTTGGAACGGTCCGCGCAGTTGACCAGTGACCACGCCAAACGCGGTCGTCGGCTCCTGCTGGCCTGCGAGCACGCGTTCGGCCTCGGCAGGGCCGATCAGGTCGAACGGCTGCTGCGGGCCGCCGAGCGGTCCGGCCTGACCATGCTCGATCGAGCCCGGCTGGAGTGGCTCAGGGAGCTCTCCGACAACGGGGGGCCAGACGACGCGCTCCGGGTGCCGCAGCTGTGCGAGACCGCGCGGGAATCTGCGGACGAGGGCGACGTCCAACTGGCGTTGAGGTTGCTGTTGAGCGCGGCCCTGCGGTGCTGGTGGGCCGATGCCGGCCCGGACGCCAGGGCCGTGGTGGTCTCGGCAGTGGAGTCGTTGGAAGGGACCGAGAACGACCCGCGCCGTCTCGCGATCCTCGCCGTGGCGGAACCGGTACTTCGCGGACGCGCCGTGCACGACTGGTTGTCCGGCACGGCCTCGGCGGCCTACGCCGACGTAGAGGGGTTGCGGATGCTCGGGATGGCCGCCCACGCGATCGGGGACCCCGTCCGCGCAGTGGGCCTGCTCAGCCGGGCCGAACTGACGCTCCGTGAACAGGGGCGGCTCGGGCTGTTGTCGCACACGCTGATCCTTCAGATCGGTCATCTGCTGTGTACGGGAGACTGGGAGCGGGCCGCGACGGTCTCCGAGGAGGCCCACCGCACGGCCGGAGAGTCCGCGCGCGCGATCTGGAGCAACGCGGCACTGGTGCTGGAGGCGGTCATCCGCGGACTGCGCGGCGAGGTGGACGAAGCGCTGGGGCTGGCCGCCTCCGTCGCGACCACCGCCCACCGTGGCCGCCTCGTCCACCTGTTGGCCTGCGTCCAGTTGGCCAAGGGGGCGGCGTTCGTGGCCACCGGACGGCATGCCATGGCCTATGACGAGCTGTGCAGTCTCTTCGACCCCGACTCCCCGAACTACCACCAGCGTGCGAATTTCGACGGGGTGTTGCTGTTCGCCGAGGCCGCCGTGCACTCCGGTCACGAGGAGCAGGCCCGGGGGGTGCTCGCGGACCTGGAGAAGGTCGCGTTGGTCACGCCGTCCCCGCTCCTGCACACCCATCTGCTCTACGCCCGTGCCGTACTGGCGGAAGAGCAGGATGCCGAGCATCTGTTCCGGACCGCGCTCGCGGAGGACCTGTCACGCTGGCCGCTGGTCCGGTCCAAGCTGGAACTGGCCTACGGGACGTGGTTGCGCCGCCGTCGCCGGGTGGCCGAGTCGCGCACACTGTTGCGTTCCGCCCGGGCAACTCTGGAGCTGATCGGCGCCACCGGATGGGCCGAGCAGGCGAGGGCCGAGCTGCGGGCCGCGGGGGAGCGGGCCCTGTCGGTGGCCCCGGCGGCGCACGCGGTGCTGTCTCCGCACGAGTTGCAGATCGCCCGCCTGGCGACCCAGGGTTTGTCCAACCGAGAGATCGGCGAACGCCTCTACCTGTCGCCCCGTACCGTCGGTTGGCACCTCTACCGGATCTTCCCCAAGCTCGACATCACCTCCCGGGCCCAACTCGCCTCCCGCCTGAACCCGTTCTGAGCGCGGTTGAGCCTTCGCGCGCCGGGCTGATCCGGCACCCGCAGTCCGCTGTCGAGGCCGTCCGCACCGCAATGCGACCGGGGGCGGGGAGACACGAGGCAGCGCTACCTTGATCGGTTAGGCTCGCTTCCGGCCGTTCCGCCACGGCCGGGTGAGCGGCGCCTACGGTGAGGGGCAGGGCGTGGACGAGGGAACGGTCCTGGTGGGGCGTGAGACGGAGCTCGCCACGATCGTCGGTTTCCTCGACGCCATCGCGGCCCGGGGCCGCTCCCGTGTCTTCGTCGGGGAACCGGGCATCGGTAAGACGGCGCTGTTGGCGGCGGCGGCCGACGAGGCCAGGGTGCGGGGACTGGCCGTGCTGTCGGCTCGGGGCGCGGAGTCCGAGCGGCACCTGTCCTTCGCCGGACTGCACAGCCTGCTCTATCCCGTCCGGGCCTGCCTGGACCGACTGGAGCCGGTCCACCAGGAGGCGCTGCGCGGAGTCTTCGGCCTCTCGCAGGCCCCGGTCGAGTTGTTCCTGGTGGCGCTGGCCGCGCTGGAGTTGCTCGCCGAGGCGGCCGAGCAGCGACCGCTCCTGCTCCTCGTGGACGATCTTCACTGGCTGGACGCCGCCAGCCGCGACGTCATCGAGTTCGTGGCCAGACGCCTGGACTCCGAGCCGCTCGTCCTCCTGGCCGCGAGTCGGCCGCACCGGGCGGTGACCGGCCAGAGCCTGGACGCCCTCGGTCCGGACGCATCGCGGACCCTGCTGCGGAGACGTGTCGACCTCCCGCCCGACCTGGAGGACAAGGTGCTGGACGAGGCGGCGGGCAACCCGCTGGCCCTGCTGGAACTCCCGGTCGCCCTGCGGTCTCAGGGCATACAGGGCGGCGCGCTGCCGCTGACCGCCCGCCTGGAGACCGCCTTCGCGGCCCGCCTGGCCGAGCTGGACGAACGGCCCCGACTGCTCCTGCTGTTGGCCGCCGTGAACGACGGTGAGCTGCTGGCCGAGGCCGTGGCCGCCGCGGCGAACCTCACCGGCGCCGACGTTGCGGCCCGCGACGCTGAGCAGTCCGTGCGCCTGCACCTGGCCGCAACCGACGGTACGACGGTGACCTTCCGCCACCCGCTGGTGCGCTCCGCCGTGTTGCAGACGGCATCCGAGACGGAACGGCGGCGCGCTCACCAGTCGCTGGCGCAGGTACTCACCGGCTTCCCCGACCGGTACGCCTGGCACCTCGCGGCCGCCTCCGACGGACCGGACGAGGACCTGGCCCACCTGCTGGACCAGGCGGCCGACCGGGCCCTGCAGCGCGGCGCCCCCTCGTCGGCCGCGACCTGGCTGGAACGTTCCGCCGACCTGTCGCAGACCGAGACGGGCAGGGGCCACCGGCTGCTGCGCGCCGCCGAGGTCGCCTTCCAGCTCGGCCGTCCCCGGACCGTGCACCGCTACATGGAGCGGATCCAGGCGGCCATGCTGGACCCGGCCGACCGAGGCACACTGGCCTGGTTACAGGGAGCGTTCGTCGACGGGGTCACCAGCGACTCCGAGCTCGTGCGGCAATTGGCCGCGTCGGCCAGACAGGCGCTGGACGACGGGGAGCCCGAGATCGCCGCCGACCTGCTGTCGGGGACGGCGACCCGCTGCTGGTGGGTCGAACCCGGCCGGCAGATCCGCGCCGACCTGCTGGCCTTGACCGATCGGCTGGCCGCCGGCGGCCAGCTCCGGCATTCCGACCGTGATCCGCGGCTGCTCTGCGCCTGGGCGGCTGCGGGCGGCCTGGAGCGGCACGGCACGGTGGTCGAGGAGCTGGCCTGGTGGGCATCGGAGGGCGACCTCTCCGACCCGGGGACCCGGATGCTCCTCGCCCGCGCGGCCTTCGTCTCCGGGGAGTTCGAGCGGTGTCTGCAGTTCTGCCGGCCCGCCGTCGACAGGCTGCGTGCTCAGGGCCGGCTGGGGTTGTTGACGGCCATGCTGGCGACCCAGACGTTCGCGGCGTTCTACCTGGGCCGCTGGGACTTGACCGAGGCGACTGTCGACGAGGTCAGCCGGCTGGCCGCCGAGACCAGACAGCCGATCTGGGAGGACGGCGCGGCACTCGCGTCGGCCCACTTGGCGGGCCTGCGCGGTCACGCCGCGCGTGCGCGGGAACTGCTGGCCCCGGTGGAGCGGGTCGCGGTCACAGCCGGCAACCAGGCCATGCTGAACAGCGTCCAGCTGTCCAAGGGCTTCACCGAGCTCGGCCGGGAGAACTACTCCGACGCCTTCCTCGAACTGCGCCGGACGACGGATGAGACGGACCACGCCCACCACCCGATCCTGCAGTTCTGGGGGCTGGACTACCTGGCCGAGGCGGCCGTCGGCGGCGGCCACCAGGCCGAGGCACGGGAGATCCTGGACCGGCTCAGACCCGCGCTGGGCCGCTCGCCGGGAGCGGGCGCGGTGCGGGCCGTGCGGTTCGCCGAGGCGCTGCTGGCGAACGACCTGGATGCCGAAGCCGCTTTCGCCCGGGCGTTCGCACTGAGCCGGGCAGCGTTGCCGTGGTATCGGGCCAGGCTGGACCTGGCCTTCGGTAGCTGGTTGCGGCGCCGCCGCCGAGTCACCGAGTCGCGGGCCCCGTTGCGGGCGGCCCACAGTGTCTTCACGGTGCTGGGGGCCGGCGCGTGGGCCGAGCGTGCCGCCCGCGAACTACGGAGCTCGGGAGTGAAGGACAGGGTCGCGTCGGTACGCGGGGCGTCCCGCCTGTCGCCGCAGGAATGGCAGATCGCCAGGCTGGCCGCCAAGGGGCTGTCCAACCGCGACATCGGCCAGCAGCTGTACCTGTCGCATCGCACGGTCGGCTCGCATCTCTACCGCATCTTCCCCAAACTCGGCATCACCTCGCGCGGCCAGCTGCACGACGCCCTGCCGCCGGAGCAGTAGGGGTCTCCCGGCCGGTCACGGCGAAGAGCACAGCGGTCACCGCGGGATGCGCGTCGTGGCCGGAATGGTGTCAACTCCCCTCCCGAAGAACGCTGTTCGTGGACCTGCGTCACTCTAGGGCAGCAGCGGGACCACAGGCCACCATCGCCGACAACGCCCGTCGTCCCACCAGTCGAGCTACCGGTGGGACGCCGAGTCCGTCAGGGCACAGCGGCAGAGCGGGCGGCCGGTGTGGCGTACACGTGTCACGGTGCCGGCCCGCGTTGCGACGTGCCGTCCGGGCCGGAGCGACGAGCCCCGGGCGCGGTGATGGGGCACCGGACACCGCAGAGCAGGTGCCCAGTCATCTGACTGGTGCCAGTGGCCTTCCCCCGTGCACAGAGTTGTGCCCACAGCCGACCGGACGGACGCCCCGTTCCGCAGGATCCGGACCGCATCGCGAGTCATGGACCGGCCTCCTGCGTGCCTGTGGGCCACGGACGGAGGTCGGGGGCCACGCCTGAGGGGGATGGCGACTTCCGCGATGTCGGCTGCCCTTGTCGCAACTACCACGAGAGGTTGGGAAACGCCATGGCTGCCGCCGAGCCCGCCGGCCTTCCGCTGTCGTCCGCCCAGAACGGAGTGTGGGTCGCGCAGCAGCTTGACCCGACGGGCGTCGCCTACGACCTGGGTGAATACCTCGACATCCGTGGCGATGTGGACCCGGAGCTGTTCGAAACGGCGCTGCGGCACGTAGTGGCGCACACCGAGTCGCTGCACGTCCGGTTCGACGCCGGGGGCGAGGACGTCAGACAGGTCGCCGCCGATCCACCCGTGTGGGAGCCGGACACCGCCGACTTCCGCTCGCACCGGGACGCACCGGTGGTCGCCGAGGAGTGGATGCGGGCCCAGATGGCCCGGCCGATGGATCTGCGTACCGGGCCTCTCTTCAGGCACGCCCTGCTCAGGGTCGGTGACCAGCGGTACTTCTGGATGCACCGCTACCACCACCTCGTCATGGACGGGGTGGGCATGGCGCTCAGTGCGCGCCGCGTCGCCGAGACGTACACGGCGCTGGCCGAGGGAGCGCCGCTGTGGCCGGGCGGCGACACTCCGTTGAGCCGGATGCGTGCGGAGGAGGCCGCCTACCGGGCGTCGGAGGAGTTCGCGCAGGACCGGTCGTTCTGGCTCGCGCGCATGGCGGACCGGCCCGAGCCGACCGGATTCGCCCCCCTCCGTCATGCCAGGAGCGGTGACGTCGTGCGCTGCCACCGCAGTGTGTCGGCGCGGGGCACGGAGGGCCTGCGGGCCGCCGCCCAGCGGGCCGGTACGACGTGGAAGACCGCCGCGCTCGCGGCGACGGCGGCGTATCTGCACCGGGTCAGCGGCGCGCAGGACGTGGTCGTGGGACTGGCGGTGACCGGACGGCAGCGCACGCCCGAGGCCCACAACGTGCCCGGGATGTTCGCCAACGTGGTTCCCCTGCGGGTGTCCGTGCGGGAGGGGATGGGCGTGGACGAGCTGATCCGGACCACGTCCCGGGCCCTGCGCGAGGCCCTGCCCCACCAGCGCTACCGGATCGAGGACCTCCAGCGCGACCTGGGGATGTCTGCGGTCGACGGGAAGCTGTTCGGTGTCGCGCTCAACATCATGGCGTTCGACTACGACGTGACCTTCGCCGGATGTCGCACCTTCGCGCACAACCTGTCCACCGGTCCGATCGACGACCTCGCCGTCAACGTCTACGACCGTGGCGAGGACGGCGCCGTCGCCTTCGGTTTCGAGATCGACGCGGCGCGCTGCGGGTCGGACGAACTCTCGGTGCAGCAGCGCCACTTCGTGAGGTTCGTGGAGGATCTGGCCACGGCGCATCCGGACACCCCCATCGGTGAGCTCGCCCTGCTGTCCCCGGAAGACGTGTCCGGTCTGCTGGAGTCGGGGGCCGGAGCCGTGCTCCCGCCCGTGGACCGCTGTCTGCACGAGCTCGTCGAGGAGCAGGCCCGACGCACCCCCGAGGCGGTGGCGGTCCGCTGTGGCGGCGACGAGATCAGCTACCGGGAACTCAACACGTGGGCGGACGAACTGGCCCGGCGACTGCGGGCCGTGACCACCCGTGAACAGCGGGTGGGCATCTGTCTGCGTCGCTCCGTGGCTCTGGTCTCCGCCACGCTGGCGGTGCTCAAGGCGGGGTGTGTCTACGTCCCGATGGACCCCGGACTGCCGGGGCGCCGCTTGGAGTTCATCGCCCGGGACGCCGGCGTCGGGCTGGTGGTGAGCGGACCGGAGAGCGAGGGGCGACTGTCGTCGCTCGCGGTGTCCCAGATGCCCGTCGGCCGGGTGCCCGTCGGCCGGGTGCCCGTCGGCCGGGACGGCGCGGCGCCCGCTCCCGTCCCGACCGTCGTGCCGGGACAGGGCGCCTACCTGCTGTACACCTCCGGGAGCACCGGCCGTCCCAAGGGCGTACTGGTGGAGCACCGGGCGGCCGTCGACTTCGTCACCCAGAACGTCAGGGCGTACCGCATAGCCGCGACGGACCGGTTCCTCGGCTTCGCCGCGCTGACCTTCGACGTCTCGGTCCTGGAGATGTTCGGCGCCCTGGCCTCCGGAGCGACGCTCGTGCTGGCCACCGACGAGGAGCGGGTGGACGCCGAGCGACTGCAGTCCCTGCTGGTCGCCCAGAACGTCACCGTCGCCGACCTGCCGCCGGCCCTGATGCCGTTGCTCACCCCGCGCGAACTGCCGGCGCTGCGGCTGGTGTCCGTCGGCGGGGAGGCGCCTTCCGGCGAGCTGGTGGACCGCTGGGCGGTGGCGGGACGCGAGTTCTGGAACTCCTACGGACCCACCGAGACCACCGTGTCCGTGACGATGAAGCAGTGCCTGGCTCCCTCTGGAGGACAGCCGCCGTCCATCGGCCGACCGATGGCCAACCACCGGGCCTACGTGGTCGATCCGCAGCTCCGACTGCTGCCCCCCGGCCGGCCGGGCGAACTGTGCGTCGCCGGTGCCGGGCTGGCCCGCGGCTACTTGGGCCGCGGTGGTCTGACGGCGGACCGGTTCGTCCCGGACCCGTGGGGGAGGCCGGGGGCGCGGATGTACCGGACAGGGGACCTGGTGCGATGGACGCCCGAAGGCGAGCTGGAGTTCCTGGGGCGGGTGGACCACCAGGTCAAGATCAACGGGCATCGCATCGAACCCGGCGAGATCGAGACGGAGCTGCTGCGCCATCCGGACGTCGCCCAGGCGACGGTGGTGGCCCGGCAGACCCCGGGCACCGGCCGCAGCCTGGTCGCCTACGTGGTGGCGCGGCACGGCCACGGGGTGCACGACGACGCGCTGCGCGCCCACTTGGGCGAGGCCCTGCCCGGCTACATGGTTCCGCACGCCTACGTCGCCCTCGACCGCCTTCCGCTGACCGCAGGCGGGAAGGTCGACCGCGCGGCGCTGCCGGAGCCCGAACGTCCCGAAGCGGTCGGCCGCGATCCCCGCACGGCGCGCGAAGCGGCCCTGTGCCGGCTCTTCGCCGAGGTGCTCGGACTGCCCGCGGTCGGCGCCGACGACGCGTTCTTCACGCTGGGTGGAGACAGCATCACCGCCATCGCCCTGGTCAGCCGGGTGCGCGAGACGGGCCTGGAGATCGCGCTGCGCGACGTCTTCGCCCACAAGACGCCCGCCGCGCTGGCGGCCGCGCTGCGCGAGAGCGAGGAGGGCGACCGGCCGACGGGCGAGGAACACGGCGCCGCGAACGGTGAGTTCCCGCCGACTCCGATCATGCACTGGCTTCGAGAGACCGGCGGCCCGGTGAACAGGTTCAGCCAGTCGGTGCTGCTGCAGACTCCCGCAGAAGCGGATCAAGAGCGCCTCACCGCCGCCGTCCGGACACTCCTCGATCACCACGACGCACTGCGGATGCGGATGACCTTCGAGGACGACCCGGCCACCCCGTGGTCGGGCACCGTGCAGCCGCCCGCATCGGTGGACGCGGCTCGGCTGTTCTCCCGGATCGACATCTCCCGGGCCGACGAGGCGACGGCGCACGCCATGATCGCCGAAGCCCGCGATACCGCGCTCGGGCGGCTCGACCCGGCCGCCGGGGTGATGCTCCAGGCCGTGTGGTGCGATGCGGGATCCGAGCGCCCCGGGCGCCTGCTGCTGGCGGTGCACCACCTTGTCGTCGACGGGGTGTCCTGGCGCGTCCTGCTGCCGGACCTCGCCACCGCCTGGGAGGCCGTGACGGCTGGCCGGCGGCCCGAACTTCCCGCGGTCGGTACATCCTTCCGCACGTGGGCGCACGACCTGGCCCGGCTGGCCCAGTCGCCGGACATCACCGGGCAACTGCCCTGGTGGCGTGGGGTGCTCGACGCCTGCGAACCCGTACTGGGCGAGCGCCTGCTCGATCCGGTACGCGACACCGCCGGCACGGCCCGCCACCTGACGCTGTCCATGCCCTCGGAGCTGGTGCGTCCGCTGCTCTCGACCGTCCCCGCCGCCTTCGGCACCGGAGTCAACGAGATCCTGCTCACCGCGCTCGCCCTCGCCGCCGACCACTGGCGTGCCCGACGCGGACTGACCGGCTCCACGCCGTTGTTGCTCGACCTGGAAGGGCACGGCCGCGACGCCGGTACCGGCCGGCTCGACGTCTCCCGAACCGTTGGCTGGTTCACCAGCCAGTTCCCGGTCCGCCTGGACCTCGGCGGGATCGATGCGGCCCGGGCATGGGAGGACGAGGCCATCCTGGCGCGGGCGGTGGAACAGGTAGCGGCCACCTTCGGCGAACTGCCGCGGGGCGGCTGGGGGTACGGGTTGCTGCGCTACTCGAACCCGCGCACACAGGCCGAGCTGACGGGGCGTGCCCGCCCGCAGATCCTCTTCAACTACCTCGGCAGGTTCGCCGCCCACCACGACGGCGACTGGGCCATCGCCCCCGACGCCGAGCAGCTGCGCGCCGACACCGACCCCGGCATGTCCCTGGAACACTGCCTGGAGGTCAACGTGCTCGTCCGCGACCACGCCGACCACACCGAGCTCACCGCCACCTGGAGCTGGCCGGATGCGGTGCTGTCCGAGGCCGAGGTCGGAGAGCTGGCCACCGCCTGGACCCGGGCCCTGGAGCTCGTGGTGACCGCGGCCGCACGCCGGGACGTCGTCCGGAACACACCGGAGGACTTCCCGCTGGCCCGCGTCAGCCGGGCCGAGCTGGACCACCTGGTGGGCAGCGTCCCCGGCATCGAGGACATCCTGCCCCTCTCCCCCCTGCAGGAGGGAATCTTCTTCCACTCCTGCTACGACGAGCGGGACGTGGACGCCTATACGGGGCAGCTGATCCTCACCCTGGACGGCCCGCTCGACACCGTGGCGCTGCGCCGTGCCTGCCACCGGCTGCTCCAACGGCACTCCGGCCTGCGGGCCGGATTCACGGACCACGGAGTCTCCGAGCCGGTACAGGTGGTCCTCGGCGCCTGCGAAATCTCCATGGAGGAGCTGGACTTCCATGCACTCGGCGAGGAGCAGCGCCGGACCGCGCTGGAGGAGTTGCTGGCTGCGGACCGCGCCCGGCGATTCGACCTCGCCCGCCCACCGCTGCTGCGCTTCACCCTCGTCCGGATGGGCGCCCGGCGCCACCACCTCGTCATGACCAACCACCACATCCTGTCGGACGGCTGGTCGACCGCGGTGCTGCTGGAGGAGCTGTGCACGGCCTACCGCGATCACGGCGCGGAGGGTGGTGGCACACCGACCGCCCACGCGGAGGTTCCGTACCGCGCCTATCTGGCCTGGCTGGCCCGGCAGGACCGGACCGCGGCCCTCGACGCCTGGCGGCGGGCGCTCGGCGGTCTGGACGAGCCGACCATCCTGGCAGCTGTCGACCGCAACCGGCTCCAGGCGGTGCCCGAGCGCGTGACCGCGGAGCTCACCGAAGAGCTGACAGCGCGACTGGTGGCGCGGGCCCGGAGCGCCGGAGTGACGCTGAACAGCGTCGTGCAGGGCGTGTGGGCCGTCCTCCTGGCCCGACTGACCGGGCACGACGACGTGGTCTTCGGCGGGACGGTATCCGGACGCACGCCGGACATCCCCGGGGTGGAGACCATGGTCGGCCTGCTCATCAACACGCTCCCGGTGCGCTTCGCCGTCCGGCCCCACGAGCCGCTCATCGAGGCGGTGGCCCGTCTCCAGGACGAACAGGCCCTCCTGTTGGACCACCAGCACCTGGGTATGGCGGACATCCAGCGCGAGTCCGGCCTCGGCACGCTCTTCGACACCACGGTCGTCTTCGAGAACTATCCCCTGGACCGGGCGAAGCTGGCGGACCTGACCAGCGGCCTTCGGCTGACGGACATCAAGGCGACGGACGCGACCCACTACACCGTCAACCTGATCGCGGTCCCCGGTAGGCGGCTGCGACTCCACGTGGACCACCGCGCCGACGCGATCGCACCCGAGGCGGCGGCTGCGATCGCCCGATCGCTGGAACGCCTGCTGTCCGTCGTCGTCGACGCCCCCACCACTGCGGTCGGCCGGATCGAGTTGCTCTCGGACCAGGAGCGCGACCGGGTGCTGGGGGAGTGGAACGCCACCGACCATCCGGTGCCGGACGCCACCCTGCCCGAGCTGTTGGCGGCGCAGGCCCGACGGACTCCGGACCGCACGGCCACCGTCTTCGAAGGCGACGCGCTCTCGTACGAGGAACTCCACGCGCGAGCCAACCGCCTGGCGCATCTCCTGATCGCGCGGGGCGCCGGGCCGGAGAAGACCGTGGCACTGGCACTGCGGCGCTCCACGCAGATGGTCGTCGCCATCCTGGCCGTCCTGAAGTCGGGGGCCGCGTACCTGCCCGTCGACCCGGACCTGCCTGCCGGCCGGATCGCGTACCTGACCGAGGACGCGGCGCCGCACCTTCTGCTGACGAGCACCGACACCGACCCGTCCATGCCGCAGCGCGCGGCGACGCCGCGGCTCGTGCTCGATGAACCGGCCCTCCTGGGAGAACTCGACCGCCTCAGCCCCCACGATCCCGCCGAGGCCGACCGCACGGTCCCGCTGCTGCCGCAACACCCCGCCTACGTCATCTACACCTCGGGCTCCACCGGTCGTCCCAAGGGCGTGGTGGTGACGCACGGCGCGATCGTGAACCGCCTGGCGTGGATGCAGGAGTCGTACCAACTGGACGGCACGGACCGGGTGTTGCAGAAGACGCCGTTCGGGTTCGACGTCTCCGTGTGGGAATTCCTCTGGCCGCTGCTGTATGGCGCGACGCTGGTGGTGGCCCGGCCCCAGGGACACCAGGACCCGGCCTACCTCGCCCGTGTCATCCGGCACGAGGCCGTCACCACCGTGCACTTCGTGCCCTCGATGCTGCGTGCCTTCGTCGACGAGCCGTCGGCGGCCGACTGCCGTTCGCTGCGCCGGGTCGTCTGCAGCGGCGAGGCGCTGCCCGTCCGTCTCCAGGAGGACTTCTGGCGGGTGCTCGACGTCCCGCTGCACAACTTGTACGGACCGACCGAAGCCGCAGTCGACGTGACCAGTTGGAAGTGCCGGCCCGGCTCCGCCGCCGTCCCGATCGGCCGGCCCATCTGGAACACCCGTCTGTACATCCTCGATCCGCAGCTGTCGCCGCTGCCGGTGGGTGCCGCGGGCGAGCTGTACCTGGCGGGAGCGGGCCTGGCCCGCGGCTATGCCGGCCGCGGTGGACTGACCGCGGACCGTTTCCTTCCCGACCCCTTCGGGCCTCCGGGCACGCGGATGTACCGCACGGGAGACCTGGCCCGCTGGCGCACCGACGGCGCCGTCGAATACCTCGGACGCACCGACGACCAGGTCAAGATCCGTGGTTTCCGTATCGAACTGGGGGAGATCGAGGCGGTGTTGGTGCGGTGCCCGGGGGTGTCGCAGGCCGTGGTCGTCGTGTATGAGGACGGGGATGGTGATCGGCGTCTGGTGGCGTACGTCGTCGGTGGTGTGGGTGCCGCGGTGGATCCGGATGCGGTGCGTGGCGTCCTTGCGGTCGAGCTGCCCGATTACATGGTGCCTGGTGCTCTTGTGGTCTTGGATGTGCTTCCGTTGACGCCGAACGGGAAGCTCGATCGCCGGGCGTTGCCCGTGCCGCCGGTGGCGGAGTCCGCCGTGGTCCATCAGCCTCCGGTGACGGCCACCGAGGAACTCGTCGCCGAGATCTGGTCCGCCGTGCTGGGTACCGACCGCATCGGGCGGTTGGACAACTTCTTCACCCTGGGCGGGCACTCCCTCAAGGCCACCCGCGCCATCTCCCGCCTCAACACCAGGCTGGACGCGGCACTGCCACTGCACATCCTCTTCGACCACCCCACCGTCGCCGATCTCGCGACGGCCATCGAGACCCTTCTGCTCGACGACATCCTCGCGTCGGGTGACGAGCACGAAGCCGCCTCCGTCGAGAGCGACGGAAGCCGTTCCTTCGAGAGCCAAGGAGAGACCGCGTGAGCGCCCAGCAACCGGAACAGTCCGCTCCGGGAGACCGCCGCGCGGCCGCGCGTCAACTCCTCGAACGCCGCATCCGCGCGGCCCGGGAGGGCGCAACCGCCGGCTCCGCTCCCGCTCGGATCGCCCGCGGTCGCTCCGCCGAGCCCGTCGCCTCCTTCGCACAGGAACGCATGTGGCTGGTCGACCACCTGCTCGACGGCGCCCCCGGCTACGCCGTCCCCACGGTGCTGCGGCTGCGTGGCCCCCTCGACGCCGAGGCCTTCCAGCAGAGCCTGACCGAGGTCGTACGGCGGCACCTCGCACTACGCACGGTTTTCGAGGAACGCGACGGACGGCCCCACCCCGTGGTGCTGCCCGCGCAGACCGTTCCGCTGCCGATCGTGGATCTGCGGGAACTGCCGTCCGCGCAGCGGGAACGGCGGGCGGCGGAGCTGGCCCGCGAGGCGGCCCGGACGCGCTTCGACCTGAGCGCCGGCCCGCTGCTCCGGGCAAGCCTTCTGCGCATCGAGGACGAACATCACCTCCTCGTCCTCGTCGTGCACCACATCGCCACGGACGGCTGGTCCATGACGCTGCTGTGGAAGGAACTGGGAAACGGTTACCGGTCGTTGCTCCACGGCCGGCCGCCGGAGCACCCCGACCTGCCTGTCCGGTACGAGGACTACGCGCACTGGCAGCGCGAGCGCTCCGCGCACGGCGAGCTCGACGGACAACTGCGGTTCTGGGAGGAGCGGTTGGCCGACCTCGTCCCGTTGGAGCTGCCCACGGACCGTCCGCGGCCCGCGCGGCGCACCGGGCGGGGAGGGAGCGTGGAGTTCGCCCTGGACGCCGAGCTCGCGACGGGACTGCGCACGCTGGCCGAGCGGTGCGGCGCGACGATGTTCATGACCCTGCTCGCCGGGTTCCAGGCCGTCCTCGCCCGCTACACCGGCCGGCACGACATCGCCGTCGGCACGCCGATCGCAGGGCGGGACCGGGAAGAGGTCGAGGACCTGATCGGGTTCTTCGCCAACACCCTGGTGCTGCGCACCGACCTGTCCGGCGACCCGTCGTTCGCCGACCTGCTCGGCCGGGTGCGGCAGGTCACCGTGGAGGCGTACGGGCATCAGGAAGTGCCCTTCGACCGGCTCGTCGAGCGACTGCGCCCGGAGCGGTCGCCGAACCGCAATCCGCTGGTCCAGGTGATGTTCGCAGCGGCCGAGGACGAGACCGCGACACTCGACCTGCCCGGGATCGACGCCGAATCCGTCGACGTGGACTTCCAGATGTCCCTGTTCGACCTCACCGTCTTCGTGACGGACACGGGCTCGCAGGTCACCGGCTCGGTCACGTTCGACCGTGACCTGTTCGACCACGACACCGCGCAGCGGCTGATCGGACACTACCTGCGGTTCCTCACACAGGTCGCGGCCGACCCGGGCCGCCCGGTCTCCGACGTCGGCCTGCTCGACCCCGCGGAGCAGGAACAGGTCCTCGCCCGGTGGAACGACACGGCCCGGGAGCTGCCGTCGGCCTCCCTGCCCGACCTGTTCACCGCTCAGGTGCTGCGCACTCCGGACGCGGTCGCGGTCGAGTGTGCGGGGACCTGCTGGACCTACGCCGATCTCGACGCCCGCGCCGACCGGCTCGCGGGACGGTTGGCGGCCGCCGGGGTCCGGACGGAGAGCGCGGTGGGCCTGCTGCTGGAGCGGTCCGCCGACCTCGTGGTGGCCGTCCTGGCCGTCCTCAAGGCCGGTGGCACCTACGTGCCGCTCAACGGCCGGTTCCCGGCCGAACGACTGCGCGTCCTGCTCGAACAGGTCGATGCCGCACTGCTGATGACCGACTGCGCCTCGTCCGCGCACCCGGTCGTCGGCGCCTGCCCGGTGCCGGTGATCGACGTCGCGGCGGCCGGCACTCCCGGCGGTCCGACCGCGCCGCGGACACCGTGCCCGCCCGAGCAGGCGGCGTACGTGATGTTCACCTCGGGGACCACCGGTGTCCCCAAGGGCATAGTCGTCACCCACGCCAACGTCGCGGCGCTGGCCCTGGACTCCGAGTGGGGGCCGGCGCACCGCACCGTCCTCGCGCACTCGCCGCACTCCTTCGACGCGTTCACCTACGAAATGTGGGTTCCCCTGCTCTCGGGGGGACGGGTCGTCCTGGCACCGCCCGGCCACCTGGACACCGCGGCACTCCAACGACTGGTCCGGGAGCACCGGATCACCTCCGTCTTCCTGACCACGGCCCTCTTCAACCTGGTGGTGGAGGAGCGGGTGGAGATCCTCGCCGGGCTGCAGGAGGTGTGGACCGGCGGCGAAGCGGCCTCCCTCACCGCGTTTCGACGGGCCGTCGCGACCTGCCCGGACACCGTGGTGACCCATGTCTACGGCCCGACCGAGACCACCACGTTCGCCACCCGCTGGAAGGCGGACACCGCGTCCCTGGCCGACGGACGGGTGCCGATCGGCAGCCCGATGGACAACACCCGGCTGTATGTCCTGGGCACGGGGCTGGAGCCGGTGCCGCTCGGCGCCGTGGGGGAGTTGTGCGTGGCGGGCGCCGGGGTGGCCCGTGGCTATCTCGGCTCCGGCGCCGCGACGGCCCAACGTTTCCTTCCCGACCCCTTCGGGCCTCCGGGGACGCGGATGTACCGCACGGGAGACCTGGTGCGCAGGCGGGCCGACGGGAACGTGGAGTTCGTGGGGCGCGTCGACGGTCAGGTCAAGATCCGTGGTTTCCGTATCGAATTGGCGGAGATCGAGGCGGTGTTGGTGCGGTGCCCGGGGGTGTCGCAGGCCGTGGTCGTCGTGCATGAGGACGGGGATGGTGATCGGCGTCTGGTGGCGTACGTCGTCGGTGGTGTGGGTGCCGCGGTGGATCCGGATGCGGTGCGTGGCGTCCTTGCGGTTGAGCTGCCCGATTACATGGTGCCTGGTGCTCTTGTGGTCTTGGATGTGCTTCCGTTGACGCCGAACGGGAAGCTCGATCGCCGGGCGTTGCCCGTGCCGCCGGTGGCGGAGTCCGCCGTGGTCCATCAGCCTCCGGTGACGGCCACCGAGGAACTCGTCGCCGAGATCTGGTCCGCCGTGCTGGGTACCGACCGCATCGGGCGGCTGGACAACTTCTTCACCCTGGGCGGGCACTCCCTCAAGGCCACCCGCGCCATCTCCCGCCTCAACACCCGTGCGGATACCGACGTCCCGCTGCGGACCCTCTTCGAAAACCCCACGCTCAGCGGTTTCGCGGCAGCCCTCGACGGCGGCCGGGCCACCGCCGCGACCACCATCGCCCGTCGGACGGCCGACACCCCCGCGCCGCTGTCCTACGGCCAGCAGCGGCTGTGGTTCCTCGACCGACTCCGGCCCGGCCGGGCCGACTACACCATCCCCGTCGTCACCCGACTCCGCGGCGGGCTCGACGACCGGGCTCTGCTCCACGCGCTGACGGAGGTGGTACGCCGCCACGAGGTCCTGCGGTCCCGCTACGAACACGACGGCGACCTGCCCGTCCAGATCGTCGAACCCGTCACCGCCTTCGTCCCCGTGGTCACCGACCTGAGCGATCTGCCCGAGGGTGAGGCCCGGGCCCGCGCGCACGATCTGGCGACCACCGACGCCGCGACCCCGTTCGACCTTTCGGAGGCGCCACTGATCCGCGCCCGGCTGATCCGCGTCACCGAGCACGAACACATGCTGGCTCTGGTACTGCACCACACGGTCGCCGACGGCTGGTCGATACCGGTGCTGTGGGACGAACTGGCGGCCGGGTACGCCGCAGCCGCTTGCGGGACCCGGTCACAACTCCCCGAACTCCCGCTCCAGTACGGCGACATCGCGTCCTGGCAACGGGACCGGATGGCCGCCGGCGCACTCGCCGACCAACTCGACCACTGGCGCCACCGGCTCGCCGACGTCCCCCAGTTGGAACTGCCCGCCGACCGCCCTCGGCCGCCGGTGCGCTCCGGAGCGGGTGACGTGGTCTCCTTCCGCCTTCCCGCCGAACTCCACACGAGCCTGGTCGCGTTGGGGCAGCGCAAGGGCGCCACGCTGTTCATGACCCTGCTCGCCGGGTTCCAGGCCGTCCTCGCCCGCTACACCGGCCGGCACGACATCGCCGTCGGCACCCCGATCGCCGGCCGCAACCGTGCCGAGCTGGAGTCGTTGATCGGCTTCTTCGTCAACACCCTGGTGCTGCGCACCGACCTGTCCGGCGACCCCGCCTTCACCGAACTGCTCGCCCGCAGCCGGGACACTGCCCTGACCGCCTACGCCCACCAGGACCTGCCGTTCGACACGTTGGTCGAGGAACTGCAACCGGACCGCGACCCCAGCCGCAACCCCCTCTTCGACGTCCTCTTCCAGCTCCACCCGGACCTGCCGGACGCCCTGCGGATCGACGGCCTGGTCGTGGAACAGCTGGAGGTGGACAACGGCACCTCGAAGTTCGACCTGAGCCTGGCGCTGACCGAGCGCCCCGACGGCCTGACGGCGACCATTGACTACGCCACCGACCTGTTCGACCGCGCTACCGTCGAGCGCCTGGCGGAGCACTACGTCAGGCTGCTCACCAGTGCCGCCTCCGACCCGACGCGGCCGCTCTCCCAGCTGGAGCTGCTGAGCCCGGCCGAGCGGCACCAGGTACTCGACGCCCCTACGACCACCGCCGACTTCCCCCGTGACCGCCTGCTGCACGAACTCATCGAGGAACAGGTCCGCCGGCGCCCGCACGCCATCGCCGTCACCTGCGGCACCCGGCAGCTCACCTACGCGGAGCTGAACGCCCAAGCCAACCGCCTCGCCCGGTGCCTGCGCGCGAGAGGGGTCGGGCCCGATCGCACCGTCGCGGTTGTGCTGGACGCCACGCCGGAAGCGGTGGTCGCCGTACTGGCCGTACTCAAGGCGGGCGGCGCATACGTCCCCGTGGACCCTGGTTACCCCGCCGACCGCATCGCGCTCATCCTGGCGGACAGCCGGGCACGGCTCGCTCTGACCCGGGACTCCGGTACCGCGACCCCGGCCAGGCTCAGCGGCGTACCCGTGCTGGACCTGGGCCGGGAGCGGTCCCGCATCGCTGCCCAGTCCGGCGAAAACCTGCCGCCGGCCGCCTCCTCGGCCGACCTCGCCTACGCGATCTACACCTCCGGCTCCACCGGCCGTCCCAAGGGCGTTGCCGTGCCGCACCGCGGAGTCGTCAACTACCTCACCTACCTCACCCGCACCTTCGAGATCGACGAGCACGACGTCGTCCTCGCCCGCACCGCGCTGACCTTCGACCCTTCGGTGCGCGACCTGTTCGCACCGCTGTCCGTCGGCGCGCGGGTCGTGGTGATGCCTCCCGACGAAGCCAAGGACCCCCATGCACTGCTGGCCGCCATCGAGGAACAGCAGGTCACCGCCGTACTCTCGATCGTCCCCTCGATGCTCGACGCCCTCGGCGCCGCCGCTGTACGGCCACCGGGGTCCGCGCTGCGCCTGGTGATGACGACCGGCGAGGCGCTGACCCCCGCCCACGCACGCCGAGCCCGCCGTCTGGGCGCGGAGGTCGTGCTGGTCAATCAGTACGGGCCGACCGAATGCACCAACACCTCGGCCTTCCGTCCGGTGACCGACCGGGACGTCGAGGACGGCCGTATCCCCATCGGGCAGCCGATCCCCAACGCCCGGTGCTACGTCCTGGGCGAGCACCTGGAGGTGCTGCCGCCGGGAGCGGTGGGAGAACTGTGCATCGCCGGGCCGGGGGTGACTCGCGGATACCTCCATGACCCGCGGCGCACCGCCGAGCACTACGTACCGGACCCGTTCGGACGGCCGGGGGAGCGGATGTACCGCACCGGCGACCTGGCCCGCCGGCGGGCCGACGGCACCCTGGAGTTCCACGGCCGACGCGACAACCAGGTCAAGGTCCGCGGACACCGGATCGAACTCGGCGAACTGGAGGCCGTGCTGGCCCGCCACCCCGACGTCGCCCAGGCCGTCGCTGCGGCCCGCGGCGAGGGGCTGGAGCGCACGTTGGTGAGCTACGTGGTGTGGCGCTCTCCCGACGGGCGACAGCCCTCCCCGGAGGACCGCAGGTCCGCCCTGCTGGACTTCCTGCGTGCGACTCTGCCCGCCGCGATGGTGCCCTCGGCCGTGGTGGAGCTGGGCGCGTTGCCGCTCACTCCCAACGGCAAGATCGACCGCAAGGCCCTGCCGGCGCCCGACATCCAGCAGCAGCGCCGCGCCTACCGCGCTCCCGCCGACGCCGTCGAGCGCACCATCGCGTCCGTCTGGGAGGAGGTGCTGGGCCGCGAACGCGTCGGGACGCACGACGACTTCTTCGAGCTGGGCGGCCACTCCCTGCGTGCCACACAGGTGGCCGCGCGGCTGCGGCACCGGCTCGACCGGGAAATCCCCCTGCAGATGGTCTTCACGTACCCCACGATCACCGCGTTCGCCCGGGCACTCGACGACACCGCCCGCGCCGGCGGGGCGATCGGGCACCGGGAGACCGACACCGGCCCGGTCTCCTTCGGCCAACAGAGGCTGTGGCTGCTCGACCAGCTCCAGCCGGGCCGCCCCGACTACAACATGCCCTCCGCAGTCCGGTTCCGCGGTCCACTGGACCAGGACGCCGTCATCGCCGCGCTGCATGCGGTCGTCGCCCGCCACGACGTGCTGCGCTCGAGCCTCATCAACCGCGGGCCGAGCCTCGGTGGCGGGGGCCTGTGCCAGGTCGTCGCCCCCGTCAACGCCTTCGCCCCGGCCTGCACCGACCTCTCCCACCTGCCTCACGCCCAGGCCCAGCGGCGCGCCGGGGAGCTCGCCGAGCAGGACGCCAAGGCCCCCTTCGAACTCTGCACCGCGCCGCTGATCCGAGCCCGGCTGATCCGCCTCGCCACCGAGGACCACCTGCTGGTGGTCGTCGTCCACCACGCCGTCTTCGACGGCTGGTCGGCCCGCCTGCTGTGGGACGAGGTGTTCGCGCACTACCGGGACCTGACGGCCGGACGCCGACCCGCCCCGCCCCATCTCGCCCTCACCTACCGCGACTTCGCGAGCTGGCAGCGCGGACGGATGACCGGAGCGGAACCGGAGGGGGACCTCGCCTACTGGCGCGACCGCCTGACCGGCCTCGCCCCCCTGGAGCTGCCGACCGACCGGCCTCGCCCGCCGGCCCCCTCCGGCCGTGGCGACCACGTCGACTTCACCCTCCCCGGGCCGGTGCTCGAGCGGCTCCGGGACATCGGCAAGGAGAACGGCGCGACGCTGTTCATGGTCCTGCTGGCGGGCTTCCAGACGCTGCTCGGACGCTGGGCCGGCACCGACGACGTCGCGGTCGGCGCCCCGATCGCCGGCCGCAACCACGCGGAACTGGAGCCGCTGATCGGGTTCTTCGTGAACACCCTGGTGCTGCGCGGCGACCTGTCCGGCGACCCGACCTTCACCGAACTGGTGGCACGGGCCCGGGACACCGCCCTGGCCGCCTACGCCCACCAGGACGTGCCCTTCGAACGCCTGGTGGAAGCGGTCCGGCCGGAACGCGATCTGAGCCGCAATCCGCTGTTCCAGGTGATGCTGGTGCTCAACGACGACACCGCCTCGCCCGTCGAACTGCCCGGCCTCGACGCGGAACCTGTCGAACTGGGCGGTGGGGCTGCCAAGTTCGACCTGAGCCTCTACCTGTCCGAGGAACCCGGCGGGCTCGGCGGCCGGGCCGTGTACGCCACCGACGTCTTCGACCGGGCCACCATCCGGCGCCTGATCCGCTCCTTCGAGCAGGTCCTGACGTGCGCCGCGGCCGACCCCGGCCGGGCGGTCGCGGAACTCCCGCTGCTGGACCCGACCGAGCGGCACCGGGTGACCGTCGGGTGGAACCGCACCAGCCGTGCCCTTCCCCGGAGCGCCCGCCTCCACGAGCTGATAGCCGACCGGTGCGAGCGCTCGCCGCACGCCGTCGCGGTCAGCGACGCACGGCGGTCGCTGACCTACGACGCCCTGGGCCGTCGCGCCAACCAACTCGCCCACCACCTGCGCTCCATGGGGGTGGGACCGGACATCAGGGTCGGCGTGTGCCTGGAGCGCTCGATCGACCTGCCGCTCTGCCTGCTGGCGGTCCTCAAGGCCGGCGGCGCATACGTCCCGATCGACCCGGACCATCCGAGGGAGCGCAACGCCTTCATGGTCGGCGACAGCGCGGTGCGGGTGGTCCTGACCTCCGGAGCCGCACGCGATCGGGTCCCGGCCGCCGAGGGCGTGCGCGTCGTGGACGTGGCGGCGGAGCGGGTGTCGATCTCGAAGCAGCCCGAGACCACTCCCGTCCTCGGCCTCGGCGCCGACCACCTCGCCTACGTGATCTACACCTCCGGCTCGACCGGTGTCCCCAAGGGCGTCATGGTCCCGCACCGGGGACTGGAGAACTTCGCCCTGGACATGGCCGAGCGGCTGGAGCTGACCACGACGGATACCGTCGCCGCCCTGACGACGGCCTCGTTCGACATCTCGGTACTGGAGCTGTTGGTGCCGCTGACCCGCGGCGCGACGGTCCACGTCGTGGACCGGGACACCGCGCGCGACGGCTCCCTGCTCACCGAGCGCCTCGACGACGCGGGGGTGACGGTGGTGCAGGCGACACCGGCGACCTGGTACCTGCTCACCGAGGCCGGCTGGAAGGGCGGCCCCGGCGTACGGGCCCTGACCGGCGGCGAGGCGCTGCCACCCGCGCTCGCCCGTCGACTGCGCGAGCGCGTCGGCCCGGTCTGGAACGTCTACGGGCCCACGGAGACCACGATCTGGTCCACCGCCCACCCTCTGCACGGCACACCGGACGCTGGACCTGACGTGGGTGCCGTGCCGATCGGGCATCCGCTGACCAACACGCGCGTGTACGTGCTCGACGAGCGGATGCAGCCCGTTCCGGTGGGCGTCGAGGGCGAGTTGTACATCGGAGGCGAGGGCGTCGTCCGCGGCTATGCGGGACGGCCCGGCCTGACCGCGCGGCGCTTCGTCCCCGATCCGTTCGGCACCGGTACCCGTCTCTACGGTACCGGCGACCTAGTCCGGTGGCGTGCGGACGGTGCCTTGGAGTACCGCGGCCGCGGGGACGACCAGGTCAAGATCCGAGGCCACCGCATCGAACTCGGCGAGATCGAGGCGGCGCTGGCGCACTGCGAGGGCGTGGCGGAGGCGGCGGCCGCGGTCCACGGCGAGGGGGTGGACGCCGTGCTCGTCGGCTACGTCGTGCGGGACCCGGGCCACCTCGAACCGGTCCAGCCGACCGAGGCCCTGCACGAACGGTTGCCGGGCTACATGGTGCCCACCCGCTTCGTGGACCTGGAGGAGCTGCCGCTGACCGTCAACGGCAAACTCGACCGCAAGGCACTGCCCGCCCCCGACCTGCCAGGGAACCGTGGCCCTCTGCAGGCCCCCCGCGACCGGACCGAACTGCGGATGGCCCGCATCTGGGAACACGTCCTGGGGGTCACGCCGGTCGGCGTGCGAGACGACTTCTTCGCCCTCGGCGGGCACTCCCTCAAGGCGTTCGCCCTCATCGAGGCGATTCGCCGGGAGATGGACGTCGCGGTCCCGCTCCACGTGGTCTTCCGCAAGCCGACGGTAGAGCGGATGTGCGAGGCCCTGCCGGCCGGCGCCGCGGACCGGCTGCTGGTGCCGCTCGCCGACGGCGACCCGACACAGCCGCCGCTGTTCCTGGTTCACCCTCAGGGCGGCGATGTCTGCTGCTACCTCGAACTGGCCCGGAGCCTGGGGAGCCGGCGGAAGGTGTACGGCATCGAGTCGGTGGGCTACAACACCGACGAGCCGCCGCTGCACCAGGTGCCCGACATGGTCGACCGCTACCTCTCCGAGCTGCGACAGGCCGCCCCGCACGGACCGTACCTACTGGCCGGGTGGTCGTTCGGCGGCCGGGTCGCCTTCGAGATCGCGGCACGTCTGGAGGCCGAGGGCGAACAGGTCGCATTTCTGGGCCTGATGGACACCCGGGCCCCCGCACGCGGGCCCGTCCGGCCGCAGGAGGAGAACATCGGCGGGGCCACCGGACTGCTCCAGCTCGGCATCGCCGCCGGCCTGGACGCCGAAGACCTGCGTGGGCTCGACGAGGAAGAGGCCATCGAGGCCCTGCTCCGCAAGGGACACGAGGACGGCCGGCTCCCGCGCCGCGCCGAGACCGCAGCCATGCGGCGCATGGTCCGGGTGGCCGCCGCCAACGAACGGGCAGCCGCCCTGCACCGCGTCACCGGGCAGGTCCGCACCGACCTCCACGTCTTCGCGGTGGCCGAACAGCACCCGGTGCTGCGCACCCCGCTCATCGACCCCGAGGAGTGGACCGTCCACACCGAAGGCTCGATTCACACGATCGGCATCCCCGGCAACCACCAGACCCTGGTGGACCCGCCACACGCCGCTGAACTGGCCTCCCTGATGGCCACGGCTCTCGAAGGGCCATGACCGGAATGCACCGACCCCACCCGGCCCACCACCCACCCACCGATTCGCCTTCACACGATTCACCGTCACGAGGAGACCGCACATGAGCGAGGACAAGGGCACCCAGGAATGGACCGTCGTGGTCAACGACGAGGAGCAGTACTCGATCTGGGCGGTGAACCGGCAGATCCCCGGCGGCTGGAAGGAGATCGGCGTGCGCGGCACCCAGGAGGAGTGCCTGAGCCATATCGACCAGGTTTGGAGCGACATGCGGCCGCTGAGCCTCCGTCTGGCCATGGACGCCGCCGGGTGATCTCGCGGCACCAGTGACCGCCGACCCGGCCGAGGACGGGAGTCCGCACCGCACGCCGGTGCGGGCTCCCGTCCACAGGGCCGAACACCACGGAAACGGAGCAGTCGTGACCAGACGGGCCCCCCTTGTGGCACTCGTCGGCGTATCGGGCATCTCGGCGCTCGGGCTCGCCATGACGCTGTTGGCCATCCCCTGGTTCGTCCTGCGGGTGAGTGGCAGCGGTACCCAGACAGCGCTCGTCGCCGCGTCGGAGACGCTCGGACTGCTGGTTTCGGCCGTCTTCGGCGGACCGGTCGTGGACCGCGTCGGTGCCCGCCGGGCGAGCATCGGCGCGGACGGGCTCACAGCCATGGCGGTCGCCGCCATGCCGGTCGCGCACGCGACGCTGGGCCTGTCACTGCCCGCCGCGGTAGTCCTGACCTTCGCCATGGGGCTGACCCGCGGCCCCGCCGACACCGCCAAGCAGGTGCTCGTGGCCGAGGCGATCGCGCTGGCCGGGACCTCGGTGGAACGCGGAACGGGCTCCTTCGAAGGCGGCAGGCGAATCGGCACGATGCTCGGTGCCCCACTGGCCGGCGCCCTCATCGCGACCATCGGTCCGGTACCGGTGTTGTACGTGGACGCAGCCGCCCTCCTGCTGTCCGCCGTCCTCGTCCTGACCCTCGTCCCACGTCCGCCCACCGCCCCGCCCCCCACCGCGACCTTCTCCGACAACGGGTATATGCGGCACCTCCGCGACGGCTTCCGGTTTCTGCGGCACGACCGGCTGCTGTTGGCGTTGACCGCCATGCTGCTGGTCACCAACGCCATGGACGGCGGGTTGAACGGTGTCCTCTACCCCGCCTACGGTGCGCGCGTGCTGCACAGCAGTACCCTGCTCGGTGCATTGATCACGGCGTCCGGTGTCGGCGCGCTGACGGGTGCGACGCTCTACGGCTGGACCGGCCACCGGTGGTCGCGCAGAGCGGTCTTCGCCCTCTGCTTCGCCGTCGTCGGTGCCCCCCGCTTCCTACTGCTGGCCGTCGGCCCTCCGCCGGTGCTCCTGCTGCCCGCACTGGTGATCTGCGGCCTCGGTTCGGGGATGCTCACCCCCGTCATGATGGCCGTGGTCTACGACCGGATTCCGTCCCGACTGCAGGGCAGAACCCTCAGCCTCATCGTCGCCTGCGCGCTGGCGGCCATCCCGGTCGGCCAACTGGCCGCGGGCGTGCTGCTCGACCACGTGGGACTGGCACCCGCCCTGCTCGTCTTCGGTTGTACCTACCTCGTCGCCACGATGTTCCCGTTCACCTTCCCCGTCTGGCACGAGATGGACACCCGACGTTCCCTCCAGGGACCCGAAGCGAACGACGGCGGTGCGCGGGCGACGGCGCAGTCCCGCCCGGACTGATGGCTCAGGACCGCCGATCCCTCTCCGCCGCCCAGCACGGCGAGGACGCGGGCCACGGCCACGGTGGCGAGAGCGGCGGAGGCGGACCCGGCAGCCGTTCCCGACCCGGCCCGGAGAGGCGTATGACGGGCAGAAGCCCGGGCCAGGCGCCTGCCCACGGTCCTCTGGAAGAACCCGAGCCTCTTCGGCGAGTACGACGCCAGAAGGCTCTTGGTCTGTTGGTGGTACAGCGCGCATAGTGAAGTTTCCCCGCGATACTGGACACGTGATGTCTATGCCGCGAGGTTGTGCTGGTGCCGCTGACTGGTCTCAGCCGGGGTGAGGTAGCCGAAAGCCTTGTGCTTGCGCAGGCGACGCCGGTTATAGAACGTCTCGATGAAGATGAAGACCTCGGCGCGGGCGGTGGCCCGGTCGGGCCAAGTGCGGGTGCCGATCTCTTCCTTGAGCAGGGCCCAGAAACTCTCCGCGGCCGCGTTATCAAAGCATGACCCGGTGCGCCCGCAGCTCTGCCGTAGGCCCAACTCGGCTATCTCCCAACGGAATTCAGCCGACGTGTATTCGCTGCCGCGATCCGAATGTGTGATGCATCCGGGCTGCAGGCCGCCGCGGCCGTGGGCCATCCTCAGCGCGTCGACCACCAGGGATGCGCGATGGTGGTGGGCCATCGCATAGCCGACGACCTCCCGGGTGGCCAGGTCGAGCCAGCAGGCGAGGTAGAGCCAGCCCTCGACTGTCGGGAGGAAGGTGATGTCCCCGACCAGCTTCGTGCCCGGCACACTCGCGGTGAAGTCGCGGCCGATCAGATCCGGAGCCGGGCGGGCCTTCTTGTCCGGCCGGGTCAGCGAACGCCGTCGGCGGCGATGGACGCCCTGGATGCCGTGTTCGCGCATGAGGCGGGCGACGCGCTTGCGGTTCACGCGCCGTCCCCGGCGCCGCAGGTCGGCGTGGATCCGCGGAACACCGTAGGTGTGACGGGACGCAGCATCGAAGACGGTGATCTCGTGAGCCAGGGCGTCGTCGGCCGCCTTCCGTGCGGTGCGGGCTTTCGCCGACGCGAGCCAGGCATAGAAGGAGGAGCGGGCCACGTTCAACAGCCGGCACAGGAAAGCGACACCGTGGGTGGTCTTCTCCGCCTCGATGAACGCGAGTATCTCGCTCATCGATCGCTCTCCTTCGCGAAGAAGACCGCGGCTTTTCGCAGTACCTCGATCGTTTTTGCCTGCTCGGCAGCGACCTTCCGCAGCCGCCCCAGCTCCTCACGCTCGGTGCTCGTGAGCTCGCCTGGCCGGCCCTCTCCGCGGTCCGTCTTGGCCTGGCGGTACCAGTTACGCAGGGACTCCGGGCTGACCCCGAGCTCCCGGGCGACCTCAGTGACCGTCCGGCCCGTGGAGTCGACGAGCGCAATGGCATCCCATTTGAACTCCGCGGTGTACCGCTTCGTGTAGTTACTTCCCACCTGGTGCTACTTCCTCTGGAACCTCAATGTCCCAGTCTCCAGGTGTCCACGATCAAGGGGAAGCTCCAACTTTCGACCGAACCCCGCGGTTGGGCGATGCTGCGGATCCTCCGTAGAATCCGCGGCCGCGCGGAGGGATACTGATCACCATGCGCGTTGATTTCGATCCTGCAGAGATGGCTCCGAACGAGTTCTACAAGCTGTTGACCGCCACGGTCGTGCCCCGGCCGATCGCCTGGGTGTCGACCATGTCCCCTGACGGGACGGCCAATCTGGCCCCCCACTCCTTCTTCAGCATCGCCAGCGTGCGGCCGCCCGTGGTGTTGTTCAGTTCCGTGGGCCGCAAGGACACCTTGCGGAACATCGAGGCCACCGGCCAATTCGTCGTGAACTTCACGCCGGAGGAACTTTTCGAGCAGATCAACGACACGGCCACCGACTTCCCCCACGGGGTGAGCGAGTTCGAGGCGGCCGCGGTCGAATCCGAGCCCAGCCTCCGGGTGAAGCCGCTGCGCGTTGCCGCCGCCCCGGTGGCCCTGGAGTGCGAACTGCACAGCACGGTGCGGATCGGCGACGGGACCGTGGTGTTCGGGCGCGTGCTGCACGCCGTGGTCGCGGACGGCGTCCTGGTCGAAGGGCACCCGGAGATCGACAAACTGCGCCCGTTGTCGCGGCTGGGGAAGAACGAATGGGGGACGGTCAGCGGAGTGCGCGACCTCGCCCGTATCCGGCACGAGGACTGGCAGGGGCCCGCGGCTGACCGTTAGCCGCAGCGGCTTGACCAATCGGTTGGTGGGAGCGGTTCCGATGTCGCGGAACGTGCGAAGGGGCGTTCCTTCGAACGTTCCGCGCCCGTTCCGCGCCAGTTCATTTCGGGGGTACTTCCGCGGTTTCGGAAACTCCGAGAACGTGGGCCGCGTTGGTGATCCGAGGCGGTCGAGGAAGACCGCCGACGGCGGCAGTTGACGGCCGGCGGCCCGTGGTCGGTGCCCAGTGATCGGTCACCGGAAGCCGGCGATCGACAGCCAGGACTCGGGAGCGAATGGTGGACGGTCGGGCTTCCGGAATGACGGAACCAGAGGATGCTGCGGGCTCCGGAGGCCACCTCCGGGGCCGGGCCGCCGCCAGTGCGGCGTTCAGCCGGCGGGCCGTGCTGCGCGGCGCGGCCGCCACGGCGGCGGTGGGTGCCGCCTCGGCTACGGCATCGGCAACGGCGTCGGCTCGGGAAGCGAGTTCGGCGGCGTACGGGGACCGGCCCGCGTACGCCGCCGCCCCGCACGACGAGAGCCGGACCCTGCGGGTGATGACGTTCAATTTGCGCTATGCGTCGGACACCCGTCCGAACTCCTGGGCCGAACGCCGACCCGTGATGCGCAAACTCCTCCGCCGGGAGGCCCCGCACGTGATCGGGACCCAAGAGGGCTTGTACGGGCAGTTGCGCGACATCGCGGCGGATCTCGGACCGCATTACGACTGGGTGGGTACCGGACGGGCCGGCGGAAGCCGCGACGAATTCGCCGCGGTCTTCTACGATGCGCGACGCCTGGCTCCCTTGGAATACGACCACTTCTGGCTTTCGGACACGCCCTACGTCATCGGTTCCAAGACCTGGGGGAACACCGTCATTCGCATGGCCACCTGGGTGCGATTCCGGGATGTCAGGTACCTTCAGGATCACCAAGATCAGAGGGATCAGAGGGATCGCCGAGATCAGCGGGATCTTCAGGGCCATCGAGAATTCTTTCTCCTGAACACCCACTTTGATCACGCCGTGCAGTATGCGCGAGAGCGTTCCGCCGAACTCATCAACGAGCGCCTGGCCGAACTGGATCCCGCTCTGCCGCGCGTGGTGACCGGTGACTTCAACGTCCCGGCGCACAAGAACCCCGTGTACGACGCCATGACTGGCGGCGGCCGGCTCGTCGACAGTTGGGACGCGGCCGACGGGCGCAGCGCGCAGTTCGCGACCTTCCACGGATACCGGCCGCTGGTGCCGGACGGGGACCGTGTCGACTGGATCCTCACCTCGCCGGGCGTGCGGACCCGATTCGCCTCGATCAACACGTACGCCGTGGACGGACAGTTCCCGAGCGATCACCTTCCGGTGCAGGCGTCGATCGAGTGGTGAGGTGCACGGGGCCCCGGGTGTCGGAGGGGCTTCGGAGTGGGACCAGGGGACGACGACGGTCGGTCCCAGATGACGTCCTACTGATGGCGGGCGGGAGCGGAACCCCGTACCCGGAGGCCGCCGAGGAGGTCCTGGGTGGCTGCCGCGACGGCGTCGACGGCCTGCTCGAACACCTCGCGGTTGTGCGCGGCCGGGGCGCGGAATCCGGAGACCTTGCGGACGTACTGCAAGGCCGCGGCGCGGATGTCCTCCTCGCTGACCTCAGGGGTGACGGGCGGGCGAAGGGTCTTGATACTCCGGCACATGCGTCCAGTCTGCCTCCTCGGGAGCACGCGCGGGCGGATCAGCTGAGACCGGTGACGCGCATGGTGATGTTGAGGCGACCGGCGGACATGCCGGTCGCGGGGTCGCCGGAGCCCGGGTAGACCTTGGGCACGCCGTGGTACACGAACCGCGACGGCCCCCCGAAGACGAACAGGTCGCCCGAGACCAGTTCGATGTCGGTGTACGGCTTGGTGCGGGTCTCCGTATTGCCGAAGCGGAAGACGCAGGTGTCACCGATGCTGAGCGAGACGACCGGCGCGCTGGAGCGCTCTTCCTTGTCCTGGTGCATGCCGAGCTTGGCCTCGCCGTCGTAGAAGTTGATCAGCGCGGTGTCCGGGGTGTACGCGTCGCCCGCAGCGGTGTCCTGGTACGCGTCGACCAGCGCGCGGCGCCCCAAGGCGACCATCCAGTCCGGGAATTCGGCGACCCGCGCACCGTTGACGTCGTCGGCGGTGCGCCGGTACGCGTAAGGCTGCCAGTGCCAGCCGATGCACACCGTCTGGACGGACATCACGCCACCGCGCGGAAGCCTGGTGTGCCGGATGGGGACCGGACCGCGCGCCCAGCCCCGGCAGGCAGTGACCAGCTCGCGTTGCTCGGCGGGGGACAGCCAACCGGGGACGTGAACCGCCCCGGGGGCCAGCTCCCGGCGGACCCGGCCCTCCGGACCCGCGGACGCCTTGAGGCGGTGGCCGTGGCCGCTGCCCGGCCCGTCGGACCCGCGGCGCGGTCCGACGTCCTCGAAGCCGGGAAGCGGGATGCTCATGAGCTTGTGACCTGCCTTGATGAGGTGCGAGGAGAGCCCCGACGGGGCGGCCCCGAGGTGATGGCTGTCGGTGACCGCCGCCGTTGCTGCCCTGGCTGTTGATGTTGCTGCGGCTGCCGCTGCGGCTGCGGTGCGCGCACTGTTGCCGAGCCCCTTCCAGCCTGCCATGGGGCGGGTGAAGGAACGCGCCGGGCCGGTCGGGCTGCCGGCCGACCCCACGGACGGATATCGGCGCGGGGGAGGGGAGGTGGAGAGGAGGGGAGGGCGGAGGGTGAGTCGCGGCGCGCACGGTTCCTGGCTGCGGGGTCAGGGGGCGGCACGGGTGATCGCTCCGCGTGGTCCGTTCGTCGGCGGTCCGTGCTCGTTGGTCGCGGGGGGGGGGGACTGATTGGGGGCGGTACCGGTCGGGGCCTCGGCGCGGTCAGGTGGGGCCGGGATCGGTACGTGGAGGTTGCCGGGTGACCCAGCGCTGGTCGATGAGCCAGGTGCCGCCGTCCGGCGTGGCGCCGCGCATGCCGTGCAGGGTGTCCGGCCCGGCCAGCGCGACCAGCCGGGAGTCGCCGAGCGACGCGAACCCGTAGGTGCGGGACGGGTCCCACGCGGTGCTGCGGCGCAGCCGACGGCTCATCTGGGCCCAGCCCAGCGGTGCGGCGGCGACCACCCAGGCGTCCGGCTCGCCGGCGGTGAAGCGGCGAGCCGGACGTAGCCAGGACGCGGCGAGCTCCGGCCAGTCGACCAGCGCGAGGATGGTTCCGCCGGCCGCCCGCCAGGCCTCCGCGAACGCCGCCGCGGCCGCGGCGGACGCGTCGTCCCTGCTGTGGCCGATGGTGAGGGCGGCCGGGGCGGTACGGCGGTGACGACGTGCGCGGTCGCCGTCGCCGTCGCCCGGAGTGGGTGGAGAGGCCAAGAGGTTCAGCAGCACGGCCAGTTCGACGTCGGTGTGCGGGGCTGGCGCGGCGAACGGCCCGTACGCGTCCGTTTCGTGCTGAGGGATGCGAGGGGAGGGCGCCAGATGGGCGGAGGCGGGAGGGGCTTCGCCGATCGAGGTCGGCCGGGCACTGCGCACGGCGGTCAGACGAGAGTCGGCTGGAGGGCGCCTTCGTGGGTCAGCAGTGCGATCTTGCGTTCCACACCGCCCGCGTACCCACGCATGGTGCCGTCCGCACCGACCACTCGATGGCACGGGCGCACGAGCAGCAGCGGATTCGCTCCGATGGCAGCCCCCAGGGCCCGCACCTCACCGCGCGGGACGCGGAGCGCCTCGGCCAGCCGTCCGTACGTGGTCGTGGTGCCGTACGGGATCCCGTCCAGAGCGAGCCAGACGCGCTCTTGGAATTCCGTGCCCGCGGTCTGGAACTCCAGGTCGAAGCGGGTCAGCCGGCCGGCGAAGTAGGACCGGAGCTGCCGAACTGCCTCGGTGAACGGGCCGGCGTCGCGACGCCAGTGCGTCTGGACGGTGGGGGCGTTGCGCTGCCCGGGCACGGAGAGCGAGGTGAGGGCGACGCCGCCGGATGCGGTGCGCGACTGCACGCCCACGAGTAGCAGCTCGCCGAGCGGGCTGTCGACGGTGGTGAAGTACGTCGCGGAGGCAGCGTTAGGGGCAGGGGAGACGGAGGCGAGGGGTGGGGGTGTGGAACTGGTGTGTGGGGTCATGGCGCGTCCTCGGGTGTGACGATTCCTGGGGTGCTTCTACCTGCGTTTTCTTCGAGTCTGCCGGGTCGAAGACGCAGTTTCTGGCGGGAATCGGACGCGAAGGTTCCTGCCGGGGGACGGCGGAGCGGTGCGCGAGGAAGGGCTCGGAGGGGCGGGGGCCGGCGTCGTGTTTCGTGAGTCGTCGAACGGCGGGCCGGCGGGTGGGGTTGGGCACCCCATTGCTGCAGGAGATCGGAATGGCGAGGGGGCCCGGGATGGCCCCGGCGGCCCGTTCAAGACGGGGCGCCAGGGCCGTCGCGCACGTGCCCTCGTCCGTGCGTGGGTGCTCAGCTAGGCGGCCTCGACGACCTCGGCGCGCACCGCCATCGTCCAGATCTCCAGCAGCACTGCGTACTCCGCCATGTCCTGAGCCGTCCAGGCCAGACCGTGCCGGGCGCGCACGAAGCGCCGGATCGAGTCGTTGGCCTCGGAAGCAGGAACGGGCGTCTCCGCACGGGCAGAAGGAGTTGGGGACATGTGAGACATGCTAGGGGCAGCCACTGACAGGGCGTCCCCACGTGCTTCAGTCATAGAGCCCCCGAGCGCTCTCCACCGATCGACCTGACTCCACCTCAACTCGCTGACCAGCAAAGACCGTCAGCACCTCGCCCTCCCCTCCCTGCCTGCATGTGTCCATTCCCACACGCTCCGCGTTCGCCCCCACCCTGTCCGCCCACCCCCGAACCGTCAACAGGGCGTCATGCGAACCAGCCTTCGAAGCCGTCGGCCTGATCTGCGGTGAGTCGTGGGTGCGGTCCGGTGCGTCGCAGCTCGACTGCGACGCACGGTAGGGGGACGGGCGTGTGCTGTGGCTCGTATTCGGTCTGAATACCGCGCTGGGCTCCCGCCTCTGGTCGCTTGCCCCCCGCCCCCCGCCCCCGCCCCGCCCCCGTGTTCCCTTCTCCCCTCTGCTGCATGACGACGAAATCGTGGCCGACTCGTGGACGAATCCCTGGCAGAGCTCATGCTGGATTGCCCCTCCGAGACAAGCCGAGCCAAGGCGAGCCGAACCGAACCGAGCCGTACCGAGCCGAGCCGAGCCAAGCCGAACCGAGCCAAGCCGAACCGAGTTGAGCCGAGCCGATCCGCCCCAGGTCGCCCTCCGCTCCTCACTTCACGGCTGTACCCCCCGTCGGTCGGTGAGGTGTGTGCAAGCCCCTGGAGGTGTGCGCAGGCCCCCGTAGGAGGGCCTTGATCAGGGCCGGGCCTTGGGTGAGACGACGGCGGAGGAGGGGCCGGCCGGCTGGTCGGTTCGTCGATCTGTCGGTGGTGTGTCGTCGTTGCAGGGCGTTCCCCTGATCGGGTGGTGTTTGCCGGGTCGAGCCGGGGTCGGCTGATGCTGTGGCCGCGGAGACCGGCGGGTGGGAGGGGAGCCGTGGGGCTGGCCGGGGCGGTTGGTGGTGTGTGTGCGAACTCCTTCGGTGTGTGGCTGGTGGGTCCGGGTCGGAGCGGCGTTGTCAGTGGGCGCCCGTACGGTGGTGCTCGTATCTATCCGAGCTGCTGGCGCTCTCGGACCCGCCCCGCTTCCGTGGCACATGACATGGGAGCGGGGCTTCTTTCTGCTCTCCCTTCTGTGCGGGTTCTTCCGTTCAGTTGCTGCTGGGGGATGCCAGGCGTCGGGTGTCGGTGCCGAAGGCGAGGTGGGTGGTCCTGGTGGCGAGGAGCCAGGTGTCGTCGATCTTGCGGAACGTGTCCTCGTAGTGGCCCACGTTGGTGGGGTGTTGCGGCGGGACCATGCCTTCGCTGAAGCCGTCGACGCGGTAGGTGGTGAGGTAGGAGGTGGCGGTCGCCGTCGTGGGGGAGGTGACGGTCACCAGGATGTTCGTCATCAGACGGCGTGACAGGCGATCGGGCGGACGGGTGCCGAAGTACTGGCTCAGGGCTGCGCGGCCTGCGATGCGGCGGTTGCCGTGTGGCCATTCCCAGCTGCCGCCGGGCGTGAAGAGCGTGGCCACGGAACTGGGGTCTCCGAGGTCGAGGCGGTGGACGAAGTCGATGATCAGGCGCTCGCAGGCGCGCTCGGCGAGCAGTCGATCCAAGGGGGCGATTGCTGCATCGTTCATGGGCGGTCCTTGGGTGTGCCGGTTCGGAGCGGGGCGGTGCGCTCGGGGTGAGGGCGACCTACCGGGCCGGGTGCCGTGGAGAGGTGAGGTTTTGGTCGGTCGGCGCGGGTGCCGTGAGGGGGCGTTCGGAGGTGGCGCCTGGGCCGGTGTTCTTGGTGGTGCCGCAGGCGGCCTGGGCGATGTAGTCGTTCATGGCGTCGTCGATCGGGCTGGCGACGGGTTGGTTGTTGGCGTCGAGTTGCTGGTAGCGGGTGAGGTTGAAGCCGAGCGACACCTGGCGGCGGCCGTCCGGGCTGGAGAGGGACCAGGTCATCGCGCCGAGCACCAGTCCGTTGTGGCCCCAGAAGTCTCCGCAGGCGGAGGTCGTTTGCAGGAGGCCGAGGCCGTAGCGCATGAAGGAGCCCTCCATCGGCACCGTCGTCTTCATCTGGCGCAGCTCGGCCGGAGCGAGCAACTCACCGCCGAGCAGGGCGCGGTAGAAGCGATTGAGGTCGGGCATGGTCGATATCAGGGAGCCGGCCGTGGCGGCCCAGGACATGTTGTAGACGCTGAAGTCGCGTGGCGGGGTGAAGCCGCCGTAGGCAGCCTCGTACATCTTCGCGTGCGGACCGGAGATGGTGGCCGACTGCGGGAAATAGGTGTGCCGTAGGCCGGCTTTGCGGATGACGTGGCTGGTGATGTACGACTCCGGGGATTGGCCGGTGACCTTCCGCAACAATAGTCCGGCCAGGACGTAATTGGTGTTGGAGTAGTGGAAGCCCTGGCCCGGCGTGCCGAACGGGGGCGCCGCGATTCCCAGGCGGGCCAGCTCCTCTGGGGCGAACTGGTGGAAGCGGTTCCCCTCGAAGCTGTCCGCGGTGTTGAAGATCGCTCCGGAGTATTCGCCGATGCCGCTGGTGTGGTTGAGCAACATGCGGACGGTGATGGTCCGGCCGCGCTCGCCCGTCACGAGATCGGGGAGGTAGCGGCCGATCGGGGCGTCGAGGGCGAGGTGTCCCTTGCCGACCTCCTGGAGCACGGCGACCGCGGTGAAGGTCTTGGTGATGCTGCCTATGCGGTGCTCCATCTGCGGTGACGTGCGTCGCCCGGTGTCGATGTCGGCGACGCCGACCGCTCCTTGCCAGGCGTCGGAACCGTCCCGGACGGCGGAGTAGGCGCCGTACATGCCCGCGTCGTGGAACGCCTGGAGGGACTTCCGCAGGGCCGGCTCGTCGAGGGCGGGGCGGTGGTCGGGCTGTCGTGACGTCGAGGCCAGGTCCGGAGCGTGCGTGGTCGTCGTCCGCAGCGGGGTGGGGGAGACGAGGGTGGTGGCGGAGGCGGCCGTCGGGATGCTCAGCAGGGCGAGGGATAAGGCGGCGGCAGCAGCGGTGCGGGTCAGCCGCGGGTGGCGGCGTGAGGGGTGGGCAATCGACATGGTCGCTCCGTGAGTTCGTGCCCTGGCGGGCTGGTGCGGATCGGTGGCGGGGCCGTTCATCGGTGGGTCATTACTCCGAGGTTTTTGCCGTGCTTTGATTCTGGCGTTCGGCCCGTCGCCAGACATCAACCCACGGGTTTACCTTGATCCCGATCTTTTCTGGGGGAGTAGGAGCGTGGTGTGACGTCCCCCGTTGTCGCCCCGGGAATCCGTTGAGAATTCAATGTTCTGGTGGTGAGGCGTGGCGCGCCGGCGTGGGCGAGGATGGAAGGGCCGGGGTGAGGTGGCGCGCGCAGCGGCCGCGGGGGCGGTGCCTCGGGCGGCAGTACCCGCCGAGCAGTATCGGGAGGCCCCGATGGATTACCCGGAACTCTATGAGCTGGTGTTTCAGGCCCCCGCGGTGGAGGACGACGTGGTGATCGTCCGGCGTACCGACCGGGCGGGAGCGGGCGGGTACCCGATCTACGAGGACGAGTCGGGGATCGTGCGCGCGGAGATCAGCGACCGCGGTGAGGTCCGCATGCTGGCCAGCGGGGGACACCAGGCGCCTCGCACTCCATTGCTGGCGAGGAGGCTGGTCACCTGACGTGAGGGGTTGATGCGTCGCGCCCGTAGGCCGTGCATCGTGCACCCCGGCGCCTGGCGGGACTGCGCCCCGGTTGTGGACTGACGGGGGCCCGCTCGGGTGTGGGTGGGTGCGGATCCGAGCGGGGCGTGGCCCGAGGGCAAGAATCCTGCAGGGAACCGGAGTGGTCACAGGCCGCGCAGGTGGCGGCGCCGCGGGCGCGGAGCCCGGTGCGTGGGTTCCGCCTGTGGGGCGGGGCCGGACGCGGAGGTGACTCCGGGGTCCAGCGCGGGCACGGAACGGAGTTTCGGAGGTGCTCCGTGTCCGTCGCCGGCCCGGGGCTCGACCTCGGACCCGGACCCGGCCCCAGACCCGGATTCGGCTCCGCTCCCGTCGGTCCCGTCCGTGGTCCTGGCCTGGTTGCCGGCCCCGGCCCCGCTCTCCGTCCCGGTTGTGCTGCCGGTGCCGATGAGGGGCTCAGGCGCCGTGTCGGTGGTGTCTCCGCGGAGCACGGCCAGGGCGCGTTCGAGGGTTTCTCCGGTCATCTGTATCCGGATCCTGGCCAGGCGCTCTAACTCGGTGTGAGACACCACGTCAGCGTACCCGCCCTCGTGTGGCGACCGGGCTGTGCCGGGGCGCGCGGCGTCGAACGCGGCTGCGGCGCGGGCGGGTTGGCGCACGGGGCCACGGGCCGGGTACGCGACCTCAGGGCGCGGCGGGAGCCGAGGGCATGGCGGGCGTCGCCGAGGTCGTGGCGGGTGTGACCAGTGCGTGGGCGACCGCGGCCTGGGCGTGGAGCCGGGTCGTGGGGAAGACGGGGACCGGGCTGTCCTGCGGGCGGATGAGCAGTTCGATCTCGGTGCAGCCGAGCACGATGCCCTCGGCCCCGGCGGCGACCAGCTCGTCGATGACGGTGCGGTAGGCGCGGCGGGAGTCGTCCTTGACGACGCCCAGGCAGAGCTCCTCGTAGATCACGCGGTGGACGGTCGCGCGCCCGGTGGCGTCCGGGACCAGCACGTCCAGGCCGTGGTCCGCGAGGCGGCCGCGGTAGAAGTCCTGCTCCATGGTGAAGGCGGTGCCCAACAGGCCGATGCGTCGAAGTCCCGTGCGGCGTACGGCCTCCGCGGTGGTGTCGGCCAGGTGCAGCAGCGGTACGTCGACCGCGGACGCCACCTGGTCGGCCACCTTGTGCATGGTGTTGGTGCAGATCAGCAGCAGTTCCGCGCCCGCCGCCTCCAGGGCCCGGGCGGCCCCGGCCAGGACCTCGCCGGCCTCGTCCCAGCGCCCCTGGACCTGGAGGCGTTCGATCTGCGCGAAGTCCACGGAGTAGACCACGCACGCGGCCGAGTGCAGCCCGCCCAGGCGTTCCCGCGTCAGCTCGTTGAGCAGGCGGTAGTACTCCGCCGTGGACTCCCAGCTCATCCCGCCGATCAACCCGATGGTCTTCATCGGGTCACTGTCCCACAGAGGGCGGACGGCCAGTGCAGGTCCGCTCCGGACGGGGCGGGCGGGGCGTCCACGACGGGCGGTACCGGCTGCCGCGGCGCGTCAGCGGTCCCAGCGGACGGGCAGCCGGTCCGTGCCGCGCATGAGGAGCCCGGGACGCCAGGTCGCCGATGGTGCGGCGTTGTCCAGGGCGAGGCCGGGACAGCGCTCCAGAAGGGAGCGGAGGGCGATCCGCCCCTCCAAACGGGCCAGCGGTGCGCCGAGGCAGAAGTGGATGCCGTGGCCGAACGCGACGTGGCCGCGCGGATCGCGGGTGATGTCGAAGTCGTCGGCGTCCGCGAACCGTTCGGGGTCGCGGGAGGCGGAGGCCAGCGAGATCAGGACGGCGGAGCCGGCGGGGATCACCGTGCCGGCGAGTTCCACCGGTTCGGCGGCCCAACGCCATGTGGCGGTCTCCACCGGGCCGTCGTAGCGCAGCATCTCCTCCACGGCGTTGTCCAGGAGGCCGTCGTCGGCCTGTAGGGCGGCCAGTTGGGCGGGGTGTTCCAGTAGGGCGCGCACGCCGTTGGCGATCAGGTTGACCGTCGTTTCGTGGCCGGCGACCAGGAGCAGGAAGGCCGTGCCGATCACTTCCTCTGGGGAGAGCCGGTCGCCGTCCTCGTCGCTGGTCCGGATCAGGTCGGCGAGCAGTCCCTCGCCCGACTCGCGGCGCAGCGACGCGATCAGAGTGGTGAGGTAGCCGGACATCGCCTCGACGGCCTGCTGCGCCGCTTCGGGGCCGGTGGGCGAGACGAGTTCGTGGGACCAGGCGCGGAAGGCTTCGCGGTCCATGGACGGGACGCCGAGCAGCTCGCAGATGACGGTCATCGGCAGCGGGAAGGCCAGCGCCTCGATGAGGTCGGCCCGGTCGTCGGGCGCCGTCAGCATCGCGTCCAGGAGTTCGTCGGTGAGGCGTTGCACGCGGGGGCGGAGTGCCTCGACGCGACGACTGGTGAACTCCTTCGCGACCAGTTTCCGGAGTCGGGTGTGGTGCGGTGGATCCACGTCCAGCATGTTGGTGAACAGCGGGACGTCGTCACCGTCCGCGCGCGGCAGGTTGGCGCCGCTCCAGTCCTTGCCCAGGCGCGGATCGGCGAGCGCGGTGCGGACCGCTTCGTGGCCGACGACCAGCCACGCCGGCTGGTCGTACGGGGTGAGCACCTGGTGAACGGGGCCCTGGGCGCGCAGTTTGGCGTAGTACGGGTACGGGTCGGTGACGAAGTCCTGGCCATAGGCGCGCAGGTCGATCAGCGGGGGCGCGTCGGGGGCGGGCGTAGGGGCGGAGGCCCGCGTTCCGGATGACGGGGGTATTGAGGAGTCGTGCGGGGCTGTTGGGCCCGGTGTGTCCTCGGTGGTCCGAGGGGTTCGTTCGTCCTGCGGGGCCTGCGGATTCTCCGGCATGGGCCGTCCCGCCTCTCTCGACTCGCATCCGTGTCGGCATGCCACAACACTCGGCGCGCTGCCGAACCGTGCGGTCCGGCTGCGCTTCCCACGGTAGGCAGGTCGCGGTGCCGCTTCGTCGTTCCAGCGGAGGAGCCGGCGCGCGGGGACGTCCTCCTGACGCAGTGCGACGGCGTCGTCGGCCTGGTGGAGATCGTCCGATCCCTCGCAGGGGAGCGGTCGCGGCGGCCGGCGCGGGCCGCCGCGACCGCGGTCCTCAGCAGCGGGCGTGGGCGGTGATGTCCGCGCTGAACTCGTCGATCATCGCGGGGGTCACCGTCGGCCGGCACTGGCCGATCGCGGCGAGGTAGTCCGCGGTGCTCGCGCCGAGCCGGCCCGGGGTGGCCGACCCGCCGCCGATCGCCTCCAGGTCCCGTTCGAACGACGCCTGGGCGGCGACCCGGGCCGCGTGCTCGATGTCCGCCGGCGTGAACAGTTCGCTGGCCGCGACCAGGTCCGCGATGTCGACGTCGGGCCGCCCGTCGGTGTAGCGGGACCAGATCGCGGCCCGGGCGGCCGGGTCGGGCGTCCCGATCGGGATCAGGTAGTCGAAGCGTCCGGGGCGCAGGAACGCCGGATCGAGCGAGCGGATGGAGTTGGTGGCGCACACCAGCAGCCGCTCGTCCTGCTCCCGGAAGCCGGGGATCAGCTTGAGCAGTTCGTTGGTCACCCCGTGCAGCCCGCCCGGGTGCGCCGGCTCGCTGCGCACCGGTGCGATCTCCTCGACCTCGTCGATGAAGACCAGCACCCGCTCCAGTTCGGCGATCCTGGCGAACGCGCTGCGCAGGGCCGCCGCCAGATTGCCCTCGTCCGCCAACCGGGACGGCAGCAGCTCGACGAACGGCCAGCCCAGCCGGGCGGCGATCCCACGGGCGAAGGTCGTCTTCCCGGTCCCCGGCGGCCCGAACAGGGCGATCGCCCGCGGCGGCCGCACCCCGTGCCGGGCCGCCCGCTCCGGCTCCGCCAGCGGCAGCACCACCCGCCGCTCGATCAGGTCCTTCTCCGCCTCCATGCCGGCGACCCTGGCCCACAGGTCGGCGGGCAGGAACCGGCCGCCCAGGTCGTCCAGGAGGCTGGCCGCCGGCCCGTGGTGGGGCTCGACCTTCTCGAAGTACGCGACCGCCGGCTGCCGGGTGTACCCCGCGTTCAGCAGGCCCTCCCCGAGCAGGTCCTCCTCGGGGAGGACGTACGCGATCCGGCTCACCCGGGCGGCGATCAGGCGCCGCTCCAGTTCGACCAGCAGTGCGCTGGCCAGCCCCCGGCCGCGCCAGGCCGAGGAGATCGCGATCCGCATCACCCAGCCCCGTTCGCCCGCGACGCAGGCGAGCGCCGCGCCGATGGGGGCGCCCTGGTGGACGGCGACCACGGCGGGCTGCCGCGAGGTCAGGGCGCTGATGCACTCGGCGAGCGAGAAGACGGACTCCTGTCCCAGCTCCGCCGTGGAGTCGATCAGGTGGACCACTTCGGCGAGGTCCTTCTCGCGGTAGTCGTGGATGAGCCAGTTCACCGGTGCCGCCCCTCGTTGGTGTCGCTGATGTTGCTGATGTGCAGGTGAGGCTAGGGGCGGGGGCCGGACGGGTCCTGTGCCGCGGTGCACAATCCGCGGGCCGGACCGCTACGGTCCGTACGTAGCGCCGCAGGGCCGGATGCGACACCGGCGGACACCGTCGCGGGGCCTGGGCGGGGCGCGCGCAGCGGCGAATCCACTGGTTGCCGCGGCCCGCCCGGTGCCATGCTGAGCGACGTGAACGGACCCGAGATCGGCCTCAGCTTCGCCCCTGAACTGCACCTCTTCGTCGGAGCGGCCCGCAGCGCCGGTCGCACGCCCTTCGTGACCGACGGGGCCTCGACGCTCGGTCACGTCGTCGAATCGCTGGGCGTCCCGCTCACCGAAGTCGGACGCCTGGTCGCGGACGGCGCGGAGGTGCCCGTCTCGCACGTCCCGCAGCGGGGCGAACACATCGAGGTCCGTGCCGTCGAGCGGCCGCAGCGCGTCCCCGGCGCGCCGCTGCGGTTCCTGCTCGACGTGCACCTCGGCACCCTCGCCCGACGACTGCGCCTGCTCGGGGTCGATGCGGCGTACACCAACGAGGACCCGGGCGACGCCGCCCTGGCCGCGCGCTCCGCCGAAGAACGACGCGTCCTGCTCTCCCGCGACCGCGGGCTGCTCCAACGCCGGGAACTCTGGGCGGGGGCCTACGTCTACAGCGACCGACCGGACGACCAACTCCGGGACGTGCTGGGCAGGTTCGCGCCCACCCTCGCCCCGTGGACCCGTTGCACCGCGTGCAACGGCCGCCTGGCCGCCGCAGACAAGGACGCGGTCCACGAGCAGCTCCACCACGGCACCCAGCGCACCTACGACGTCTTCGCGCAGTGCACCGCGTGCGGACGCGTCTACTGGCGCGGAGCCCATCACGCCCGCCTGGAAGCGATCGTCGAGGAGGCGCTGCGGGCCGGCACCGGTTGAGCCGGACACAGCTGCGCTCAGGCGGTCCCGGCCGCGGCCCCCACGAACTCCTCGATCCGCGCGAGCGTGCCCCCGGTGTCCACGTGCAGGTGAGCGGCCAGGCCCAGCGCCCGGGCGGCGCGCACGTGCCCCGCGGTGTCGTCGACGCACAAGGCCCGCGCCGGATCCGCCACGCCCGCCCGCCGCAGCGCGAGCAGGTAGCTGCGGGGATCGGGCTTGGCGCAGCCGACCTCGCAGGACAGGACGGTGTTGTCGACGACGTCCAGCACCCCGGCGGCGGCGAGCGCGGGGCGCAGCTCCGGCCAGGCATTGCTCACCAGGACGGTCCGCGCCCGGCCGCGCAGCGCCCGCACCCCGGCCACCAGCTCGGCGTCCCACCGCTGCCGGGCCGCCAGGTCCCGCCGGATCTCCGCCATGAGGGCCGGGGCGACGCCCAGCCGCCGTCGGACCACGCGCCAACAAGCCTCCTGACCGACCCGGCCGATCAGCACCCGGTCGTCGTTGCCGGCGAACAGCGCCGCAAGGAAGGCGTGTTGCCGCATGCCGAGCCGGTCACCCCACTCGGCCGCGGCCGCCGGCAGGTGGTCCGGCGACAGGACCCCGCCGACGTCCAACAAGATCGCCGGGCCGCTGTCCCCACCACCGGGTTCCCCCGATCCACCGATGCCCATGCGCCGCCCTCGGCTCCCTCGACACGCCACTCCGCGACGCCGGGCCCCGCGGCGGCTCGGCGTCCTGACTCCACCAATGAAGCACGGAATTGACGTCACATCAGCAGACGTGACGTCAGGTGCGAGGTGTCCGCGCCTCGGCCAGCGGCGCCCGGGAGCCCGTCCGTGCACCACGTCGCCCACCGCTTCCGTGCCTGGCCCCCGACCCTGCCCGCCTCGGCCGAGGGTGGCTCAAATTCCGGTACGGGACCGGCGATGCCGTGCCGGGGAGTGCCTGGGACACGCCGGGCACCGGCCGCGCGCTCGGGCCCGCAGCCGGCGTCCGGCTCCGCCCGGAGCCCGGGCTCCCGGCCGCGCCAGGTGCTCCACCGAGGGCCCCTGGGGGCCGTTTCCTGGCCCCTTTAGCGGCCCTCTAGCCCAACTTGATGACGACACGCCGGAGCCACCCACCGTCCAACGGGTGAATACGTGCTCCTGCGCCACCCGAAGAGCCGACGTTGTCCCCCGAATGCGACGTTCTCCGGTGGTGCCGAGCCCGAATCCGGCTGACGGTGATCACGTCGCTACTGCGATCCGATGTGCCGACGAAGTGTCAGCCTTCGCAGTCGCGCCGAAAGGAACATGACTCCATGCGCACTGCCCGCACTCTGTTCGCTTCCGCCGCCGTCATGGCGGCGCTCACGATCACAGCACCCGCCGCGTCTGCCATGGGTCTGGCCGAGGGCTTCACCTCGGGCATCGGGACCTCGGTCAACGGTGACGACCACGGCCGCGGCGACCGGGACCACGGCGGTCGTGGTGACCGCGACAACGGTGGCCGCGGCGACCGCGACCACGGCGGTCGTGGTGACCGCGACAACGGTGGCCGTGGTGACCGCGACAACGGTGGCCGCGGTGACCGCGACCACGGCGGTCGTGGTGACCGCGACCACGGTGGCTGGGGCGGTCACCACCGCAAGCCGCACGGCGGCGTGCACACCGGTGGTGGCGCGCTGGCCATGCCGGTGACCGGCGACTGGGACACCAGCAGCAACTACGGCGACGACCACGGCGGTCGTGGCGACCGTGACCACGGCGGTCGTGGTGACCGCGACAACGGTGGCCGCGGCGACCGCGACCACGGCGGTCGTGGCGACCGTGACCACGGCGGTCGTGGTGACCGCGACAACGGTGGCCGCGGCGACCGGGACCACGGTGGCTGGGGCGACCGCGACCACGGTCGCGGTGGCGACCACTGGGGCCGTCGCCCGCACGGCGGCGTCCACACCGGTGGCGGCGGCATGGCGATGTCCGGCAGCGGTCTGGCCGCCGGTTCCGTCCTGATGCTCGGCGGTCTGGGCGCCGGCGCCTACATGCTCCGTCGCCGCAACGCGTCGGGCACCGCAGCCTGATAGGGCTGCCACCTCCGGAGGTCGATGTGCAGTCGCGGCCACCGTCCTCGCCGGACGGTGGCCGCGGCGATTGCGTCGCCGTCACCGCAGCTCCGCAGGTCCGTGCGGACCGACCGGCCCGCTGACGCCGCCGCGCGGCGGCTCCTCCGCACCGCGCCCCGCCCGCTCACGAAAGGCCCCCCATGACCGCCCAGCAGTCTCCCCAGCCGAATCCGAACCCCGATCCGCCCAAGGCAGCCGCCGTCCGCCCCGTGGGGCGCGGCCTGGTCTGGGCCGCGGGAGCATTTCTGCTGGGTTCCTTCCTCGTCTACAACTCCGTGGACACCACGGCGGACGCCAAATCGCAGTCCCGTCCCGCCGCCTCCGCCCACGACGGGCCCGCCGCCCCCGTCTCCGACCTGTCGCTGGCCCGCTCCGCCCCCAAGCGGCTGACGATCCCGGAGATCGCCGTCGACGCGCCCTTCACCTCGTTGACCCTCGGCCCCACCGGGCAGCTCAATCCGCCCCCGGCGGCCGACAAGAACCTCGTCGGCTGGTACCAGGACGGCGCGGCACCGGGGGAGCGCGGTGCCGCCATCGTCGCGGGACACGTGGACACCAAGACCGGACCGGCGGTCTTCCTCCAACTGGAGACCCTCCGGCCCGGCGCCACCGTCGAGATCACCCGCGAGGACGGCATCGTCGCCACCTTCAAGATCGACTCCGTCGAGACCTTCAGCAAGGCGAGCTTCCCCAACGACAAGGTCTACGCCGACACCCCGGACGCCCAGCTCCGCCTGATCACCTGCGGCGGCTCGTACGACCACAAGGTCAAGGACTACAGGTCCAACGTCGTGGCGTTCGCCCACCTCATCTCGTCGAAGCACGCCTAGGGGAGCGGAGCACGGTCCGCACGCCCACCGGGTGCCGGGAGCCCGGGCCGGCCAGCCGCCGGCCCGGGCTCCCGGCCGTCCGGAGGGGCGCGGCTCGGGGGCGCCGTCCGACACGCGGCGGCGACGGAGCTGCTCTCGCCGCGGAACCCCCGGGGAAATAATGACGAATATGAGGCACCGAATTCCGCTCCCCGACGGGGCGAAATGAGCGCCGCCCGCCGCAATCCGTCGAGCCGGCGCCCGATTCGAAAAACGAGTGGCCAAAGCAGTGCCGCCACCGACCGTCTCCTGCGCATTTTGCTGCGCCGCCGGAAACAGCCGCTGAGTGCCGGGGACGTGCTGGTCACCGACCGGCCGGCGGTGCGCCGAGCGGTCTCGGCCGCGGCCCTCGGCAATACGATGGAGTGGTTCGACTTCGGCGTCTACGCCTATTTGGCGGGCACCTTGGGGAAGGTGTTCTTCCCGGCCAGTTCGCCCGGCGCCCAGGTGGTCTCGTCGTTCGCGACCTTCGCCGCCGCATTCCTCGTGCGACCGCTCGGCGGCATGGTCTTCGGTCCCCTCGGGGACCGCATCGGCCGGCAGCGGGTCCTCGCCGCCACCATGATCATGATGGCGGTCAGCACCTTCGCCGTCGGGTTCCTGCCCGGATATCACTCCGTCGGTTTCGTCGCGCCGATTCTGCTGCTGATCTGCCGTTTGGTGCAGGGATTCTCCACCGGCGGCGAATACGCCGGAGCCACCACTTATATCGCCGAATATGCCCCGGACAAACGACGCGGATTCCTCGGCAGCTGGCTCGACTTCGGCACCTTCGTCGGCTATTCGCTCGGATCGGGCCTGGTCACGATCCTCACCGGAGTGCTCGGCGAGGACGGCCTGGTCTCCTGGGGCTGGCGACTGCCGTTCCTCGTCGCCGGACCGCTGGGGCTCATCGGCCTCTACATGCGGCTGCGGCTGGAGGAGACCCCCGCCTTCCAGCGCGAGGCGGAGCAGGCCCACCGGGCGGCGGAGGAGGCCCGGGCCACGGGCGGCGACGACCCGGTGGAGGACGCCCGGCAGTCCGGCCACGGCCGACTGAAGGAGATCTTCACCAGACACTGGCAGGCGGTGCTGATCTGCATGGGCCTGGTGCTGCTCTACAACGTCACCAACTACATGGTGACGTCCTACCTGCCCACCTTCATGACCGAGACGCTGGGCCAGGACCCGCTCACCGCCCAGCTCCTCGTCCTCGGCACCATGATCGTCGTGGTGCTCACCATCACCACCGTCGGCCGCACCTCCGACCGGTGGGGACGCCGCCCCGTCTTCCTGGCGGGCAGCCTGGCCCTGATCGTGCTCGCCGCCCCCGCGGTGCTCCTGATCCGGGCCGGCGGCATCCTGTTCCCCGCCCTCGGCTGCCTCATCCTCGGCCTGCTGCTGGTGTGCTTCGCCGGCACCTCCGCCGCCACCCTCCCGGCGCTCTTCCCGACCCGGCTGCGGTACGGCGCGCTGTCCATCTCCTTCAACATCTCCGTGTCGCTCTTCGGCGGCACCACGCCCCTGTTCGCCTCGGGACTGGTGCAGCTCACCGGGAGCCACATGGTCCCCGCGTACTACCTGATGGCCGCCGGCGTGATCGGCTTCGTGTCGACGCTGTTCCTCCACGAGACGGCCGGCAAGCCTCTGCGGGGCTCGGGGCCGATGGTGGAGACCGCGGAACAGGCCCAGCGGCTCGTCGCCCACAGCCGCACCGAGGCCGGCCGCCGGGCCCGGGACATCTGGATCCGGCTCCGCCACCCCTGGTCCCGGCACTGACCGCGCGCGCCTTCTGGCCGCTGTGGCCCCTACGGCCGCACGGTGCCGTCCCAGCGCCACGCGGTGCGGCGCGGACGTCCCGGGAGCGCGGTGCGTCCGGTCGCCCAGAGCAGCGTCGGCCACGGGTCCGCCCCGGTCGGGACGTCCGGGAACAGCCGGGCCAGCACCCGCGCGCACACATCGGCCGGGGGCTCCCAGTCCAGCCCCAGCCCCACCGCCAGGTCGTGGGTGTGCACCACCGTCTCCACGATCCCCATCGCCGCGAACCCCTCCGGGTCCGCGTTCCCGAAGACGTGATGGGCGCGGACCTCCGCGGGCGTGGTCCGCACCATGGCGACCAACAGGGCGCCGCACGCCTCCAGGGTCTGCAGGAGCCCGGCGGGCCCGGCGGCGCGGTCCGCGTGCACCGCGTTGGCCGGTCCGCCGGGACGGTTCCGCCGCCAGACGAAGGGCACCGGCCCGTCCAACGGCGGTGCGCTGGGCCCCAGTTGGGCCGCGTAGGCGAACAGGTCGTCACTCAGGTGCTCGACCGTCTCCCAGCAGTCCCATACCAACGAGCCGGCCGCCCGGTCGTCCCAGGCGGAGGCGGGCGCGGTGCGCAGGAGCGCCACCGCGAGCCGGACGGCGCGGGCGAGGTCGTCGGCGGTCACCGGCCCGGGGGCGACGGGGGCGACGGGGGCGGTGCCGGCGGAGGAGGGCGGTCGGCGGTCCGCCGCGCCCTGCTTGCTTGATCGGGACATGTCCGGACGGTACCGCGCGGGCAGGGCCGGGGGAGTGCCTGGTGGGGGGCGGGACGGGGGCCGAGCGGAGCGCTGCGACGCACCTCAACGCCGACGCGCTGTCGGTAACTGTCCGAATTTGACGGTCTATCATCGGCGCCATGTCCGCCCCAGAACTGATTCGCATCGTGTCCCGTGACTCTCCGATGGCCCTGGCCCAGGTGGAGCGCGTCCGCACCGAACTGGCCGCGCTGCACCCCGGCACCACCACCGAGGTCGTCCCCGTCAAGACGACCGGTGACCGCTGGATGGGGGCGCTGTCCCAGGTGGAGGGGAAGGGTGCGTTCACCAAGGAGGTCGACGCCGCCCTCCTGGCGGGCCAGGCGGACCTCGCGGTGCACTGCGTGAAGGACATCCCCGGCGACCGGCCGCTGCCCGCCGGCACGACGTTCGCGGCCTTCCTCAAGCGGGACGACGTGCGGGACGCGCTGATCCACCCGGGCGGGCTCACGCTCGACGAGCTACCCGCCGGGACCCGGATCGGCACCTCGTCGGTGCGCCGGATCGCCCAGCTCGCCGCCTCGCACCCGCACCTCGACTGCGTACCGATGCGCGGCAACGCCAACCGCCGCATGGAGAAGCTGGCCGCCGGGGAGGCCGACGCCCTGCTGCTCGCGGTGTCCGGGTTGGAGCGGATCGGCCGCCCCGACGTGATCACCGAGATCCTGTCGGTGGACGCCATGTGCCCGCCCATCGGCGCCGGCGTCCTGGCGCTCCAGTGCCGCGAGGACGACACCGACACCATCGACGCCGTCAGCGGCCTCGGCGACCCCGCCACGCACCGGGAGACGATGGCCGAGCGGATGCTGCTGCACGTCCTCCAGGGCCACTGCAACAGCCCCATCGCCGGGTTCGCCACCACCGACCGGCGCGGGGAACTCTCCCTGCGGGCCAGCGTCTTCACGCCCGACGGCAAGACCGTCCTCAACGCGCACGAGTGGGCCGGTCCGCTGACCCCCGAGACGTTGGGCACCTCCGTCGCCGTCGCGCTGCTGCGGCAGGGTGCCCGCGAACTGATCGACGGCATCGACCACTGACGTCGACGACCGGTCCCGCAGGCGACGTCGCACACCCGCCCTCGAATCCGCCCCGTACGGCGGCGACGGCCACGGAGCGCTCCGCGTGCGGGGCCGCTTCGGGCGGGACGGGCGGCTTCAGCGGGGCGCGAGGTCCACGATGCGCCGGATCAGGTCGGGGTAGGTCCAGCCGGCGCCGGCGGCCGCCCGCGGCAGCAGGCTCGTCGCCGTCAGGCCCGGGAGGGCGTTCACTTCGATGCACATCGGCTCGCCGTCGGCGGCGCAGCGGAAGTCGGTGCGGGAGTGCGCGTCCTCGCCGAACCCGAGGGCACGGTGGGCGCGCAGGGCCAACTCCTGTAGCCGGGCGGTGAGTTCGGCCGGAGCCCGCGCCGGGCACACCTCGCTGACCGCGCCCGGCTGGTACTTGGCCGCGTAGTCGAACACCGCCGTGGTCAGTTCGATCTCCACCACGGGGAGCGCCCGGCCGCCGACCACGCCGACGGTGAACTCCCGCCCCGGGAGGAACGGTTCCGCCATGAGCTCCACGCCACCGGCGCGGGCCTCGGCCGTGACCTCCGCCAACTGCGAGGGCGCGGTCACGTGGTGGACCGACACGCTCGAACCGCCCACCACCGGCTTGACCACCACCGGTCCGTCCGCGACCAGGCGCCGCACGTCGGGCGGCACCTCGGCCGCCCCGGGCCGCCACACCACCCGCTCGATCACCGGCACGCCGGCCGCGCCCATCGCGGCCTGCGCCCGCCCCTTGTGCCAGGCCGCCGCGCACGCCGCACTGTCCGCGCCGGTGAACGGCAGGCCGGCCATCTCCAAGAGCGCCTGGACGTGCCCGTCCTCGCCCCAGCCGCCGTGCAACGCCAGGAACAGCAGGTCCGCGTCGCGGAGCAGGTCCAGGACCGGGCCCCCGGTCAGCGCGGCGTGCATCCGCCGCCGCAACTGCCGCACCTCCGCGAGGGACGGCGGCTCCTTCCCCACCGTGGACTCGTCGACCACGTCGCCGGGATGCAGCGGTCCGGCCAGGACCGGCGGCGCGGCGGCCGGGTCGACCAGCGTCACCTCGTGCCCCAGATCGAGCAGGGCCCTGGTCACCGACCGGCCGGAGGCCAGGGAGACGTCCCGTTCGGCGCTCTCTCCGCCGCAGAGGACCACCACGCGCATGCTCGTCTCCTTCGTCCGTCTCCGGCCCGACTGGTTCCGGCGCCGGCGCATTCCTCAACGATCAGCCAGGACGTCGTGGGAGGGGAGGGCCCGCGGCCGCCGTCTTCCCTGTTCCTGATCTCGAAGGGGGAGCGTAGTGGTGAAACTTGGTTTTTCCAAGCTTCGACTTTGGAAAGCCAAGCGGTGGGCGTGGTGGGCGGGGGCGTCGGTGGATTTTGGGCGGTTGCCGGCGGATGAGCCGCCAGGCAACCGCCCGGGTCGTCCGGCCCCTACTGGGGTGTGGGGTGGTTCAGGACTGTGGGCGCTTGCCGTGGTTGGCCGCGTGGTTGCGGCGCGACTTCTTCTTGCGGCGACGCTTCGACGACATGGCTTCTCCTTCCTCATTGCCGAATAAATGGTGCGTTTCCGGCATGCCTACCCAGTGGTGGCGGTTTGCCACGGGGGTGGTGGTGTCGGGGGCGCACGGTTGGTGCTCCGGCGCTCCTTCGTGCCGCGGCAATTCGCCCCGTGGTCGGTGGCACCCGCATGTACCCGCTATGCTTGCTGGATACAAGCAACGTATCCAGTGGACCGGCTGGATCACGGAGTTACGCATGCACGCATTCAGTGCGAGGGATCACGACGATGAGCAACGGCACGGTCCATGCCTGCGACGGGGCTGGGGTCTCGGAGATCACCGCCACGTCGAGCCTGGACGAAGCAGCCGCGGGACTCGGGACGGAAATGGTCCGATTCACCCGGCTGATCGCAGCTTGGAAACAACGAGTCAAGCACGACGCGGGGGCAGCCGACCGGGTACTGCTGGCCAGGCTGGTGTGCGGAGGCGACCAGCGGGCGACCGACCTGGCCGCCGACGCCTTCCTGGACCTGTCCACCGTCAGCCGACAGGTGCGCTCGCTGGTCGAGCGCGGCCTGGTCGCGCGCCGACCGGATCCGGAGGACCGGCGCGGTTCGCTGCTGACCGCCACCGAGGCGGGGCGGGCCCGCTTCGAGGACTACCGGCGTCAGCGTGACGCCGAGCTGGCCGGGATCCTCGAGGCGTGGTCGCCGCAGGACCGGGCCGATTTGATCCGGCTGATGAGCCGGCTCAACAAGGACTTCGCAGAACGTCAACACGTACGGCCGGGCCCCGATGGAGACCAGGGCGCCACCGTGGAGCAGGGAGAGATACGTAGATGAGCACAGCCACCTCTCCGCCAGGGGCGCAAGCCAAGGCGATACCCGGGGCCGGGGGACTCAGCCACCGCCAGATCCTCACCATCCTCAGCGGCCTGATGCTGGGGATGTTCCTCGCCGCGCTCGACCAGACGATCGTCAGCACGTCGATCCGGACCATCGCCGACGACCTGCACGGGCTCAGCCAGCAGGCCTGGGCGACCACGGCCTACCTGATCACCTCCACGATCGCCACCCCGCTGTACGGCAAGCTGTCCGACCTCCACGGCCGCAAGCCCTACTACCTGGCCGCGATCACGATCTTCGTGGTGGGCTCGGTGCTCTGCACCTTCTCCACCTCGATGACCGAACTCGCCGGTTTCCGCGCCCTCCAGGGCCTGGGCGCCGGTGGTCTGATGTCGCTGGCACTCGCGATCATCGGTGACATCGTCCCGCCCCGGGAGCGTGCCCGATACCAGGGCTACATGCTCGGTACGTTCGCGACGTCCAGCGTCGCCGGTCCGCTGATCGGCGGCGCGCTGGCCGGCCAGGCCACCCTGCTCGGCATCACCGGCTGGCGCTGGGTCTTCCTGGTCAACGTGCCGATCGGCATCATCGCGCTGTTCGTCGTGGCCAAGGTCCTCAACATCCCGCACACCCGTCGCAGCCGTCGCATCGACTGGTGGGGCGCGCTCACCATCACCATCGGCGTCGTCCCGCTGCTGCTCGTCGCCGAGCAGGGCCGGGAGTGGGGCTGGACCTCGGCGGAGTCGATCTCCTGCTACGTCATCGGCGTGGTCGGGATCATCGCCTGGATCTTCGTGGAGCGCTGGATCGGTGACGACGCACTGATCCCGATGCGGCTGTTCCGCAACGGCACCTTCAGCAAGACCAGCCTGCTGTCCGTGCTGATCGGCATGGGCATGTTCGGCGGGATGCTGATGATCCCGCAGTACCTCCAGATCGTGAAGGGCGCCAGCCCCACCAAGTCGGGCCTGGAGATGCTGCCGCTGATGGCGGGCATGATGATCGCCTCCATCGTGTCCGGCCAGATCACCGCCAAGACCGGTCGCTACAAGATCTTCCCGATCATCGGCACTGCCCTGATGGTCGCCGCCATGCTGCTCTTCCACTACCGGGTCCAGTGGGACACCGCGCTGTGGGAAACCATGATCTACATGCTGGTCTTCGGCCTCGGCCTGGGTGGCTGCATGCAGACCCTGGTGCTGGCCGTGCAGAACGCGGTCCCGCCGCAGGACATGGGCGTGGCCACCGCCTCCGCCACGTTCTTCCGTCAGATGGGCGCCACCGCCGGTACCGCGATCTTCCTCTCGGTGCTGTTCAGCACGGTCGGCGACAAGATCGGCGACGCGTTCAAGAGCGCCGCGTCCACCGCGCGCTTCCAGAGCGCGCTCAAGGACCCCGCGGTCCTGCACGACCCGGCCAGCAAGCCGGTGCTGGACATGCTCAAGCACCCCACCGGCGGTGGCTCCTCGGGCGTGCTGAGCGACTCCTCGTTCATCCAGCACCTGGACCCGCGACTGGCCGAGCCGTTCAAGCGCGGCTTCGCCGACTCCATGCACACCGTCTTCCTGATGGGTGCCATCGTCGTCGCGCTGGCCTTCCTGCTGATGTGGTTCATCAAGGAGGTGCCGCTGCGGCAGATCTCCGGCCTCCAGGCACGGGCCCAGGCGGAGGCCGAGGCCAACGGCGAGGTGCCGCCCGCGGCGGACGCCACTCCGGTCGCCGCCCCGGCCCCGGAGGCGGTCGTCGCGGCCGCCGTGGCCGCCGAGAGCGTCCCGGACGCCGCGTCCGGCGCGTTGATCAGCGGCACCGTCCGCGACAGCGGCGGCCGACCGGTGCCCCAGGCCGCGGTCACCCTGATCAGCGTCGGCGGGCGGCAGCTCGGCCGCACCACCACCGACGCCGACGGCGGCTACGCACTGCCGACCACCGGCCCCGGCACCTACGTGCTGATCGGTTCGGCGGGCGCCCGCAAGCCGCAGGCCCTGACCGTCGTGGTGGGTGCCGAAGCGGTCTCCTTCGACCTGACGCTCAGCGGCGCGGCCGGACTGTCCGGCGAGGTCCGCGAGGAGAAGAACGACGACCCGGTGCCCGGCGCGCTGGTCGTGGCCACCGACGTCCGCGGTGAGGTCGTGGCCTCCGGCGTCGTCGGCCAGGACGGCGGATTCTCGTTCGGCGAACTGACCCCGGGCAGCTACACGCTGGCGGTCAGCGCGGAGCGCCACCGCCCGTCGGCCCTCCAGGTGGAGGTCGCCGCCAGCGCCCGCAACTGGTACGAGGTCCGGCTGACGCTGGGTGCGCAGGTCCGCGGCACCGTCCGGACCGCGCAGGGCAACTCGGTCAACGACGCCCGGGTGACCCTGCTGGACCCGGCGGGCAACGTCGTCGGCAGCGCCACCAGCGGTCACGACGGTGAGTACGTCTTCACCGACCTCGACAGCGGCGAGTACACGCTGATCGCCAGCGGCTACCCGCCGGCCGCCGCCCCGCTGCGGCTGACCGCCGCCGGACAGGCCGAGTGCGACATCGAGCTCAGCCACGACACGGTGAACTGACACCCGTCACGGCGGCCCGGCGAGGGCCCGGCGACTTCGGTCGCCGGGCCCTCGCCGCATGCATGAAGTGCAGACGGTGGTGGGCCGGGGCTAGCTTGAAGAAGGAGGAGGCACTCACACCTGACCGCGCACGCCAGGCGCCGACACCGCCAGGCGCGTCCGGTCGTGCGTGAGCCGGTGGCCTCCTGAGGCGAGGAGGCACCCATGTCAGACTTGATCATGATCGGGTACGACAGCACGGAGCAGGCCAGGCGGGCGGAGAGCCGCATCCTGGAACTGGAACGCAAGCACGACGTCGTCCTCACCGGCCTGGCCGTGGTCTTCACCGACGCCGACGGGCACACCCACGTCGACACGCACGACGACATTCCCCGTCGCGCCATCGCGACCTCGGCCACCGCGGGCGCCCTGTGGGGCCTGGTCCTCGGCATGCTGTTCCTCATGCCGGCCATCGGGCTGCTGGGCGCCGCGCTGGGCGGCCTGGCGGGCAAGCTCAACCAGTCCGGTCTCGACAGGCGGTTCCGCGACCGCGCCCACGAACTGCTCGAACCGGGCAAGGCCGCCGTCGTCGTCATGACCACGAAGCTCAACGAGGGCCAGTTCGCCGCCGCCCTCCAGCCCCTGGGCGGAACGGTGCTGAAGACGTCCCTCTCGCAGTCCGACGAACACGAACTGGTACAGCAACTCGTCGGGGCCCCGCAGGCGGCCTGAAGGGAAGTGGGCTGCCGGCCCGGGCGCGGGCCGGGCCGGCAGAAGGCCGCGCCGTTCCGCCGGCCCCCGGCTGGACCGCGGCGCGCTGCGGCCCCGGGCACCCCCGCTTAGGCTGCCGAGCATGAGCGAGCGAATCACCGGACGCCGCACGTCCCGCGCCGACAGCGGCGAACGACGCGGACGCCGGGCATGAGTCCGCACTTCGACGTGGTGGTCCTGGGCGCGGGCCCGGGCGGGTACGTCGCGGCCATCCGGGCCGCCCAACTCGGGCTGCGCACGGCGATCGTCGAGGCCAAGTACTGGGGCGGGGTCTGCCTCAACATCGGCTGCGTCCCGTCGAAGGCGCTGCTGCGCAACGCCGAGATCGCCCACCTCGTGAACCGGGAGGCGAAGACCTTCGGCATGCACGTCGAGGGCCGGGTCACCTTCGACTACCGGGAGGCGTACCTGCGCAGCCGCAAGGTGGCCGACGGCCGGGCCAAGGGCGTGCACTTCCTGATGAAGAAGAACAAGATCGAGCAGTTCGAGGGGGTCGGCGCGTTCATCGACCCGCACACCCTGCACGTCACCCTGGGCGACGGCCGGAGCGAGACCCTGTCGTTCGACCACGCGATCATCGCCACCGGTTCGGTCACCCGGCTGCTGCCGGGCACCGCGCTCAGCCGCCGGGTGGTGACGTACGAGGAGCAGATCCTCTCCGACGAACTGCCGCGCAGCATCGTCATCGCCGGCGCGGGTGCCATCGGCGTCGAGTTCGCCTACGTCCTCCACAACTACGGCGTCGAGGTCACCCTCGTCGAGTTCCTGGACCGCGTCGTGCCCCTGGAAGACGCCGAGGTGTCCGCCGAACTCGCGCGGCGCTACCGCAAGTTGGGCATCCACGTCCTGCCGTCCACCCGTGTCGAGGGGATCGACGACTCCGGGGAGCGGGTGCGCGTCACGGTCACCACCGGCGGCCAGCGCCAGACGCTGGAGACCGACCAGGTCCTCCAGGCCATCGGGTTCCAGCCCCGCACCACCGGCTTCGGGTTGGAGAACACCGGCGTGCGGTTGACCGAGCGCGGCGCCATCGACGTCGACGGCCGGTGCCGGACGAACGTGCCGCACCTCTTCGCCATCGGGGACGTGACCGCCAAGCTGATGCTGGCGCACGCCGCCGAGGCGATGGGCATCGTGGCGGCGGAGACCATCGGCGGGGCGGAGACCATGGAACTGGACTACGTGATGATCCCGCGGGTGACGTTCTGCCAGCCGCAGATCGCCAGCTTCGGTTGGACCGAGGAGCAGGCCCGCGATCGGGGCTTCGACGTCCGGGTGGCCAAGTTCCCGTTCACCGCGAACGCCAAGGCCCACGGCATCGGGGACACGGCGGGCTTCGTCAAGATCATCAGCGACGCGCGCCACGGCGAGATCGTCGGCGCCCACCTCATCGGCCCCGAGGCGACCGAACTCCTGCCGGAACTGACGCTCGCTCAGAAATGGGACCTCACCGTCCACGAGGTGGCCCGCAACGTCCACGGCCACCCCACCCTCGGCGAGGCGATCCAGGAAGCGGTGCACGGCCTCGCGGGGCACATGATCAACATGTGAGGGCGTCTCCGGGCATTCGGGGCGAGCTGCGCGGTGCCTGGGGTGGGCCCCTGGCCGGAGTCCTCCCGCCCGTAGTGTTGCGGTGTCCGGTGGTCGGTCGGGGCCGGCTCCTCCGTGTGGCAATCCTCATAGACGCTTGCTTGATTGCGCGATCTTGCAACTATTGTGGCGCCTCAAGCGTCCCACCGGTCATCGAGACATCAACGGGATGGACCGACCGGACGGACTGGGCACATGCACGAACAACAAGCCGGAGCGACGGGCGGGGGCCGGGTAGGGCGACGGAGCCGGCGGCCCGCACGCCCTTCCTGGGAGGCGCCGTCGCCCGCCACGACGTACCGCGCTTCTCGGCCGGGGGGCGGAGCCAGGCGTTCCGGACGCCGCGGATGCCTGGTGGGCCTGATCCTCGGGGCCGTACTCGTGATCGCCGCCGTCCTCGGCGTCGTCTGGTGGCTGACCCGACCGCCCGCGCTGCCCACCATTCCCCGCCAGTACCTGGCGACCGTTCGGTCGGCCGCCCAGACCTGCCCCGAGTTGAGCGTTCCGCTGCTGGCCGCGCAGCTCGACGCGGAGAGCCACTGGAACCCGCAGGCGGACTCCGGCCAGGCCCAGGGCATCGCGCAGTTCCACCCGTCGACCTGGGCGGAGTGGGGCAGGAACCACGCCGGCGGCGGCGCGGCCGACGTGTGGAACCCGGCCGACGCCATCCCGACGCAGGGCGCCTACATGTGCCACCTGTTCAAGCAGGTCAAGGGCGTCGCCGGCGACCCCACCCGGCTCGCCCTCGCCGCGTACAACGCGGGTCCCGGTGCGGTGCTCAGGGCCCGGGGCATCCCGCAGATCCCCGAGACGCAGAACTACGTCAACCGGATCGAGGCGCTGATCCCGAAGTACGCCCAGACCTACGCCCAGCAGGTCGGCGCGTCACCGAGCCCGTCGGGCGGCTGACCTTCACCGGTCCCGGCCCGGGTCCACCGCGACGCAGGTACTGCCGGCGGGCCGTTCGCGCAGGGGTGCCGGGGTTAGGGTATTTGCATGGGAGCGCAAGTTGAGGCGTGGGATGAGGCCGGGGCCGAGCGGGCGATCGCGGTGCTGAAGGCGGTGGCCGATCCGACGCGTTACCGGCTGCTGTGGGCGCTGAGCCGGCAGGAGTTTCCGGTCGGCAGCTTGGCGGAGATGGTGGGCGCGCACGTGGCCGCGGTCTCGCAGCACCTGGCGAAGCTCCGGACAGCGGGGCTGGTGGTGACGCGACGGGAGGGCACGCGGATCTACTACCGGGCGGCCGGCCCGCACGTCCGGGGACTGTTGGAGGAGGCGTCGCTGGTGGCGTCGGCGCCGCCGTCGGGGGACCACGCGCCGGTGAGTGGGCAGGAGGCGGCGGCCGTGGCGGCGCAGGAGCAGGCGGCGCGGGCGGCCGGTCGCCGGGTGCGGGCCCGGCGGCCCGCGACGGCGGAGTAGCGGCAGCGGCTCACGTCGGGGTGCCGGCTTCGTCGAGGCGGTACTCCTGGGGGTCGGCGTCGTAGGAGTAGAGCTCGGCGTAGCGGCCCCAGTCGGTGGCGGTCTCCAGCTGCTGTTCGACCTGTTCGCTGGTGTAGTGGTGGGCGAGCAGGTCGCGGAAGAAGCCGGCGCGCAGGGTGCGGTTCGGGTTCTGCCGGAGGCTGGTGGTGATCAGTTTGACCAGGGGGATCTCCAGTGCCGCGGGGGCGAAGATCGCCTTGGACTGCTGGACGTCGGCGTCGGCGAAGGCGGTGCCGCGTTCGGTGAGGACGAGGTCGTCCTGGCTGATCGTGGCCAGGCCGAGGAGGTCGAGCGCGTCGACCAGGGGCAGGATGTCGTCGATCTCCAGGCCGAGTTCTTCGGCGAGGTCGGCGAGGTCGCAGCGGCCGCCTCGGTGGTCGACCATCTCGGCGAGGCCGGAGAGGGCGTCGACGCTGGTGGAGGGCAGCGGGGTGTTGGCGTAGGTGCGCTTCTCCCGTTCCATGGTCTCGGTGCGGCCCGGGAGACGGGTTTCCTTGGGGCGGCCGGTCATGGTGCGGTAGACGCGGTCGATGAGGTCCTCGAAGGCGGCCGCGTCGCGGTCGCGGGGGCGGTCCAGGGCGACGTCGAAGGTCTCGCGGATGGTGCCGGGGCGGGAGCCGAGCACGACGATGCGGTCCGCCATCAGGACGGCCTCTTCGATGTTGTGGGTGACCAGGACGATGGCGCGGGTGGGGAACTGGCCCGATTCCCACAGCTCCAGCAGTTCGCCGCGGAGGTTCTCGGCGGTGAGGACGTCGAGGGCGGAGAAGGGTTCGTCCATCATCAGCACGTCGGGCTCGACGACGAGGGCGCGGGCGAAGCCGACGCGCTGGCGCATGCCTCCGGAGAGTTCCTTGGGGTAGGCGGATTCGAAGCCGTCGAGGCCGATGAGGTCGATGGCCTGGAGGGCGGCCTCGGCGCGTTGGTCGGTGGGGACGCCGCGGGCTTCGAGGCCGATTTCGACGTTCTGCTGGACGGTGAGCCAGGGCAGCAGGGCGAAGGTCTGGAAGACCATGGCGGTGCCGGGGTTGGCGCCGGTCAGCGGGGTGCCGCGGTAGGCCACGGTGCCGCTGCTGGGCGGGATGAGGCCGGCCAGGCAGCGCAGCAGGGTGGATTTGCCGGAGCCGGACTTGCCGAGCAGGGCGACGATCTCCCCGGCGCGGATGGTGAGGTCGATGCCGGTGAGGACCGGGAGTTCGCCGTCGGCGCCGGCGTAGGACTTGGTCAGGGCCTCGGCGGACAGCAGGACGTCGCCGTCGGCCGGGCGGGGCCGGTGTGGCTGCGGGGTGCTTGCGGTCCGGCGGGCGCGGAGGTTGCGGAGGGCACTGAGGACCATGGGGGCTCCAAAGCTGTCGGGCTGCGGGTCAGGCGGCGTAGCGGGTTTCGGCCAGGCGGTACAGGCGGCGCCAGAAGAGGCGGTTGAGACCGACGACGTACAGGCTCATGACGGCGACGCCGGCGATCAGGCGCGGGAAGTCGCCGTGGGCGGTGGCGTGGGAGATGTAGGCGCCCAGGCCGGTGGCGGTGAGGGTGGTGGCGCCGAACGGGACGATCTCGGAGACGATCGAGGCGTTCCAGGCGCCGCCCGAGGCGGTGATCCCGCCGGTGACGTACGAGGGGAAGATGCCCGGGAGGATCAGCCGCCGCCAGCGTTGCCAACCGGCGATGCCCAGGTCGTCCATGGCTTCGCGGAGGTCGGTGGGGATGGACATGGCACCGGCGATGGTGTTGAAGAGGATGTACCACTGGGCGCCCAGCGCCATCAGCAGGACGCCGCCGACGTCGAGGGACAGCCCGGTCCTGAGGAAGAACCAGACGGCGAGCGGGAAGAGGAAGTTGGCCGGGAAGCTCGCCAGGATCTGGACCAACGGCTGGGCGATGCGCGTCAGTTTTGGCGAGAAGCCGATCCGGACACCGATGGGCACCCAGACCAGGGTTGCCCCGACGACCACCACGACCACCCGGGCGAGGGTCGCCAGGCCCAAGAGCAGGGGCTCGGCGAAGACGCCGAGCCCGGTGCGGTCGCGCAGGTAGCCGAAGAGGTCGATCAGGCCCCAGAGGATCATGCCGCCGGCCACGACGGCGAAGGCGATGTCGCCGGTGTGCTGCCGGCGTCGGTCGGTGAACAGGGGTCGGTCGTCGGTACCGAGGATCCGGCCTGCTCGGGCCAGCCCCCGCCCCACCGGCCGCAACAGGCGTCCGGCCAGTTCGGGCCAGTGCGAGCGGCGCAGGAAGTCGAGGACGTAGGAGCGTTGGACCTCGCTCGCCTCGGACTGCTCGTTCTTGAACTTCTCCACCCAGGCCGTCAGTGGGCGCCAGAAGAGGAAGTTCACGCCGATGACCATGACGGCCATGGTGACGATCGCCCAGCCGATCTTGCCGAGGTCGCCGTCGGCGATGGCGGCACCGGCGTAGGAGCCGACGCCGGGCAGGGCGTAGTCGCGGTTGTTGACGCTGATGGCCTCGGAGGCGACGAGGAAGAACCAGCCGCCGCCGAAGCTCATCATGCCGTTCCACACCAGCCCGATCGCCCCCGCCGGCAGTTCCACCTTCCAAAAGCGCATCCAGCGGGTGAAGCGGAACGAGCGGGAGAGTTCGTCCAGTTCGCGCGGGAGGGAGGTGAGGGAGTGGTAGAAGCCGAAGGTCATGTTCCACGCCTGCGAGGTGAAGATCGCGAAGATGGAGGCGCACTCCAGGCCCAGCATCGAGCCCGGGAACAGGGCGATGAACCCGGTCACCGCGACGGTGAGGAACCCCAGTACCGGCACGGACTGGAGGATGTCCAGGGCCGGGATGAGGATCCGCTCCAGGCGGCGGCTGCGGGCGGCGGCGTAGGCGTAGACGAAGGTGAAGACCGTCGAGGCCGCGAGCGCGACGAACATCCGCAGCAGGCTGCGCGCGGCGTCGTAGGGCAGTTGGCCGGGGTCGGTGTCGACGTGGACGTTCTGGCCGGTGGCGAAGCGGACCGTGGTGCCCTGGCCCACCCGCAAGGTGGCGTACAGCAGGACCAGCACGGCGGCGGCGACCACCACGTCCACCCAGCCCATCCGGGACATCCGGCCGGCGACCCGGGAGGGCAGGGAGGCCCGCACGACCTCAGGGCGGGTGGGGAACGACGACATCACATCAACCTCCGACCACACTGTGGCCCCGATGCCGCCCGCACCGCGACCGTGGCGGACGGCCATGGCGTGGGGACGGGGCGGTTTTCCGGCCCGGCGTGGGAGTAATCAGACAGGGGGAGAGCGCCTGCCGCGGGGACGTGCCACGGCTCGTGCGGCGTGATCGAGGCGAACGGGCGAGGCGCTGCGGGCTCGGCCACGGCTGCCGGGTGGACGCCGGAGGGTGTGGCGGACGCGTCAGTGGCTGCCGGTGAGGCAGCGGGGACTGAGGGGGTCTTGACCCATGGCTGCCTCCGTTCCGTGATGCGGTTCCACGGCGTCCGCCGGAGGCCGCACCCGAAGTGCGGCGGGACGTGCGCCGCGAGCAGTCTGCCGCTTATTGCATCCATACGCAAATAAAAGCGGCGCTGGCGGCATGGCCGACGGAGGTCGACCGTCAGCTCTACTTGCGTCGATGTGCAAATAGGTGCAGACTCTGAGGCGTTTGAAGAGGGCACCTCGTTCGGTGAGGCGTCTGCAACGGACACAGGCCACTGACCCCACGACGTCGAGAGACGCCCAGGGTCAGGACAGGTCTCCCCGGCCCAAGGGGTGACCCCAAGTGGCTTCCCCGTACCGGGGATTACGCCGTGCAGTGCCAAAGCTCTGACGAGTTGGGGTGAACCGGCCCGGGAGGCCGGTCCGCTCCTTGCCGAGTCGTACGGCGCCCCCGCGCGCCCCGGCCGGGAGGAGGCGAAAGACATGGACCGCGGTCCTCATAGTCCGGGCCACAGTAGGCCCCACCTCCGCCTGCCCTCGCTCCGTCCCGGCATGCGGTAACCACCCTCCGCGCACTTCGCGCCCCTGCCCCGGCACCCGTGCGGCCTGCCGCCGCCGCGGGTCGTCGGCCTGCGTACCGAGGGCGACCGGTTGCTCCTGCATGCCCGAAAACCTCCCCCCTCGGGGGAACGGGAGGCCCTGCCATGACCGAAACCACGCTCACCACCCATCCGGCCGCTCCGGCACCGCGCGCCGCCGTCCTCGACGACGCCCACGTCGGCGACATCCGCGGCGCCCTGGGCACCATCAAGCAGGACGACACCGCTCCGCGCCACAGCCTGTCCGCGAAGCTCAAGACCCTGCTCGCGATCATCGGCCCCGGCCTGATCGTGATGGTCGGCGACAACGACGCCGGCGCCTTCGGCACCTACACCCAGGCCGGCCAGAACTACGGCACCCGCCTGTTGTGGACCCTGCTGCTGCTCGTGCCCGTCCTGTACGTCAACCAGGAGATGGTGCTCCGGCTGGGCGCCGTCACCGGAGTGGGGCACGCGCGGCTCATCCTGGAGCGGTTCGGGAAGTTCTGGGGCGCGTTCTCGGTCATCGACCTGTTCCTGCTCAACGCGCTGACCATCGTCACCGAGTTCATCGGCGTGACCCTCGCCGTTGGCTACCTCGGACTGCCGAAGACCGCCAGCGTGCTGGTCGCCGCGGCGGTGGTGATCGTCGCCGCGTCCACCGGGTCGTTCCGCCGCTTCGAACGCACCGCGGTCCTGCTGTGCCTGGGCTCGCTGCTGCTGATCCCGATCTACTTCATCGCCCACCCCGCCACCTCGCAGATGGCGCACGACTTCGTCGTCCCCGGTCTGCCGGCGCACTCCCAGCTCTCCGACGTCATGCTGCTGATCATCGCGATCGTCGGCACGACCGTGGCGCCCTGGCAGCTGTTCTTCCAGCAGTCCTACGTCATCGACAAGCGCATCACCCCGCGCTTCATGCGCTACGAGAAGGCCGACCTGTGGCTCGGCATCGTCATCGTGGTCCTCGGCGCCGCGGCGATGATGGGCTTCACCGCGGTTGCATTCGCCGGCACCGGCGGCTTCGGGAAGTTCGACGACGCGGCGGGCGTCGCACACGGCCTGGAGGCGTACGCGGGCAAGACCGCCGGCGTGCTCTTCGCCATCGCGCTGCTCGACGCCTCGATCATCGGCGCCTCGGCCGTGTCACTGTCCACCGCCTACGCGCTCGGCGACGTCCTGGGCCTCAAGCACTCCCTGCACCGCGGCATCAAGGGCGCCAAGGGCTTCTACGCCGTCTTCGCCGGCCTCATCCTCGCCGCCGCGATCATCGTGATCATCCCCGGCTCCCCGCTGGGCCTGCTGACCGAAGGCGTGCAGACCCTCGCCGGCGTCCTGCTGCCCTCCGCCTCGGTCTTCCTGCTCCTGCTGTGCAACGACCGCGCCGTACTGGGCCCGTGGGTCAACGGCAAGGCCACGAACGTCTTCACCTCCTTCGTGGTCGCCGTCCTCGTCACCCTCTCCGTCATCCTGACCGCCGCCGTCCTCTTCCCCGACCTCACCTCCGCCGCGATCCTCGACATCATGGCGATCTGCGGCGTCGCCGGCCTGCTCGCCCTCGGCTACGCGGAACTGCGCCGTCGACGCAAGGGCTGGAGCAGCAGCGGCCGGCCCGTCGACCGCACCGGCAAGGAAACCTGGCGGATGCCCCCGCTGGACCAACTGCCCGCCCCCGTCCTGTCCACCGGCCGCAAGGTCGGCCTGACCGCCCTGCGCACCTACCTGCTGGTCGCCATGGCCCTGGTGATCGTCCGCATCGTCCAACTCGCCATGGGGGCCTGACCCCACCCGAGCAGGTGGCGGCGGGTCCTCCCCACCCGCCGCCACCCACACCCCCGCACGAAGGAGGGAGAGCCCATGCGCCTGCTCCCGCGTCTCACCGGCACCCGACCCGCCACGCCACTGCGGCGCCGACGCGACACCGCCAGCCACCGCCCCGGCCCGTACGCCGTCGGCCACGTCTGCCCGCGGGTCCGTCTGACCCTGCACGACGGCACCGAGCGGGACTACCTCCTCGACGGCCCGAGCAGCTGCCCGCACCCCTGGGGCCCGCACGCCGCGTACGAACCGCGCGTGCACCTCGCCCACGTCCTCGCTCGCCAGGGCTACGACGCCCGCTGGCTCGCCGGTTTCGCCGACCTGCCGCTGCCGGCCGCCGAACGCATCGCGGAGTCCGCCGCCCGGGCCGGCCGCACCTGATCCGGCCCGTCGCGCCGCACCGGGCCCATCGGGTCCGCACGGGCGCGCGAGCCCGCACCGCCGAACCGTTCGCCCACCCGCGGCCGATCCGCCTGGACGGCCGCGCCACTCTACGGAGGTGACTCCAGCATGTCCGTCTTCACCGCTGTCCACATCCGCCGCACGGCCACCGCCCTGCACGGTCGGAACACCGGCCGCCGCATCCTCGGCGCGCTCGCCACCACGGCCCGCCACATCGCCGACAGCCCCCTCGACAGCACCGTCCTGCACACGCTTCCCGGCCCGGCGAACGTGCCCGAGTCCACCACCGAGGAGCGCCCCGCCCGCCCGCACGCCCACTGGTGTGCCGTCCCGGACTCCCAGGGCCGTCGGCGCCTCGAAGCACACTGGCACGTGACTCCCTGACGTCCCCCCCCGTGTACGGAAAGCAGCGGTCCGGCGAGCCTGTCCCGCCGGACCGCTGCGGCGCATCGTCGAGCGGCTCCCTCTTCGCCTGGGTCTGTCTGTACGTCAGCCACGGGGGCCGGAGCCGGAACCGCGAAGCGGTCGGCGCCGCGGGAGTCGCCCGCGTCACCGACCGCCTCAACGGCGCTGCCTGTGCAGTTGTCTGCCGCCCGCAGGGCTCTCACCTGGTCCCTGCGGCCGAGGGCGCGGGATCGCCGGCTCCGTCGTAACGGTGCCAGTGCAGGTCGCGCACGGATGGCACGCGGGCCAGCCGGTCGACGAGCCGGTCGAGCAGTCCGGCTTCCGTGGCGTCCAGGCTGGCCGTCAGGTGCAGGTGCACGGTGACTGCGCCGTACGGGACGCAGCGCAGCCCCTCCAGCCGGGAGCCGGGGTGGCTCAAGGCCAGCACGCACAGCGCGCGTACCTTGGCCTCGGTGCGCACGTCACAGCGGACGTGGAGGGTGACCAGCGCGCGGCGCCTGGGCATCGTCGTAGCGGACCCGGGTTGCCTGGCCTGCTTGCGAGGTGAACGGGGCAGGAATCGCATGACGGTTTTCCTTGGGATGGTGCCGACCTTGCGGGGCGTGGGCGGGCAGCCGGTCCGCTGCGTTCAACGGCCGGTCGCGGCGGTGGCCGACGGATCGAAGGCGTAGCCGATCATGCGGACGGTGCGGATCAACACCCGGTGTCCAGGGCCGAGCTTCCGGCGCAGGCGGGCGATGTGGACGTCGACCGTGCGCAGGTCCCCGGCGGGTGTCTGCTGCCACACCAGTGCCATCAACCGTTCGCGGCTGTAGACCCGGTGTTGGTGGGCCACCAGATGGGCGAGCAGCTCGAACTCCATGCAGGTGAGCGACAGTTGACGCCCTTCGACTGACACGTGACGACTCCCGCAGTCGACGACCAGTCCGCGAACGCGGTGGACCGGAGCCCTGGGCAGGTCCATCACCTCGTGACGGGACGACAGTGGACGGGGGTCGATCCGCAGGCACCAGCGGACGCGGGAAGGCCGGTCCAGCAGGGTGCGGTGGGGTGAACGGTGGTGGAGGTTCATGACTGTTTCCTTGGAATGGGAGCAACGGCGGCGTACTCGCCGCCAGGCGCTGCCAGGCGGCTCGGAGGCGGGAGCGGACCGTCGGGGCCGGTCGCGGCGTGCCGGTGGCCTGCGGCCCGACGTGCGGAACGCGGGGATGAGGGCGCGCGGGTACGGAGCGCGTACCGCGGCGGGCCGGTCGGCCGCTTGCCGGCCGGCGACGGTGCCGGCGCGTGCGTGGGGGAGGGGCGGCTACCGCGGCGCGGAGACCGAGGCGGACATGCGGATCCCGCTGACGGGTCGACCGTGGCACGGACTACTGCAACTGAGGTCCATGTCTTTCGCCTCCTCCCGGCCGGGGCGCGCGGGGGCGCCGTACGACTCGGCAAGGAGCGGACCGGCCTCCCGGGCCGGTTCACCCCAACTCGTCAGAGCTTTGGCACTGCACGGCGTAATCCCCGGTACGGGGAAGCCACTTGGGGTCACCCCTTGGGCCGGGGAGACCTGTCCTGACCCTGGGCGTCTCTCGACGTCGTGGGGTCAGTGGCCTGTGTCCGTTGCAGACGCCTCACCGAACGAGGTGCCCTCTTCAAACGCCTCAGAGTCTGCACCTATTTGCGCATCGACGCAAGTAGTTTGGACTGTCATGAATGTGTCTGTTGCGGTACCGCCGGGAGGCCCGGGCCGGCGCAGTGCACGTCCTCGGTCGGTAGCGTGCCGTCGGTGAGGTAGGCGGCCGTCGTGGCGTCCACGCAGGTGTTGCCCCGGCTGGCGAACACGCCGTGTGAGTAGTCGTCGTGAAGCGTGATCAGGCGCGAGCCGGGCAGGAGCGGGCGGAGTCGGCGCGCGCCCTCGATGGGGGTCACGGGGTCGTGCTCGGAGGCGACGAGTAGCGCGGGCGGCGCGTCGGGGCTGCCGAGCGGCGTGCGGTGGGCGGGGCGGTGGTGCCAGTAGGCGCAGGCGGACGCCTCCATGCCGGTCAGGATCGGTTGGGGGTCGAGCCTTCGCATGCGGTGCAGGTCGGTCAGGATGCGGTGGGGCGTGGTGGCGGGGCCGTCGGCGCACTTGACGATGCGGTTGGCGGCCTCGTAGTTGCGGGAGTCGGGGCCGTCGAACGCGGTCGCGGGGCGGAAGGGGTCGGGGTTGCCGGTGCGCAGGTAGCTTCGCAGGCCGTCGGCGAGGGGCGCCCAGCGTTCGGTGCGGCCCAGGGCGCGGTACACGGCGCGGTCGAACTCCGCCGGTCCGATGCCGTTCACGGGATGCTCGGCGAGTTCGCGGCGCGCGGTGAGGTAGGACCTGCGCGTCGCGGTCGCGCTCGCGCCCAGCTCGAAGCGCTCGGGGTGGGCGGCGACCCAGGTGAAGAACGTGTTGCGCTGCCTGAGCAGTGCCCGGCTCTGGAGTGCGTCGAAGTCGTACCAGTCCCAGGGTCCGACCACGCTGTCGAGCACCATGCGGCCCGTGCGGTGCGGGAAGAGGGCCGCGTAGGCCGCGCCCAGGTAGCTCCCGTAGGAGACGCCGAGGAAGTTGGTCCGGCGCTGGCCGAGCGCGGCGCGGAGGGCGTCCATGTCGCGCGCCGTCTGTTCGGTGGAGAGGTGGGGCAGGGCTGCGGCCGACTGCCTGGCGCAGTCGTCCGCCATGGTGCGGAGCGCGCCGAGGTACTCGTTCTCGGCCGTCGCGCCGGCCGGTACCGGGTCGTCGCCCGGCGCGTCGAAGAGGCCGCCCATCGGGCCGCAGTCGGCGGGCGCGCTCCGGCCGACGCCGCGTGGGTCAAAGCCGATGACGTCGTAGGAACGCCGCACGCTCGCAGGGAGTTTGGCGCGTTTGGTGACTGCGTAGGGGAGTCCGGAGCCGCCCGGTCCGCCGGGGTTCACGACCAGGGCGCCGCGTCGTTCGGCGGGGGTGCCTGAGGCGGGTATCCGGGAGACGGCGATCTCGATGTGCGGTGACTGGGGGTCGTGCCAGTCCAGCGGCACGCTGAGCCGCCCGCATTCGACGCGCTCCGGCGTCGGCGGAGTCGGTACGGAGGCGGGGCAGTCGCCGAAGCGCAGGGGCGTGGGCGGCGCGGTGGTCCGGGGGATTGCCTGGGCGGGGAGGGCGGGCAGTAGGGCGACCGTGGCGGCGAGGGTACACAGCAGGACGGTGCGACGTGGGGGAGTGGGCATGGGCGTCTCCTGGTTCAGCAAAGAGATGACAATGAAAATGATTATCGATAACGTGTGCGGAGTAAAGCCGGCGCCCTCCCTCCAGGGGTGCGCCGTGCTGCCTTGAGAGCTGAAGTGCGCCGGACGAAAAGGGGAGTTGTGGGTCATCTGCTGGTGGTCGAGAGCTGGGTCGGGTCGATGGGCAGGCTGCTGCCACGGGCCATCCGGGAGGGCGGGCACGAGTTCACGTTCCTCACGCGCGACCTGCACCACTACCTGCGCTCCGCGCCGGAGGGGGCGGCCCATCCGCTGCTCGGCGCCCGCAACGTGATCACCGCGGACACCAACGACACCGAGGCGTTGCTGTCGCACGTCGAGCGGCTGCACGCGGTGTGGGAGTTCGACGGGGTGCTCTCGTCGTGTGACTACTACCTGCCGACGGTGGCGCGGATCGCCGGACGGCTCGGACTGCCCGGCCCGGGGTCGGAGCCGGTCGAGAGTGCCTGCCGCAAGGACGTCGCCCGTCGCGTCCTCGCCGACGCCGGGGTGCCCGGCCCACGCTTCGCCGTCCATGAAGAACGGGCCGACCTCGCCCGAGCCGCCCGCGAGATCGGCTATCCGCTGGTCGTCAAGCCGGTCGACCTGTGCGCAGGCATGTACGTGCGTCGCGTGGAGGATGAGCATCAACTCGCAGCTGCGGTAAAGGCGTTGGAAGATTTCCCGGTCAACGCCCGGGGGCAACGGCGGGTGCCGGCCGTGCTGCTCGAAGAGCTGTTGGACGGCCCCGAGGTGAGTGTGGAGACGGTGTCGTTCGCGGGGGCGGTGCAGGTCGTCGGGGTGACCGACAAGAGCGTCGGTGCGGCACCGGCCTTCGTCGAGACCGGCCACATGTTCCCCGCCGCACTGTCGCCCGCCGACACCGAGGCCGCGGAGCGGACCGCACTGAGTGCCCTCAAGGCGCTCGGCCTGACCGACGGCGTCGTGGCGCACACCGAGATCAAGCTGACGTCCACCGGACCGCGCGTCGTCGAGGTCAACCCCCGACCCGCAGGCAACCGCATCACCGAGCTGGTCCGCCACGTGACGGGGATCGACCTCGCCGCGGCCTTCGTCGACGTCGCGCTGGGCCGCGCACCCGACCTGCGGCGCACCCCGACCGGGCTGCGCAGCGCCGCCGTCGGCTTCCTCGTGCCCCAGTCAACGGGCACCCTCGATGCCCTGGACGGGCGCCAACTCCGCGACAGGTCAGATGTGTTGGAGGTGCAGCTCGCCGAGCCTGGCAGGGTGGTCAGGGCGGCCGGCAGCAACAACGAGTACCTGGGACACGTCATGGTGGGCGACGTCGACGGGCTGGGCTCCCGCGACCGCGTGGCGGCCCTGCTGACCGAGCTGCACGCAGGACTGGTGATCATATGATCGCCGGCGCGGTGGCGGGCGCGGCGGCGGACCTGACGTACGACGGCCTGGTGGAGCGGGTGCGGGCCGGCACCCTGGGCCCCGATCCGGGCACCCTGCGCATCGCCGTCGCCTTCCGCACCCAGCAGGCCGTCCGGCACGACGGCCGCGGCACCGGCTACCGCAACGAAGTGCTCAGCCTGCGCCTGGCCGAGGCCGTCGGGTCCTGCGCGGTGGAGCCCGGGACGCTGCCCGACGACGCGCTCGACGACTGCGTCGGAGCGGACGTCGCCGCACTGTTGGGCCACCGGCTGCGGCCGGTGCGGGTGGCTGCCCTCGACGCCTACCTGATGCACATCGCCCCGCACGTCCCGCGGCACGGCGCACGCCCCGTTGCGTTGCCTGCCGGGTCGTCGATGGAGAAGTCCCGGGCCCGGGCGGCGGCCGTCGTCGAGCTGCTCGACCTGCCAGCGGGGGCCGTCGTACTGGTGGTGGGTGTCGTCAACTCGCTTCTCGAAGCGTTGAGTTGGCGAGGGCTGCGCTACGTGGCGTGCGACCTCAAGGGCGGAGAGACGGAGTGGGGCGAGCCGGTCGTCACCGACGCGCTCGCCGCGGCGCAGGGCTGTGCCGCGCTGCTGGTGTCCGGCATGACGTTGGGGAACGGGACCTTCGAGCCGCTGCGGCGCCATGCGGCCCTGCACGGCAAGCAGTTGGTGATGTTCGCCCAGACCGGCAGCGCCGTCCTGCCGCGCTTCCTCGGCCACGGCGTGCGTGCGGTGTGCGCCGAGCCCTACCCGTTCTTCTGGCTCGACGGCGGGCCCGGCGTCGTCCACCGCTACGGCGAGCCGTGTGCGGGAGGCGCCTGATGCCCACGACCGTCGTACGCCCCGCCGCCCGCGACCGCCGGGAGCTGCTCGCCCTGCTGGGGCGCACCCCCCTGGTGCGGATCACCGCGGACCTGCCCGGCCCGCAGCCCGGGTTCTGGGCCAAGTTGGAAGGACTCGCCGCCGGCGGCATGAAGGCGCGGGCCGCAGTGTCGATGCTGCTCGGCGCCCGCGAACGCGGCGAACTGCTGCCCGGCGCCCCGGTGGTGGAGTCGACCTCGGGCACCCTCGGTATCGGACTCGCCTTCGCGGGCCAGGCGCTCGGCCATCCCGTCGTGCTGGTCGGGGACCGTGAACTGGAGCCTTCCATGCGGAAGTTACTGCGCACCCACGGGGTCCGTCTGGAGATCGTCGACCGTCCCGCGGCCCAGGGAGGTTGGCAGGCCGCCCGCCTGGCCCGGCTGCACGAGCTGCTCGCCGAACTTCCCGACGCCTACTGGCCGGACCAGTACAACAACCCCGACAACACGGCCGGATACGCCTCGCTCGCCGCCGAACTCGCCGGCCAGATCGACCACCTGGACGTCCTCGTGTGCAGCGTCGGCACCGGCGGCCACAGCGCCGGCATCATCGGCCCCCTGCGCCGACGCTGGCCCGCGCTGCGACTGATCGGCGTCGACGCCACCGGCTCCACGATCTTCGGCCAGCCCGCCCGGCCACGCGTGATGCGCGGACTGGGCAGCAGCATCCACCCGCGCAACGTCGCCTACGACGCCTTCGACGAGGTGCACTGGATCGGTCCCGCAGAGGCCGTCGACAGCTGCCGCCAACTCGCCAGGCACTCCTTCGTCAGCGGCGGCTGGAGCACCGGAGCGGCCGCCCGCGTCGCCGCCTGGGCAGCCCGCGTCCATCCCGGGGCGGCCGTCGCCACCGTCTTCCCCGACGGCCCGCACCGCTACCTCGACACCGTCTACGACGACGACTTCACCGCCGCGCACGGCCTCGACCCGGCCACTGCGGCCACCCGGCCCGTCGAGATCGCGCACCCCTACGCCACCGAGGCCGTGGGCTGGGTCCGGTGCGCCCGCGTCACCGACCCCCTACAGGCCGCCCCCCTTCCCACGTACTCCCCGGAAGAGAACCCATGAAGGCCAGTCTGCGCAGCCGACGGCTCGAACTCGCCGTACCGCTCCGCATCTCCCGCTCCCGCATGACCGCCCGCGACGCCGTGTGGCTGACCGTCGAACACGAAGGACTGCACGGCCACGGCGAGGCCGTCACCAGCGTGTACTACGGTCTGGACACCCAGACCCTGATGCGCCTCCTGGCAGCCGTCGAACTGCGGCGCTTCGCCGACCCGGAGAGCGCCCTGCAAGCCGTACAGAAAGGCGAGTTGGCCGGGCCAGGCACCCCGCCCGCGGTGACCGCCGCCGTCGAGTCGGCGCTCCTGGATCTCGTGGGACGACGCGCGGGCGCCCCGGTGCACCGGCTGCTCGGTGCCCCCCAGGCACCCGTGGTCGCCACGGCCCGCACCATCGGCATCACCGCGCCACAGCACGCCGCGGCCGAGGCACGCCGCCTCGCCGCGCACGGCTTCGAGCTGATCAAGGTGAAGGCGGGCGCCGACGACCCCGAGGACGACGTGGCCCGGGTCGGCGCCATCCGCGACGCCGCGCCCCGGGCCAGGCTGCTCCTCGACCCGAACGGTGCCTGGAGCCCCGCGCAGGCCGCGGCCCTGCTGCCCAGGTTCGCAGACCTCGGCGTGGAGGCCGTCGAACAACCCCTCGCCCCCGGCGACCCGGAGGCACTGGGCCGCCTCGCCGACCGCTCACCGCTGCCCGTCATCGCCGACGAGGACGCCGTCAGCCTGGCGGACGCCCGCCGGCTCGCCGGCCGCGTGCACGGCGTCAACGTCAAGCTGGCCAAGTGCGGCGGCGTGCACGCAGCACTGCGCATCGCCGCATCGCTCGCCGGCAGCGGCACCGCCCTGATGCTCGGCTGCCTGACCGCCAGCAGCCTCGGCCTCGCCCCCGCCGTCCACCTGGCCGACCGCGCCCGCTGGGTCGACCTCGACGGACACCTGCTGCTCGCCCGCGACCCGTGGACCGGCATCGGCGGCGCCGACGGCTTCGTCGGCGCCCGTGACCTGCCCGGACTGGGCGTCGAGGAGGTGCCGCATGAAGACCTTGCGTGAGATGCGGCGCTTCCCCGCGGCCGTGCGGCTCCTGCTGGTCAACCAACTCGGTGTCAACACCGGCTTCTACCTCCTCATCCCCTACCTCGCCACCCACCTCGGCGACCACCTCGGAATGTCGGCCGCGGTCGTCGGCATCGTCCTCGGCGTCCGCAACCTCAGCCAGCAGGGACTGTTCATCATCGGCGGTTCCGCCGCCGACCGGCTTGGCGCACGAGGCGTCATCATCGCCGGCTGCGCCCTGCGCACGGTCGGGTTCGCGCTGTTCGCCCTCGGCGACGGACTACCCGTGCTGCTCGCCGCCTCCGTGCTCAGCGGGCTCGCCGGCGCCCTGTTCAACCCGGCCGTGCGCGCCTACGTCGCCCAGGAGGCGGGGGAGCGCAAGGCCGAGGCGTTCGCCCTGTTCAACGTGTTCGCCACCACCGGCGCACTGATCGGCCCCCTGCTGGGCAGCGCGCTGCTGCTCGTCGACTTCCGCACCTCCGCACTCACCGCGGCCGGGATCTTCGCGGTGCTGACCGTGGCGCAGGCACTGGTACTGCCCGCGCGCAAGGTGACGCCGAGCGAGCGCGGGGTCCTCGCCGACTGGCGCGAGGTCCTCGGCAACCGGGCCTTCCTGGCGTTCGCCTTCGCCATGGTCGGCATGTTCACCCTGCAGAACCAGCTCTACCTGCTGCTGCCCGACGGAGCACGGCACGCCACCGGCTGGGACGGCGCGGCGGGCATCGTCTTCCTCGTCGGCACCCTCGCCAACCTCACCCTGCAACTCCCGCTCACCACCACCCTCAAGTCCCGCGGCCACCGGGCGCTGTGGATCGCGGCCGGGCTCGCCCTGATGGGACTGGCGTTCCTGCCGCCGGCCACCGTCGCCGGCCCGGCATCCCACGGCCCGCTCGCCGTCGTGCCCGTGCTGATCGGCGCCCTGCTGCTCTACCTCGGCGTCATGGTCGCCCAGCCGTTCGTGCTGGAGCTGATCCCGGGCTTCGGCCGACCGGAGCTGACAGGCACCTACTTCGGCGTCTTCTACGTCGTCTCGGGCATCGCCGCCGCGGTCGGCAACACCGTCGTCGGCTGGGCCATGGACACCGGCTCGCGGACCGGCACCGACTGGCTGCCCTGGGTGTGCTGCACACTCTTCGGCCTGGCCTCGGCGGGCGCGGTCGTCGGACTGCACCGGCGCGGAGTGCTGCCCGCGGCGACCGCCGCGGAACCGTCCCCACCCGCCGTCGGAGCGAGGAGCACCACCACATGACACCCGGCAACCTGCTCACCGACAACCCCGCGCTCTACGAGGCCCGGTTCCCCGACCCCGACCGACTGGCCGGGCGTTGGACGGAGGACTGCCTGAGACGACACCGCGCGGGCCCACGCGTCCTGGACCTGGGCTGCGGTACCGGCCGCGACGCCGCCCACCTGCACGCCACCGGCCGCACCGTGACCGGCGCCGACCTGGCCGAGCCGATGCTCGCCCACGCCCGCACCCACCACCCGGGGCCGACCTACGTCCGCGCCGACCTGCGCGGATTCGACCTGGGCCGAGGCGCCTTCGACGCCGTCGTCTGTCTGGACAGTGCCTTGCTGTACTGCCACACCAACGCCCAGCTCGACGCCCTGCTGTCCTCCTGCCGCCGCACGCTCGCCCCGGGCGGCCTCCTGGTGGCGGAGATGCGCAACGGCGCCTACTTCCTGGGCCGTACCGCGCTGCTCGACCACCCCACCACCAACGAGTTCACCTGGCAGGGCACCGTCCACCGCTCCACCACCACCCTCACCGTGGACCGCACCGCCCAACTCCTGCGCCGCACCCGGCTCTGGACCACCGACGACGGAACGCCGGACGTCGAACAACGCAGCGCGTGGCGACTGCTGCTCCCGCAGGAACTGCGCCACCTCCTGACCGCCCACGGCTTCACCGTCCTGGAACTCCACGACGGGCCCGGCCCGCGCACCGAGCCGCCCTGGCACGAGGGCCGACAGCCCGGCGGGTCGACCGACGCCGACCGGCTGCACGTGATCGCCCGCCTGACCGGGCCAACCACGCACCGCTGACTCCCCAGGCAGCCCCACCTCCCCCCCAGGCGCTCCTGACTCCCCAGACATCCCCAACTCTCCAGTCACCTCTGAAACCGCTCCCGGCACCCCTGAAAACCCCAACACCCCAACACCCTCACCTTCCTGACGACGAATCGGCGAGGTACCTCCGCATGCCTGACGATCCCACCCACCGCCTGCCCCAGCCCGACGCGCGCCCCCTGCCGGGGCTGCGCCGCCGTGGCTTCCTCGCCGCCACCGGCGCCGCCTCGCTCGGTGCGTTCGCCCTCACCGGCTGCGGCGGAACCGGCGACGCGGGGGGAGCTGACGACCCCGGCGGCACCCCCAAGCGCGGCGGGCGACTGCGCGCCGCGTTCTCCGGCGGCGGCGCCAGCGAGACCCTCGACCCGCACAAGGCCAACCTCTTCGCCGACGTCGCCCGCGCCAAGGCACTCTTCGACAAGCTGGCCGACTACGGCGCCGACCTGTCCGCACAGCCCCGCCTCGCCGCGAAATGGGAGCCGAACCCGACCCTGGACCGCTGGCGGGTCACCCTGCGCAAGGCCACCTTCCACGACGGCAGGCCCGTCACCGCCGACGACGTGCTGTACAGCTACCGACGGATCGCCGACCCGCGCCGGACGTTCCGCGCCAAGGCGTCGTTGGAGCCCATCGACCTCGCCGCGAGCCGCGCCACCGGCGACCGGGGCATCGAGTTCGTCCTGAAGCGGCCGACCGCCGAATTCCCCAACGTGCTGGCCGCGTTCGGGGCCTACGTCGTTCCTCGGCACGCCACCGAATTCGACCACCACCCGGTGGGCTCCGGCCCGTTCCGCTTCGTCTCCTTCGCACCCGGCCGCTCGGCGGTCTTCCGCCGCCACGACGGATACTGGGACGGCGCCCCGCACCTCGACGAGATCGAGTTCCTGGTGGCGGGCGAGGAGTCGGCGCGCGTCAACGCCCTGCTCGGCGGGCAGGTCGAGTACGCACACGAACTCGACCCCACCACCGCCCGCGCCCACGAGGGCCAGGGACGGATCGACATCGTCCGGCTCCGCAACAGCGCCATGCAGGCGTTCTGCATGAAGACCGACCGGCCCCCCTTCGACGACAGGCGGGTGCGCGAGGCCTTCTTCCTGATCGCGGACCGCACGGAACTCGTCGACGGGGCACTGTCCGGGGCCGGCGTCGTCGGCAACGACCTGTTCGGCAAGGGCTACGAGTACTACGCCACCGACCTCCCCCAGCGTGCACCGGACCTCGACCGGGCCCGCGCCCTGCTGAAGCAGGCCGGTGCCGAGAAGCTCACGGTCACCCTCGACACCTCGGCCGTCGCCGCCGGTTTCACCGAGGCGGCGAGCATCTTCCGCGACCAGGCCGCGAAGGCGGGCGTCACCCTCGACGTCAAGATGGGCAGCAAGGACTCCTACTGGAGCGACGTCCTCAACAACGGCACCCTGTGCTGCTACCGGTCCGGCGCCATGCCCATCGAGGCCCACCTCTCCCAACGCCTCCTCAGCGCCTCCACCACCAACGCCACCCGATGGCAGCACGAGGACTTCGACGCCCTCTACCAGCAGGCCCAGTCCACCCGCGCCAAGCAGGACCGCGCCGCGCTCTTCGGGCGCATGCAGCGCCGCCTGTACGCCGAAGGCGGCTTCCTGGTCTGGGGCTTCGCGGACTGGATCATCGGAACGGCACGTCGGGTGCGGGGAGTCGACCGCCAGGCGCCCGCCAACACGTTGGACTGGGCCCGCTTCGACAAGGTGTGGCTGGCGTGAGCGGTCTGCGTTCCTTCGTCACCCGGCGGCTGCTGCTCGGCGCCGGGCAGACGACGGCCGTGCTGCTGCTGGTCTTCGCGCTCACCGACGCACTGCCGGGCGACGCCGCCGTCGCCCTCGCCGGCGACCAACCCGACCCGGCCCGCATCAAGGCGATCCGCCAGACCCTGCACCTCGACCGGCCCGCCCACGAGAGACTGGCCGACTGGGCGGTGAGCCTGCTGCACGGTGACTTCGGCACCTCCCTGACCTCCGGCCGGCCGGTCGGCCAGTACCTCACCGACGGCTTCGGGCCGACCCTGCTGTTGGCCGGGCTCACCCTCGTCCTGCTGGTGCCGACCGGCCTCGGCCTCGGGGTGCTGGCGGCCCGCCACGAAGGCCGGCTCGTCGACCGGCTGATCAGCTCCGTGACGCTCGCGGTGTACGCCGTCCCGGAGTTCGCCCTCGGGGTGCTGTTGGTCCTCGTCTTCGCGTTGCGACTGGGCTGGCTGCCGCCCACCGCCGTCGGCTCCGGCGCCGACCTGCTCGCCCAACCGGCCGCACTGGTCCTGCCGGTCATGGTCCTGCTCTCCCGGCCCGTCTGCTCCCTGACCCGCCTGGTGCGCGCCAGCATGATCGACGCGCTCGCCTCGCCCTACGCGGCCCACGCCCGCCGCTACGGCGTGCCCGGCGCCCGCGTCCGCTATCTGCACGCCCTGCCCAACGCCCTCGCCCCCGCCGTCCAGCAACTCGCCCGAACCATCGACTGGTTGCTGTGCGGCGTCATCGTCGTGGAGGCACTCTTCGTGATCCCCGGACTCGGTACGGTCCTGCTCAACGCCGTCGCCGAACGCGATGTGCCCGTGGTGCAGGGCCTCGCCGTGGTGTTCGGCGTGCTGACCGTCGTCCTCAACCTCGGCGCCGACCTGCTCGCCCACCGCCTCACGCCCCGGGCGGGGGTGACAGCGTGAGCTGGCCACCACGGCGCCGCGACGCCCGCCGCTACGCGCTCGGACTCACCGTCATCGCCGCACCGCTCCTCCTCGCCGCCCTGGGACCGCTGATCGCAGGCGACCCGAGCCCGCGGACCGCGTCCTTCACCCTCGGCGACGGCCACTGGGCCGGCACCGACTTCGTGGGCCGCGACGTCTGGCAACAGGTCCTGCACGGCGGTCGCCCCGTGGTCGTGACCGCCCTCGCGGCGACCGCCCTCGCCTACCTCGTGGCGCTGCCCGTCGGACTCGCCGGCGCCCTCACCCACCGCCGGTGGCTGGAGGAGACGCTGATGCGGCCGCTGGACGTGCTGTTGGCGGTGCCGTCGCTGCTGCTGATCCTGCTGGTGGCGTCCGCGTTCACACCCGGTGCCGCCGGGCTCGCCCTGCTCGTCGCGCTGGTCAACGTCCCGGACGCGGCCCGCATCGTGCGCGCCGCTGCCGCACAGGCCGCCGCGCGCCCCGCCGTCGAGGCGCTGCGCCTCCAGGGGGAGAGCTGGTGGTACACGGCCGTCGGCTACGTCGGCCGCTCGATGGTGCGCACACTGGCCGCCGACGCCGGCACCCGGCTCACCGGCGTGCTGTATCTGGTCGCCACGGCCGCGTTCCTCGGCGTGGGGGTCGCACCGGACGCAGCGGACTGGGCGGTCATGGTCGACCGTAACCGCACCGGATTGTTCGTCCAGCCCTGGGCCGTGGTGCTGCCGGCACTGCTCATCGTCGCCCTGACCACGGGCAGCAACCTGCTCTTCGACGCCGCACTGCACGAGCCCGGCGGGCGCCGGGGAAAGAGAGATGAACGCCCGTGAACGACCAGATCACCACCCCAGGCCCACTCGGCCCACTCGGCCCGCTCGGCCGACCCAACCCACCCGGAGCCGACACCACCGCCCCGGCCGGCGCCCCCGCGTCCGCCGACGTGGCGGAGATCCGCGACCTGCGCGTCGAAATCGACGGCCGGGCAATCGTCGACGGGGTCAGCCTGCGGGCCGTGCCGGGCAGGGTGACCGCACTGGTCGGCGCCTCGGGCAGCGGCAAGACCACCACCGGCCTCGCCCTCCTCGGCACGTACCCGCCCGGCTCCCGGGTCACCGGCGAGGTCCGCCTGACCGAGGGAGACTTGGCCGGCTACGTGCCACAACACCCGGCAGCCGTCCTCAACCCCGCACGCCGCAGCTCCGCGCTCCTCAACGACCTCGCGCGCCGCCACGTCCGCGAACTGCCCCGGGCCGACCGCCGTGCGGCAGCCCGGGCCCTGGTCCTGCGTGCCCTGGCCGACGCCCAACTCACCGACGGCGAAGCCCTGTTGGGCCGCTACCCGCACCAGCTCTCCGGTGGCCAGCAACAACGCGTCGTACTCGCCCAGGCACTCCTGCTCGGCGCCCGCGTCATCGTCGCGGACGAACCCACCACAGGCCAGGACGCGCTGACCAAGCGCCGCATCGTCGACCAGCTGGCGGCCGTGGCGGCCCGCGGCATCGCGGTCGTCCTGCTCAGCCACGACCTCGACGTCGTCCGCGCGCTCGCCGACGACGCCCTTGTCCTGCGCGCCGGCCGGGTGGTCGAGTCGGGCCCGCCCGCCAGGCTGTGGCGCAACCCACGCCACGAGTGGACCCGCAGCCTGCTCCACGCCCCAGCAGCGCCCCCGCGGCCCGCGATCCCCCACACCGCCGGTCAGCCCGTCCTGCGCGTCCGCGGCCTCACCGCCCGCCACGGCGACGGCGCCCGCCGCACCACCGTGCTGGACGTTGGGCAACTCACCCTGCACCCCGGTACGGCACTGGCCCTCATCGGCCGCTCCGGCAGCGGCAAGACCACCCTCGCCCGCTGCCTGGCCGGCCTGCACCGCGACCACGACGGCGAGCTCCTGCTCGACGGCATCCCGCTGCCGCACAGCGTCCGGCACCGCAGCCGGGCCCAACTGGCCGCCGTGCAGTACGTGTTCCAAGACGCCCGGGCGGCCTTCGACGAGCACCGCCCCGTCCTCGACCAGATCGCCCGCACCGCGGTACGCCTGCGCGGCACCGATCCCACGACGGCCCGCGAGGAGGCCCGGACCACCCTCACACGACTCGGCCTGCCACCCGACGCGGCGCACCGCCGGCCCGCCCGGCTCTCCGGCGGCGAACTCCAACGCGCGGCCCTCGCCCGTGCCCTGCTCGCCCGCCCCCGGGTCCTGGTCTGCGACGAGGTCACCTCGGGCCTGGACACGGTCGCCCGCCGCAGCCTCCTCGACCTCCTCTCCGGACTGGTCCGCGACCGCGGCGACCTGTCCCTGGTCCTCATCACCCACGACCTGGACACCGCGCGCCGGGCCCACCACATCGCCGTGCTGGACGCGGGCGAACTCGTCGAACAGGGCCCGGCGGACCGGATCCTGACCGCGCCGCGGCACCCGTTCACCCTCTCCCTCATGCGGGCGGTGGCCGCGCCCCGCACAGCGGCAGCCCGGCCACGCTGAGCACGAGCGCCCCGGACGCGCACTCCATGCCCGAGGCAGGAAGCGAAGGACGGCCTGCCCTCGTGCGTGCTCGCGGTCCTTCACGCGTGGTCGGGGGCTCCCGGCGAGTGCTTGACGATGTTCACGTGCTCCGCGTGCCAGCCGTCGGCGTCCTCCGCGGGAACGTAGGTCACCCGCAACCCTTCGACGACGAAGGTTCCGTCCTCGATGGCCCTGCCGTCCACCCTGATTTCGCGGCCGTCGTCCCCGTCGATGTATCCCACGCCTCGTGCCTGGTTGTACCAACGGACGACGCCGCTGACCCTGTCAGCCATCTCTTCGCCTCAAACTTTCTTAATTGCGCAAGTGGGTGACTGTTGCTGGGGGTTTCCTTCCCTCCCCGACGCCGTAGCGATCCTTGCCCGGCGTATCAAGTTCGCTACATCTGAGCGCAGTTGCCCGGTCGCCCTGCCTCAAGCGTCCCGAGAGCGGTCAGGAGCACCGGGTGCGGGGCTCGGGCGGGGGCGGACGAGGCGCGGTCGCGCGTCGGTGCCGCACATCTCCCTCGCTGCCCAGAGGGGTGAAGCTGATCACCCGGAACACGACCGCTCGGCTGGCGGAGGTTCGGCGGATGCCAGCCGAAGGCGATTTCCAGCCGGGACCCGCCGTGATGCGGACAGCTGTCAACTCCATCGTCGCGGTCATGTGATTATTTCGCCAGCAAGTTCGATCAACAGGGGGAATGCAGGGCTATGCCCAATGCCGCAATCTCGGTTACACCCGAGGAGTTGAGAGCGGCGGCAAGCGCCGCCGATGCCATCAGTCAGGACTTACAGCAGCCCGTAGCGACGGCTCGACGCGACATCGAAGCGGCCGGTACGGCGCTGAAGTCCTGGCCCATAGGCCCGGACATGGAGCGAGTCGCTCACGACTGGGGCATGGCACTGGACGAGCTGAGCAAGCGGATTGGCGGCGGTGACCCCAAGAGTGCAGCGTCCAGGCTCCGACGCACCGCCGACGGTCACGAGTACAACGAAGAACTCACCGCTCAATCCTTTCAGGCGCGGTAAGCAGTGCCGGAGAACTACAAGGAACTCCTCAAGCAAGACTTCTCCGATCTGGAAGCCGCCGCCAAGTCCTGGCAGAAGTTGGCCAAGGCACTGGAGGAGGCGCAGGTTCATCACCGGCGCAAGCTGACCGGCCCTCTGCATGCCAGCGAATGGCAAGGGACGGACGCCAGTTACGCCTTCCTGCAGATGGAGGCCAGCGAGTCACAGCTCGGGACCGGACAGTCGGACGTCTCTTCCATCGCCACCGTCTTGAACACCGTCCACACCGAGATGAAGGCGGCTCAGGACGACTTGCGCCGATACGTGCGGACGGCGGAACTCGACGGGTACGTCGTCGATGACCACGGGAACGTCTCGGACAGCAGGCCTTGTCCCACGGCCAACGCCGATGCCGACGCGCAGGCAGAGCACAGCCTGCGCGTCGCCACGCTGGAGGGACACAAGAACGACATCCAGGCCGCCATCGACGAGGCGAGTACCGCGTCCTGGGAAGGGATGCAGCTCCTGCAGCAGATCGACGCCTTCAACCTCAACAAGGACTACGGAGCCTCGAAAGCGGAAGAAGGCGCCCGCAAGGCAGCCGAGTTCGCCCACCTCAGTGAGGATTCCATTCCGTCGAAGAAGGACCCGAAGGAGAACGCCGCGTGGTGGGCGGGTCTGACGGACCCGCAACGGCAGGCATACCTCGACGCCTACCCGGAGAAGATCGGCTGGCTCGACGGGATTCCCTGCGCCGACCGTGACGAGGCGAACCGCAAAGTTGTGGACCGCCAACTCGCGGAGTACGACACGAGACAGCAGAGGGGCGAGCTGGGAATCCACGACCAGCGGAACTACGACGGGCTCCGCAAGATGCAAGACGCTCTCGACAAGGCTGACGGCACCGGCGACGACAGCAAGCGGCTCTACGTCCTCGGGATCGACACGAAACACGACGGACGGGCCGTTGTCTCGAAAGGGAATCCGGAAACCGCCAGCAACGTTGCCATTCAGGTTCCCGGTACCGACAACGACTTGTCGAACGTCGATGAGCAGATCGACCGCGTGGACAGGCTTCAGCAGTCCGCCGTCGACAACGGAGCCAAGAACACTGCCGTCATCTCCTGGCTTGGGTACGACGCTCCGGAGACCGACAACAGCATGTTCTCCACGGGGCGCGCTGACCCCGCCGGCGGCGACCTCCGCAGCTTCACCCACGGCCTGCGCCAGACCCATGAGGGCGATCGTGCGCACATGACGGTGCTCGGGCACAGCTACGGCTCAACGGTGGTGGGTTCCGGCGCCTCCCACGGTGGCGGCTTGGACGCCGACGGCATCGTCGTGGTCGGAAGCCCAGGAATGACCGTGGACCATGCCAAGGACTTGAACATCGACCCCGACCACGTGTGGGCAGGGGGTGCCAAAGACGACTTCGTCTCCAACCACACGTCGGGACTGACCTTGGGCGAAGACCCGATGGAGGAGGAATTCGGCGGCCATGTCTTCGACGTGGACACCGAAGGGCACGGCGGCTACTGGGACAGGGGGAGTGAGAGCTTGCGAAATCAGGGGCGCATCATCGCTGGCCGTGACCCTTCGGAAGGCGATTACCACTCATGATTCCGCGGATTCCCAGGCGGACCCGGCGCATAGGAATGTTCGGATGTGCCCTGCTGGCTCTGCTCGCATCAGGAGGATGCATGAACGACGGTGGAAAGAACGACCCGCTGCCGGTCAGGAGCAAGGAGCAGGCCGAACATCTGGTCCGCAACCTGGTCGACTCGCTGGCAGGGGAGTACGGCCTGCACGTGGACGGCGAGACCGTCAACAAGGAGTTTCGCGCCTGCTTCGGCAGCGAGGGGGAGCATGCCGATGACGGCCGTTTCGACCTGACCTACGCAGTGCGTGCCACGCTTCCCGAGACCGAGCACGGAAAGGCGATCCGTGTCATGCGTAAGAGGCTGGAGGCCCAGGGCTACAAGATCCGCGGATATCGTGAGGACAAGAGCAAAGACCCGTGGGCACTGATGGACGCCAAGGGCGGCAAGGACAACCTCTTTGTCTCCGTGGAGAGTTATACGCCGCCCAATCAGCTCGTCTTCTCGGTGAACACCCCTTGCTTCCTGCCGCCAGGAGTGAAGCAGCAACAGGTCTCCGCCCCTGCGCCTGACGCCAACCCCGTCATGTCGAAGGACCCTCGCCTCGCGCTGATGGCACCGGTCGGGCCCGAACACCGCGGAAATCCCTTCGGGTAGCCATCTCTTGGCGGAACTGCCAAGTAGGGATCTGTTGGCGCGGATCGCGGATCGCGGATCGCGCCCGAGGACTTCTGCATCAGTTGACCAGCATTCCTCAGTCGCCCGCCGTGCGCACCGGGCTCTTGGTGACGGCGTTCGTTCCGACGTTTCCAGCGCTGGCGAAGGTTTTCAGCTGATCAGGGGGGTGTAGGGCTCGTCCTCCGGTGTGTGGATGAGGGTGAAGTCGTCGCCTGCGCCGCGGGCGAGTTGCTGTAGGCGTGCCAGGGCGTCCGCTGCGCTGGGAAGTGCGAGGCCCAGCGCCGCGGCGGTGCGGTTCCTTCGGGTCGTGAGGTCTGGCATGTCCTCCAGGTATTCGGCTGCCAGGTTCCGGCTCTCCTCGGCGGTGAACGCGTGGCAGCTGCGCCACCACGGGGCGACCAGGAGGAGCCGCAGCAACTCGGGAAGGCCGATCGCGACCAGCGCGGCGCCGCCTTCGGAATCCGCGTACAGGACGGGGCGTTCCTCACCCCCTTCGCCGCAGAAGAAGAAGGTGCCTCCGCTGCCGTCACCGGCGAAGCCTTCCAGCGTGGCGCCGGAGGCTAGGTGGACTTCCTCGACGTGGTCATTCCGGTCCAGGTCGAAGTCGCAGGGGAAGGCGAGGAAGGAGGCGGCTTCGTCCCGTTCGCGGAGGGTCGTGATCAGCGATTCCATGTCGGAAATGATACGAAGTGCCGCTGACCACGACGTCGAGGCGGGCCATCGCCTGCGAGGGCGGTGCGGGGCCCGGCTCCTTGGCTGATTCACGGCGATTTCATCGGCTCTTTTTAGGGTGTGGATCCTTGGGGGTGCGTGGGGTGTCTGGTCGTTGGCACGTCCTTCGGGTGGGAGTTGCCCGGGTGGGCTGCGGCACCCGAGCGGAAGGAGTGCGCCGTGCACGAGTACGTCAAGCGTCTGCCGCCGGCGGCGCTGCCGGAGGGCGGGGTGGCGTCCTGGTCCGTCGCCGACGCCGAGCGTTGGCGGCGGGCCCGCGTCCCGGCGGTCTTCGCCCCGGGCGCCGGCAGTTGGGTGCTCCTCGTCCTCGCTGCGGTGTCGTACGTCCTGACGTCCGGGATGTCGGCCTCGCGGGGGAGCGGTGGCGGGGTCACGCCTGGTGGTACCGACTGGCTCGGGTATCCCGCGATGGTCCTGCTGGCCGCGCTGCCGCTGTGGTACCGCCAGCTGCCGGTGCCCACCGTGCCGGCCGCGGTCGTGGTCGCGGTGGACGCGGCCGTGTCCCTGGCGTCGCCCGCAGCCGAGGACCGGCTGGTCGCAACCGGATACCTGCTGGCCCTCATCGTCTCGGCCTGGGCCCTGGCCGGTGCGTGCCTGCGCCTTCGGGCCCGCCGCAAGCAGCGGGCGCTGGCGATCGCCGCGGCCGGCCGGCGCCGTCTCGAACTCCCGGACCGGGCGCCTGAGACGGACGGCTACCGCGGGTTCCCGCAGTTCTACTTCGGGCTCGCGTTCTGTCTCGTCGCCGCCGTCATCCTCGCCGACGGCCTTGTCGAGAGCCTCGCGGCACCGGCCCAGGCACCGTACGACGCCGTCGGGCAGCAGATCGCCGCCCTGCTGTTCCTCGTCCCCGGCACCACGGTGTACGGGTTCGGCCACGTCGCCTACCGGGCGGCGCGCCGCCTGTACGAGGAGCCCCAGCCCGCCTTGATGGTGGGCGTTCGGATCGCACCGGACGGTCGGTACTGGTTGTATCCGGACGCCCGCACCACGTCGGGGCGGCCCCTGATCGGGTGCCTGCCCAAGAGCCGGGACAGTGACCGGACCGCGCGTCTTCTGGGCACGGGTGCCACCTACCGGGTCGGCGACGGGCACTACGACATCGACCCCTACAGCGAACCCTTCGAGGCGGTCCTGTACGGCGCCCCTTGGGAAGGTGCCGAGGTCGCCATGGAGTACGCCGTCATCGAGCGCAGCGCCTACCAGGGGGTGGAGCACACGTACGCCGGCGTCACGGTCGCCGCGTTGCTGCCGCGGCGCTGCCACGGCCTGGACCCGTGGCAGCCTGCCGATGGCGCGGCCCGGGACGCCGCCCGGCGGGACAGGATCCGCAAGGAGGAGCAGCAGAGGCGGGAGTGGGACGCGGAGCGGGAAGCACGCCTGCGGGAGCGGGAGCGGGGCTACGGGGGGCGGGGGCCGGTTCGGCGTCGCGGTGGTGGGACGCGTGGTCGGCGGTACGGCGGGCCCTACAGCTCGGGCGGCGGTGCCGGCTGCGGGAGCGGTTCTGGTTGTGGAGGGCACGGCTGTGGGGGCGGCCATGGTTGCGGAGGGCACGGCTGCGGCGGCGATTGAGCGCAGACCCCTTCTCCGCAGCCCCGTCCCGTGCGGGGACCCCCCACGGGTGTCGCCCGAGTTGCCCGTGCCGTAGTCCGTCCGACGGCCTTCCCAGGCGGTGTCTCAGGAGGCCACGGGTTCGTGTTCCTGTTCCTGGGAGCGTTGGCCGGGCAGGGCGGGCGGCTGCGGATCGGTCTCGTGGGTGGGCGCGGGGTCGGGGTCCGTCAGGCCCTCCCGATGTGCCTGGACGCCGGCGCGTACCGCCCAGAAGTAGAAGCCCAGGGCGGAGACGCCGACCAGTGCGACGTCCACGCCGCCCGGCAGGACGCCGTGGCCGCCGAACTCCGTGCCGCCCAGGGCCGACAGCACCGACAGCCACAGCAGGAACCCGATCATCCACCAGGCGGCGGCGAACTGCCGGGCCAGGTTCCGTTCGCCCCGCCGGCGCAGCACCAGCGCCGCGATCGGCACGGACACCATCACGAGGAGGGTCACCTTGCCGGTGTTGGGCCACTTCGACCAGTACAGGGCGCACGCGGCGAAGGCGAAGGTGAGCGGGCACAGCACGGAGGCCGCGGGCAGGCGGAACGGGCGCGGCAGGTCCGGCTTGGTGCGACGCAGGACGCCCACCGCGACGGGGCCGATCAGGTACGAGACGACCATGGCGGCCGAGATGACGCTGGCCAGGGCCTCCCAGCTGTGGCCGATGGTGAGCAGCAGGAGCACGGAGACGCCGAGGTTGAGCCACATCGCGGGGCGGGCGGTGCCGTAGCGGGGGTGCACCTCGGCGATCTTCCTGGGGAAGAAGCCGGTCTCGGCGAGGTTCTGCGCCAGGTACGAGGCGGAGGCGACGTTGCCGATGTTGGCGCCGCACGGCGAGATGAAGGCGCCGAACTGGAGCAGGGTGACGACCCAGTGCAGCATCAGGAGCTTGGCCAGGTCGGCGAAGGGGGAGGCGAAGTTGATCCCGTGCCAGCCGCCGGCCTCGGCGAGCTTCTCGGGCGGGACCGAGCCGAGGAACGCGACTTGCAGGGCGAGGTAGATCACCAGCCCGAGGCAGAGTGCGCCGACGAGCGCGAGCGGGATGGCCCGGCCCGGGTTCCGGGCGGCGCCGCCGAGGTTGACGACGGCCTGGAATCCGTTGAAGGCGAAGACGACGCCCGAGGTGGTGACGGCCGTCAGCACGGCGGACCAGCCGTTGGGGGCGAAGCCGCCGTGGGCGGTGAAGTTGTCCGTGTGGAAGCCGGAGGCGATGAGCGCGGCGACGGCGATCACCGGGATGGCGAACTTGACCAGGGTCAGGATGGTGTTCGCCCGGGCCAGCAGGGCGACCGACCAGTAGCAGGCGAACCACAGCGCGAAGGTGAGGAAGAGGGCCATCGCCATGCCGGAGAGGGTGAGGCTGCCGTCGGAGACGAGTCCCTCGGCCCAGCCGAAGTTCCAGGAGGACATGTACTGGGTGCCGGCGATGGACTCGATCGGGATCAGGGAGGCGATCGCGATCCACACCGCCCAGCCGCTGACGAATCCGAGCACCGGCCCGTGGGTGATCGAACCGAACCGGGCCATGGCGCCGGGCAGTGGGTAGGCGGCCCCGACCTCCGCGTACGACATGGCGATCATGCCGATGAAGACGGCCCCGATCACCCAGGCGACCAGGGCCGCCGGGCCCGCGACCTGGGCGGCCTGACCGGCGCCGAAGAGCCAGCCGGAGCCGAATATGGAGCCCAGTCCGATCATGATCAGAGCGAAGAGACTGAGGTTCCTGCTGCCGGCCGCGCTCATGTCCATGCCGGGCTACGTCCGTTCTGCTGTGCGAAAAGATCGAGACACACTTTAATTGAACTTTTCGGCATTTCCGCCATGTGTCGAGAGCCCTCGAATTATCGATAATCGATCAAAATGGGGGAGGGGGTGCGTTCGAGAGGGGCGCTTTCGCGTTCTTGGTTCTCCGGTGGGCCTGCGGCCGTCGGCCTGCGGCCGTCGGCCGGCGGGCGCCCGCCTCGCGCCCCCCGCCCCCCGCGGACGCCAGGCAGGGGCGTGTTCCGGGGGAGGCGGGAGGCGGGAGGCAGGTGGCAGGTGGCGCGAGGCGGGCCGGCCGGGGTGGGGCGGGGTGTCAGACGGCGAACCAGACGCGTTCGATGCGGTCCTCGCCGACCTCGTAGAGGGCGACGGCCGGGCGGACCTCGTCGCCCTGGAAGCCGGAGACCCGCTCCTGGTCGATGACGATGCGGCCGTGGGTCACCCGGGAGACGAGTTCGGCGTGCAGGTCGGGGCTGGCGTCGAAGAGGGCGCGGTAGCGCTCGCGGAAGGCCGGGCCCGAGCGGTCGGCGAGCACCTCGCCGGAGGGGAAGGCATGGACCGGGACGTCCTCGACGTAGTAGCCGAGGAACGCGTCGAGGTCGCGGGCGTTGTAGGCGGCGAGCTGGCCGTCGACGATCTCTTCGGGGGTCATGGGAACTCCTTGGGTCAGGCGGCCGGCACGAGGGCGCGGCGGCGGGTGCGGGTGCGGAGGGTCAGCAGGGCGCAGGCCAGGGCGATGCCGCCCACCACGTGCGCCAGGCCGAGCAGTAGCAATCCGGTCCTCAACTCCAGTACCAGGCCGACGAGTTGTTCGCCGACGCCGAAGACCAGGCCGAGGTAGAAGATCATGCTGGCACGGATCTGGCCGAGGTGGGCGGCGGGCGCCGGTTCGAGGATGCGGGCGTTGGTGAAGTGGATCCAGTAGGCGTTGACGAAGGTCAGCACCACGTAGAGGGCCATGTGGACGGGGAAGGCGGAGCGGCCGACGACGGCGCCGATCGCGCCGCAGACGGTGAGGGCGCCGGCGAAGGCCAGTGCCCAGCGGTGGGAGCGCTCCGGGTTCCGCAGGAGGGGGGCGGTCAGCCAGAAGGCCAGTCCGTAGAAGAACCAGGCACCGGAGAAGGCGATGCCGGTGGGCACCAGGGTCTGGGCCTCGGCGATCACGCTGGCGTAGACCATCATGCCGGAGAGGCTGACCAGGAAGGCCAGTTGGAGGAGGTTCCACGGCCACAGCTCCGGGAGCCAGTAGCTGCGCACCGCGGCGCCGCCGCGCCGCAGGACGTGGCGCCACTCGAAGCCGAACTCGCCCTCGCCGGGCTCCGGGCGGGCCAGCAGCAGCCAGATCACCAGGAGCGAGGAGGCGATGTCGAAGACGAGGGCGACGACCAGGGTGTGGGCGGTCCAGGCGGGGATGGCCGCGCAGAGGACGGCGGCGAAGACCATGGCGCCCTGCGGGGAGGTCACCATCTGGAGTACCGCGCCCTGGGCGCTGGAGCCGGAGGCGTCGGCGAGCAGCCGGTAGGCGAGGACCGAACTCGCGCCCACCAGCGTGAACCGCAGCGCGGTCCACACCAGGACGAAGTCCGGCCCCGCGGTGCCGAGCCAGGTCAGCAGGAGGAAGGCCGCGGCCAGGGCCAGTTGCATGCCTTGGAGCAGGGCGAACTTCCGGCCGATCCGGCCCCGGTCGGCCCAGACGCCGACCAGGAGCGCGCCGACCACCCCGAGCACCTGCCGTTCCATGCCCAGCAGGCCGACCAGTCCGTCGGAGTGGGTCTGCGCCTGGAAGCTCGGCACCAGCAGCAGCCACAGGACCGTGGACCCCAGGGAGCTGAGGAGGATGGTGGAGAACGTCGCCTTCATGTTCACGCGCACCGCCCCAGGGCGCGGTTCAGCGCGGCGCCGTCGAGCAGCTCCGGCAGCGGGACGTCGACGCCGAAGCGGTGGTGCAGGGCGTGGGCGAGGCGCAGGGTGGTCAGGGAGTCCGGGGCCGGGAGGGCGCCGTCGGCGGTGGCGGTGTCACCGAGGAGTTCGGTGAGCAGGTCGCGCAGGGCTGCCGGGTCGACGGCGTCGAGGCCGGCGGCGTGCGCGGGCGGCGCGGGGCGGTCGTAGGGCCGGCGCTCGCCGTCGGCGGGCGGCGGGAGTTGGGCCAGGAGCGCGGTGAGGTCCGGGCTCTCGCCCGGCTCGTCCAGCAGGTCGGCGAGGACGGCGCGGTAGACGCCGGCGACGGCGTGGATCGCCGCGCTGCCGAGGACGTGCGCCGCGGCGTTGAAGTTGACCCGCATCCGGCGGGTGAACAGGTCCGCGTTGAAGGTCGTCAGCAGCGCGAAGTCGGCGTGTTCGAACCACTTCAGGTCGCCGATGACCTGCTCGCCGTCCTCCCCCAACTGGTCTGCGTAGGCGGTGAAGTTGACGAAGTTGAACGCCGTCTCGACCAGGCGGCGCCCGCCCATGTCCTGCTGGATGCCGGCGTAGGCGTAGCGGCGGTGCGGCAGGTGCTCGTGGTCGATGCGGTTGACCGCGGCGATCAGTTCGTCCCACGGGCCGTCGGTCGCCGTGCGCAGCGGCACGATGTTGAGGAAGAGGCCCACCATGCGGTCGGCTTCGAGGTGTTCGGGGCGGCCGTGGCCGAAGACGCCGGTGGTCACGTCGGTGGTGCGGGTGATCAGCGACAGGGCGCGGAAGTGCGCGGCCAGGCACAGGTGCTTGACGGACACGCCGTGCCGGACGGCGAGCGCGGCCAGGCGGTCGTACTGCCCCTCGTCCAGCAGGATCTCGGCCTCCGACCAGCGGCGGCCGGGCTCGGGGAGCCGGGGCAGCGTGGTGTCGGGAGCGCCGGTCAGCAGCGCGGTCCAGTAGTCCCGGGCCGCGGTGTCCTGCTGGGCGGTCAGGTCCAGGGCGACGTAGTCGCGGTAGGCGAGCGCCGCCGGTCGGTGCGGAGCCGGGGTCCGACCGGCCAGGACGGCGCGGTAGTCGCCCAGCAGGCGGGCCATCAGGCCGGAGAAGCTCCAGCCGTCGATGATCGCGTGGTGGAAGCTCACCGAGAGGTGGAAGGAGTCCTCGGTCGCCCGGTGTGCGAAGAACCGCATCTGGGTCGGCAGGTGCCAGTCGAAACCGGTGCTCTTCTCGTCCTCGAACCAGGCGTCGACGTGCGCGGTGCGCTGTGCCGCGTCGAGGTGGCCGAGGTCGTGCACGGCGAGTTCGACCCGGCCGTGGGGGTGCACCCGTTGCAGGGGCCGGCGGTGGCCGTCCAGTGCGAAGGACGTGCGGAGGATCTCGTGGCCCTCGGCGTCGACCATGGCGGTCAGCAGCCCGGTGAGGACGTCCTCGTCGAGGGGGAGGTCGATGCGGTAGCGGATCAGGTCGTGGAAGACCGCCTGCGCCGGATCGAGGTCGGTGTGGAAGATCATGCCGAGCTGGAGCGGGGTGGCCGGGTAGGCGTCCACGACGTCCGCCGGCAGGCCCGCGCGGTCCGCGGCGTCGAGCAGGTCGAAGGGCTCGCTCCGGGCCGTCCGGGCCGACGCGGCGTCGGCGACCGTGACCGTGCCCCGGTCGGTCAGGGCGCGGATGGTCTGGAGGCGGAACAGCTCGTGCAGCGGCACCTCGTAGCCGGCGCGCCGCAGGGCGCCGACGAGCCGGATGCCCTGGAGGGAGTCGCCGCCCAGGTCGTAGTAGGCGTCGTCGATGCCGACCCGCTCCAGACCGAGGACGTCCTGCCAGACGGCGGCCAGGCGGGCCTCGGTGGCGTTGCGCGGCGCGGTGTGGGCGCGGGCGGTGCCACCGGAGTGGTCCTCGGGGTGGGGCAGCGCCCGCCGGTCCGTCTTGCCGTTGATCGTCAGCGGCCAGCGCTCGACCTCCACCAGGAAGCTGGGCACCATGTAGCCCGGCAGCCGGTCGGCGAGGTGGGCGCGCAGCTCCTGCCGGTCGAGGGTCTCGCCGGGCAGCGGGACGTAGTAGCCGGCCAGGGCCTTGCCGCCGGTGCGGCGGGTGAAGGCGACGACCAGGGCCGAGTCGATCCCGGGGTGTGCGGCCAGCGCGGCCTCGATGTCGCCGGTCTCGATGCGGTAGCCCTGGATCTTGACCTGGGCGTCGCCGCGGCCGAGGTACTCGACGTCGCCGCCGGGCAGCCGGCGGGCCAGGTCGCCGGAGCGGTAGCCGCGGGTCGGACCGTGCCCGAGGTCGAGTTCGACGAAGCGCTTGGCGTTCTCCTCGGGCCGGTTGAGGTAGCCCAGGGCGACGCCGCCGCCGGTGACCGCGATCTCGCCGGGGGTGCCCAGCGGCACCGGCCGGCCCAGGTCGTCGACGAGGTAGAGGCCCAGGTCGGGGATGGGCTCGCCGATCATGCTGCCGGGGGCGCGGGTGTCGGCCGCGCGCACCGGACGGTAGGTGACGTGCACCGTGGTCTCGGTGATGCCGTACATGTTGACCAGTTGGGGGCGGGCGTCGCCGAAGTGCTCGAACCAGTCCGCCAGCCCGGCGAAGTCCAACGCCTCGCCGCCGAAGACGACCTGGCGCAGGCGGACGTCGTCGGGGCCGACGCGCTCCATCAGGGCCTGCTTGACCTGCCCGAACGCGGACGGCGTCTGGTTCAGGACGGTGACGCCCTCGGCGACGACGAGGTCGGCGAAGTCCTCCACGGACCGGCTGACCCAGTAGGGGACGACCACGAGGTGGCCGCCGTACAGCAGGGCGCCCCACAGCTCCCAGACGGAGAAGTCGAAGGCGAAGGAGTGGAACAGGGCCCAGGTGTCGGCCTCGGAGAAGCCGTACCAGTCCTCGGTCCGGGAGAACAGCCGCAGGACGTTGCCGTGGGTCACCAGGACGCCCTTGGGGCGGCCGGTGGAACCGGAGGTGTAGATGACGTACGCCGGCGAGTCGGCGCGCAGGCCGTGCTCCGGGCCGTGGTCGGCGCCCTCGCCGATCAGGGAGTCCAGGACCTCGGCGGTGCCGGTGACGGTGGCGCGGTCCGGGAAGAGCGCGCACACCTCGGCGGTGGCCAGGACCAGGCGGACGTCGGCGTCCTCGACGGTGGTGCGGATGCGGTCCTCGGGGTAGCCGGGGTCGATCGGCACGTACACCGCACCGGCCTTGAGGGTGGCCAGGATGCTGACGACCATCTCGACGTCACGCTCCAGCGCCAGCGCGACGAGGTCGCCGGGGCGGACGCCGTGGGCGGCCAGGTGGTGCGCCAGCGCGTTGGCCCGTCGGTCCAGTTCGCGGTAGGTCAGCCGCCGGCCGTCGCAGGAGACGGCGGTGGCGTCGCCGTGCTTGTCGGCCATGGCCGCGAAGCGGTCGACGAGGGTGGCGCTGCCGTCCAGCTCGGGGGCGGTGGGCAGGGCCACGGCGGGCAGCAGCACGGCGCGTTCGTCGGCGGTGAGCGGGACGGTGTCCGCCCAGGGCCGTTCGCCCTGTGTGGCCAGTGCCTGGTAGCAGCTGCCGTAGTACCCCAGGTAGCGGTCGATCTGCTCGGCGGTGAACTGCCCGGGGTCGTACCCCATCCGGTACTCCCAGCCGCCTTCGTAGGCGTTGGCGCCGACGTAGACGACGAGCGGCGCGTTGGTCTGCTCGAAGTAGTCGACGGCGCGGACGGCGGGCCCGTCGTCCGGGGCGTCCTGCTGGTGGACGTGGAAGTTGGTGAAGTTGAACAGCACGTCGAAGACCGGGCCGCCGTGCAGCTTCTGGATGGCCGGCAGCGGGTACCAACGGTGCGGCTGCAGCCGCTGTTCCAACGCGAAGCAGGCCTCGGCCAGTTCGTGCCAGCTCTGCCGGGGGTCGAGGTCGAGGCGGAACGGCAGGGTGTTGAGGAACATGCCCAGCGCGGTCTCGGCACCGTCGACCTCGGGCCGGCCGTTGGCGACGAGGCCCGTGGTCACCTGGCGCTGGTTGGCGACGAACGCCTGCACCCGCAGGTGCGCGGCCAGGAAGACGCTCTTGAGCGGGACGGACCACTCCTGGGCGCGGCGGCGCAGCGTCGCCAGCAGCTCCGGGTCCAGGGTGCGGGCGGCGACGACGACTTCGGAGGTGACCCCGTGGCCGCGGTCGGCGCCCAGCCGCGGCACCTCGGTCATCTCGGCGCCGTCGAGTTCGGCGGCCCAGAAGTCCCGCTGGGCGGGGTCCTCCTCGGCCTGGCGCTCCAGGACGGCGTACCGGGACTGGAGGGTCACGGCGGGGGCGGGCGCCGCGTCCCGGCCTTCGAGGAGGTCGCCGTAGCCGCGGACCCACTCCTCCACCAGGGAGGCGACGCTCCAACCGTCCAGGAGGGCGTGGTGGAAGCTGAGGCCGAGGACGACGCGGTCGGCGGCGGTGGTGAAGATCCGGACGCGGTAGACGGGGGCGCTGCCCGGGTCGAGGGGCGTGCGCTTCTCCTGCTCGGCCCAGCTGGCCACGGCGGCGGACGGGTCCGCGGCGGTGCGCAGATCGGTGATCTCCACCGGCAGTGCCGGGGCGTCCTCGACGACCATGTGGGGCCGGTCGAAGGACTCCAGGTCGAAGCGGGCCCGCAGCACGGGGTGACGCTCCGTCAGTCGCTGCCAGGCGGCCACCAGGGCGTCGTCGTCGACGCGCGGGACGTCCACGTGGTAGCGGAAGACGTCGTGGTAGACGGGCACGTCGGTGTCCACGCTGCTGTGGTAGATCATGCCCTGCTGGAGCGCGGAGGCCGGCCACGCGCCGGTGTCCTCCGTCACGGGCCCGGGCCGGGCCGCCTGCTGGGCCGGGCGCACCACGGCCGCGAGGTCGGCCAGCCGCTGGTGGGCGAAGACCTCGCCGACGGTGACCTCGTAGCCGGCCTGACGCAGCGCGGCCACCACCCGGATGCCGAGGATGGAGTCGCCGCCCAGCGCGAAGAAGCTGTCCCGCGCGCCGATGCGTTCGGTGCCCAGGACGTCCGCCCACACCGCGGCGATCAGGCGCTCGGTGTCGGTGGCCGGCTCGACGTGGTGCGCCGCGGCGTCCTGCTGGGCCGGGCGCGGCAGGGCGGAGAGATCGCGCTTGCCGTTGTGGTTGGTGGGGATGGCGGGGACGGTGACGACGAACTGCGGGACCATGTAGGACGGCAGCTCGCCGGCGAGCGCCGTGCGCAGCGCCGTCTCCTCGAAGTCCGCTGCGGCCACGACGTAGGCGCACAGCGCCTTCTCGCCGCGGTCGCCCTCGACGGCCGCCACCGCGCACTCGACGACGCCGGCCACGCCGCTCGCCAGGTGCTCGATCTCGCCCAGTTCGATGCGGTAGCCGCGGATCTTCACCTGGGTGTCGAGCCGGCCGAGGTACTCCAGGACGCCGCCGGGCAGCCAACGGGCCAGGTCGCCGGTGCGGTACAGGCGCCCGAGGCCGTCGGGGCCGGCGACGAAGCGTTCCGCGGTCAGTTCCGGTGCGTGCAGGTAGCCGCGGGCCAGGCCGACGCCGGCGATGCAGAGTTCACCGGGCACCCCGATCGGGGCGGGCGCGCCGCTGCGGGTGCGCACCAGCAGCGTGATGTTGTCGATGGGCCGGCCGATCGGCACCGAGCGGGTGGTGTCGACGGTGTCGCAGTCGAAGTAGCTGACGTCCACCGCGGCCTCGGTCGGGCCGTAGAGGTTGCTCAGCCGGGCGTCGGGCAGCGCCTCGCGGAACAGTTCGACGTGGGCGGCGGCGAGCGCCTCACCGCTGGCGAAGACCTGCCGCAGCGAGCCGAGTCGGGAGGTGGTGCCGGCGGCCCGGGTGAAGGTGAGGAAGGCGTGCAGCATGCTCGGCACGAAGTGCAGGGTGGTCGCCCCGCTCTCGGCGATCCGCTCGACGATCCGCTCGGGGTCCTTCTCCGCGCCGTTGGGCAGCGTGGCGACCGAGGCGCCGGCCAGCGACCACCAGAAGATCTCCCACACCGACACGTCGAAGGTGAACGGCGTCTTGTGCAGGATGACGTCGCCGGCGCCCAGGGGGTACTGGCGCTGCATCCACCACAGTCGGTTGACGATCGCGCGGTGCTCGACGACCACGCCCTTGGGGCGGCCGGTGGAGCCGGAGGTGTAGATGACGTAGCAGGCGTCGTCGGGACCGGTGACGGGGTCGAGGTCGCTGCTCTCGGCCGCCCAGTTCGCCGGGTCGTCGAGGTCGAGGACGGGGTGCGTGCCGAGCACCTCGGCGGTGTCGCCGGTGGTGAGCACCAGTTCCGTACCGCTGTGCTCCAGCAGGTAGGCGATGCGGTTGTCGGGCAGGGTGGGGTCGATCGGCAGGTAGGCGCCGCCCGCCTTGAGCACGGCGTAGAGGGCGGTGAGCATCGCGGCGGACCGGGGGATGCAGACGCCGACGATGCTGCCGGCGGTCACGCCGCGGGCGCGCAGGGTGCGGGCCAGGCGGTTGGCGTCCGCGTTGAGTCGGGCGTACGTGGTCCCGCTGCCGTCGGCGACGGCGATCCGCTCACCGTGCTCGCGCGCCCGCTCCTCCAGGAAACCGTGGAGCAGCCGGCCGTCCGGGAACTCCGCACCGGTGTCGTTGAACTCCCCTTGCAACAGGGCGAGTTCGGCGTCCGACGGGGTACGGAAGGCGTCGGTGGCGGTGTCCGGCGCGGTGGTGAGGGTGTGCAGCAGCGTGCGGTAGCCGTCGACGAGGCGGTCGGCGGTGGCCTCGGTGAACAGCGTGGGGTCGTACCGCAGGGCAAGGCGCGGGTCGGCGCCGGTGGTCAGGGAGAACAGCAGGGGCGCACCGGCCTGGTCGGCGTCCTGCGGGCCGAGGTCGCCGTCCACCGCGATCATGAAGTCGGTCGGCCGGCTGCCGGCACGCTCCAACAACTGCCGTACGGGCACGTCCAGATGGGACGCCACGTCGAGGTATCCGGCGCGGACCGCTCCGAGGAGCTGCTTGGCCGCGGTCCCCGCCGGTATCCGCACGTCCAGCGGGACGGCGCGGTTGGGGGCGTCGAAGTGCTGCGGCGGCACGGGCAGGTGGACGACGACGTCGTCGCGGTCGGTGGTCCGCGCGGCGAGCAGCGCCAGCACGGTGGCGGCGACGGTGCGCAGCAGCACCGCGTCGCCCGAGGTGATCCGGGTCAGGGCGGCCGCGGTGGCCGCGTCCAACGGGACGTCGGTGGTGCGGGGTTCGCCGGCGTCGGGGCGCAGGTGATCGCGGATGACCTGGACCGGTTCGGTCCAGCCCTGGCTGCGGGCCGCCCAGAACTCCTGCTGGTCGGGGTGGTTGCGGAGGGCCTGCTGGACCTGGAGTGCGCTGGTCATGGGGTCCTTCTAGAAAGAGAAATCGGCGTACGCGGGGGTGACCGCGGTCGTGGGCGCCGAGGAGTCGAACAGGGGGGAGTGCGGGGCGGCGTCGAGGTCGTCGAGCAGCTCGCCCACGCGGTGGAGCAGGTATTCCGCCGAGGACGCGGTGAACAGCGCGGTGCTGTACTCCAACTCCAGCACCGTGCCGTCGGGCCGCTGGAACGCCTGGAGGTTCAGGTCGAAGCGGCAGGAACCGGTGTGCAGCAGGGTGACGTCCACGTGCAGCCCGTCGCGGGCGAAGCCGTGGAAGTCGATGTTCTGCAGGGCGAAGAAGGCGTCCAGCAGGGGGAGTCGGGCGGCGTCCCGGGGCAGCCCCAACTGCCCGACGATCCGGTCGAAGGGATACGCCTGGTGCTCCAGGGCCTCCTGGTGCCGCTGGTGGGCGGCGTCCAGGAGGTCGGCGAGCGTGGCGGGTCCGTCGACGGTGAGGCGCAGCGGGGCGGTGTTGACGAACATGCCCACCACGGACTCGAAGTCGGGGTGGATCCGCCCGCTCATCGGGCTGCCGACCACCACGTCCCGCTGTCCGGACAGCTGCATCAGCGCGGCGGTGTAGGCGCTGAGCAGCACGGCGAACGGCGTGCTGCCGGACCGTTCGGCGATCCGCCGGACCGCCGCGTCGCGCGCGGACGTCAGCGCCAGCCGCACCACCGCTCCGTCCTCCGCGCGCACGGCCGGGCGGGCGTGGTCCGTGGGCAGTTCCAGCCGCGGCGGGTCGGCCAGGACCTCCGTCCAGTACCGTTCGTCCGCCGCGAACGCCCCCTCGGCGAGCCGCTCGGCGTACCACTGCGCGGCATCGGCGTAGCCCCACTTGGGCTCGGGCAGCACGCCGCCCGAGAGCAGCTCCGTCAGCTCCTCCGCGACGATCCGCAACGACACCCCGTCGAACACCGCATGGTGGACGTCGAGGTAGAGCCGGTGGAAGTGGTCGTCCAGCCGGATCAGCAGCGCTCGGAACAGCGGCCCGCCCGCCAGGTCGAACGGCCGGACGAAGGAGGCGAGAGGCGACCGGTCGTCCTCACCGGCGAACACGTCGGAGTCGGGCGGCCCGACCATCTCCACCACCGCGTGGGGTTCCGCCAGTTGCCGCGGTCCCTCGTCGGTGACGACGAGCCGGGTCCGCAACGCATCGTGCCGACGCACCAGTTCACCCAGCGCGGACCTGACCGTGGCCGCCGTCACCGGCCCGTCGAGGTCGATGCGCAGCGGAACGTGGTAGGCCAGCGACGCCGGAGCGACCTGGGCATGGGTGTGCAGCCCGTGCTGCTGCGGATGAAGGACGGTGGGGGCCCCGGGCGCAGCCGGCGTGACCGGCGGCAGACCGGCCGACGGCGCCTGTCCGGCCCGTCGCACCGCCTCCGTCATCCGCGCCAGGGTGCGGCTCTCGAACACCTCCCGGTACGACAGGGCCACCCCGTCCCGTACCGCCAGTCGCCCGATCAGGGCCCCGGCAGCCAGGGAGTTGCCGCCCAACGCGAAGAAGTCGTCCTCGGGCCGCACGGCGCGGCCCTTGAGCCGCAGCACTCCGTCCCACACCGCGGCCAGTCGCGCCTGCTCCGGAGAGAGTCCGGCGTGCGCGCGCTCGTCACCCGACACCTGTGCGTGCTCCGCTCCCACCGGGGGCAGCGCGGCCTTGTCGACCTTGCCGTTGGTGTTCAGGGGGAGTCGGTCCAGCGTCACCAGGTGGTCCGGCCGCAGGTAGTCGGGCAGCCGCCCGGCCAGTGCCGCCCGGACCCGTTCGGTTTCCGCACCCTCGTCGAGGACCAGGTAGCCGACGAGGTGCTTGCCCGCCTCGTCCGCCGCGACGAGCACGCATCCGTCCAGGACGCCCGGGCAGCCCAACAGGGCCGCCTCGACCTCCTTGACCTCCACCCGATGCCCGCGGATCTTCACCTGGTCGTCCACCCTGCCGTGGAAGTGCAACAGGCCGTCCGCGTCCATCGACACGCGGTCCCCCGTGCGGTAGCAGCGTTCGCCGTCGAGGGTGACGAAGCGCTCCGCGGTCAGCTCGGGCCGGCCCAGATAGCCACGGGCCAGTCCGCTCCCGCCGGTGTACAGCTCGCCCGGCGTGCCGGTGGGCACGGGCCGCCGCTCGTCGTCCAGGACCCGCACGGTCGTGCCGTTCAGCGGGCGCCCGATGGGCACCGCGGCCGGCTCCTCGTCACGCACCTCGTGGGTGGTGGTGAAGGTGGTGTTCTCCGTCGGGCCGTAGCCGTTGATGATCCGCAGTCCCGGGTACGCGGACCGCAACGCGTGTGCCTGGCGGGCGGGCAGCACGTCGCCGCCCACCACGACCGTGCGCAGCCGGGCGAAGACCGCGGGATCGGCGTCCGCGGTCTGGCTGAACAGCGGGGCGGTCATCCACATCACGGTGATGGCGTGGCGCTGAAGGAAGCTCTTGAGGGCGGACGGCACCAGCAGCGTTTCCTTGCCGGTCACGTACAGCGTCGCGCCGTTGAGCAGGCACCCCCAGATCTCGAAGGTCGCGGCGTCGAACTCCAGGGCGCCGGTCAACAACAGCCGCTCGTCCGGGGAGAAGCGGAAGAAGCCGTTGTCCCGCACCAGTCGGACGACGCCGGCCTGTTCCACCAGCACGCCCTTGGGGCGACCGGTGGACCCGGAGGTGAACATCACGTAGGCCAGCGGGGAACGCCCCGCCGCGCCGGGCGCCGCACCGGCCGGCGGGGAGATCCCGGCCCGCTCGCCTTCGGCGATCAGTGCGTGCAGCGTCATGGTGCGGGTCGCCCGCGGTAACGCGGACGTCAGCGCGCCGGCCAGTCCTGGTGCACAGACCAGCAGTTCGGCGCCGCTGTCCCCCAGCATCTGGGTCAGGCGCTCGCCGGGGAAGTCGGGGTTGACCGGGAGGTAGGCGCCGCCGGCCAGCACGATGGCCAGGGTGCACACGACCGCGTCGGCCGAACGCGGGAAGGCCATGGCCACCGGCGTCTCCCGGCCCACGCCCAACGCGATCAGCCCGGCCGCCACCCGGCCCGCACGGTCGTGGAGTTCGCGGTACGACAGCGTGGTCGCGCCGTCGATCACGGCCGGCGCATCGGGTCGGCGTGCGACCTGTTCGCGGAAGAGCTCTTCGAGTAACGGATGCTGACTGGTGCCTGGCACAGGCGCCGTGTTCATCAACGGATGGACCTTTCCCGTCGCGCGCCGGTCGGGCACGCCTACGAACCGACGGGCATCGGGGGTCGCCCGAGCACCGTCGCGGTGGAACGGCAAGGAGTGCGGGTGTGGGGATGGTGTGGGGTGCTGGGCGGCGGGAGGGGGAGGAGCGGGGGAGGTTATGCGGACCCGGTCCTCGGCCCCTGGCAACTGATGTGACGCTGCGCGTCGTTACCACCGACTCGCCGTCCGGTTTTCCGGTCTCCGCCTATGGCGGATTCACCACACCGACAGGAATCTGATTCCGCAAGAATAGTGACGTGGCAAGTGGTCGTGCGCCCCCTCGGTTGCCCTGCAACACTGCTCAACGTAGCAGCAGCCACACCGTCCGATGCAACGTGACCCTCTTCACATGAATTACGTGACTGTGAACCACGGAAAGCCACTGCCCAACGCCTTCTCCGGTCCCCGATCCGCCCGGACGGAAAATACTGCCGGGTAGGTCACCGTCTCCGCTCCGTCGCTCTGACCAGCGGATCCCGGTCGGGAGGCGACCTCTCGGTCTCCCCGCACCCTCATATCCCTTACTGCGCAACGGAATTCGATTGATCGCTTCGTGGCGCGGCACCGGAAATCCCGAGAACCCCCTTCTTCGGCGCCCGATTCCGTTGCCGCGGTGCCCCTATTTCGCCATGTCCCGGAAACGAGAAAAACACATACCGGAAACGGAGGCGTGGAGAGGGCAGGCGGGGCAACATCTGAGGAAACGTCACATGAGCTTCATGTGAAGCCCGTTGACGTACGAACTCCCGGCCGACATCGGGCCGTTGAACGCACCGCGGCACGGCGAAACGCCGTCGTGGTCAGGGCAGGGCGGCGGGTCCGGGGGCACCCGCGGCGGCTTGTGTCGGCAGCGAGCCACCAGGACCCGGCCACGAGGTCGAAGAGCAGGTGCGCAGCCAGCGGGCGGCGTCGGTCAGCCCGACTTCGGTGGTCGATGCGCTCAAGGTGACGGTCGGTGGTGAGGATCTCCGTTGGGTTCCCGGGGGGACGTCGACCAACCGGCGCGGCACGAGCGGACCCCACCCACGGGGGTCACCACGTTCCGCACGCATGCGGAACGTGGTCGGTGCGGGGGACCGCAACGGCGGTGGTGCGGCCCGCCATCAGGTCACGCACCACCGCCGACGCCGTCACCCGGCGGAACCGTCAGGGGCGTTCCGCACGCCGGCCAACCGCAGTGTCACCAGGCCGGCCAACCCCGCCAGGGTGCCGAAGACCAGGGCGGCCGGCGCGCCTTCGCCGAGCCTGGAGAACAACGACATCGGCCCCCAGATGGACGCCGTGCCGTCCGTCGCCGCCTGGAGCGCCTGTCGCGCCAGCAGCCCCAGCACGGTGGCGCAGATCGTGCCGACGGTCATCGTCAGCACGGTGATCCGGGTGAGCCGGCCGGGCAACAGCCGCAGCGCCCACCACACCACGACCAACATCAGCGCGTCGCCGGACCGGTACAGCAACCAGTCGCCGAACGGCGTCCGTCCCGGGCCCGACCAACCACCCAGCAGCAACCACTGGCGCAGCAGGTCGCCGGGCTCGGACAGTAGCCCGCGGCCGTTGAACGACGTCTGGATCCACGCCGCCACCGCCTCGTACGACAGGACCACCAGGGACAGTGCGATCACCGCGGTGCCCACGCTCGCGGCCAGGCGGGCGGCCCGCGGCGGCACCCCGCCCCGGGGCGCAGCGTCCGCGCCCTTCATGGTCATCCGCGCCACGACGACCGTGACCAGGGAGCTCACCAACGCGGCGAACACCACGACCGGGCCGCTCGACGCGCTCATGCTCGCCAACTGCGGCAGGACCCGGAAGCTGCCGCGGCCCGAGGAGGCGATCAGCCACGGCGCGGAGGCGACGACGGCCAGCGTGCCGGCCACCGGTCCCCAGGCCCACAGCGCGAGCAGCGTGGCCGGCGTGCGGCCCGGCGTCGGCGGAATCCTCCGGACCAGGAGCAGCGCGCCGGCCAGGAAGGCCACGAAGACCACCACGAACCTGACCTGCATCGCGGTCACGTGGAGCGCGGAGTACCGGACGCCGTCGCCCGCGAAGCCGTCCCCGCCGCCCGACAACAGTGCCGCCGGGGTGTCGTACGCCCACGGTGTGAGCCATCTTCGGACTTCGTTCATCGCCTGGATGTCCAACAGGTTGGTGGTGCCGCGCAGTTCGAGTGCCTGCGCGCTCGCTCCCGCCCACCACAGCAATAACGTCAGCGACAGGGCTCCGACCAGGGCCGGTATCGCTGCGCGCCGATGAGTCATCTGTCTTCCCCCGCCTCGGCACCATGGCCGTCGATGTTGCGAACGACCGAAGCGTACGGGGCGGTGCCTGCATGCGGCATGTGTGCGTCGATGTGGCGGGCTGCCCCCAGTCATCCCCAGTCATCCGCAGACATCCCCGGCCATCCGCACGCGCCCGCAAACGTCCGCAGGCATGCCCAGCCAGCCATCCGCAGCCATCCGCAGTCATCCGCAGTCATCCACAGGCGTCCGTGCAGGCGGCACCGGCCGGATTGGACCGCCATCCGTCAGCGGCTACGCTTGGGTGTCACGGCAGCCGTTTCGGTTGCCGTACGGCGGTGGGGCCCGCCGTACCCGAACCGCAGCACAGTCGCCGCCAACGGTCCCTACTTGCGATCGAGCGCACCCTTTTCCGGGTGCCCGGCGAGTAGGAGACGTGCGCGTGGAACCCCTTCGTCGTCCCGGGGCCGTACAGGAGCCCCCCGACCCCGACATCGGGTCCTCCCTCGAAAGCGTGCGCCGGCCGTGCCGCGGGCAGCGCACGGAGCAGTGGCCGGTGCTCGGTGCGATCTCCGTCGGGGGTGCGCTGGGGGCCGTCGCCCGCTACGGAGCGTCCCTGGTCTGGCCCACCGCCGCGGGTGCCTTCCCCTGGACGACCTTGGTCGTCAACGTGCTGGGATGCGCGGTGATCGGCACGTTCATGGTCGTGATCACCGACCTGTGGACCGCGCCCCGACTGGTGCGGCCCTTCTTCGGCACCGGTGTCCTCGGCGGCTTCACCACCTTCTCCACGTACGTGGTGGACGTCCAGTGCCTGGTCGAGCGCGGCCGGGCCGGCACGGCGCTGAGCTACCTGGCCCTGACCGCCCTCTCCGCACTGGCGGCCGTGTGGGCCGCCGCGGCACTGACCCGGCGCCTGATCGAACGGCGGACGCGATGCCCACGGTGAGTGCGCGGCAGCCCCGCGGGCGTCGCGCCGTCCGCGCCGCCCTCCGGGAACTCGACGAGCCCCCGGGCGGCCGCGTCGTGAACCTCGACGCGATCGAAGCCAGCCGTTCCACCAGCGAGCAGGAGAACCCCGCATGACCTGGGCCCTCGTCGTCCTCGGCGCGATGGTCGGCGCACCGCTGCGCTACCTCACCGACCGCAGCGTGCAGCGCCGCCACGACACCGTCTTCCCGTGGGGGACCTTCACCGTCAACGTCGTCGGCAGCCTGGTCCTCGGGCTGCTCACCGGCGCGGTGGCGGCCGGAGCCGCCTCGCCGCACGTGCAACTGCTGCTCGGAACCGGCCTGTGCGGGGCCCTGACCACGTACTCCACGTTCTCCTACGAGACGCTGCGCCTGTCGGAGGACGGGGCGGGACTCCTCGCCGTGGCCAACGTCGTGGGCAGCATCGCCGCCGGCCTCGGAGCGGCCTTCGTAGGAGGGGCCCTGGCCCGAGCCGTCTGGGCGTAGCGCCGGTGGCGCCGGGCCGCGAACGACAGCGCACCCGACCCGTCCTCACCGCGTGCGTCGGCTGGTCTGCTCCCAGGCGGCCCGGGTGAGTTCGTACTCGACTTCGCCGTGTTCGGACCCGGCGATCGCCTCGGGCCAGTCGCCGGTGAAGTGCCGGCGGAACACCATGCCCGCCTTTTCCATCACCCGTCGGGAACGGGCGTTGACCGCCATGGCGTTCGCGGTGATCCGTTCGACGCCGAGGGCGGTGAACCCCTTGCTGATCAGCGCCCGGGACCCCTCCGTGGCGTACCCCTTGCCCCAGGCGGCCTGGTGCAGGCGGTAGCCGAGTTCGACGACGGCCGCGCTGCGTTCGTCCAGGGGCCGGAACTCGAACCAGCCGAGGAACGAGCCGGTGGCGCGCTCCTCGGCGGCCCAGTAGCCCGGGGCGCCGACGCAGGGGTACGCGTGGCGGAGCCGGGGCAGGGACCGTGCCTGGATCGTTGCGCGGTCGGCCGGCTTTCCGCCGTTGATGAAGCGCATGACCTCGGGGTCGTCGTCCAGGGCGAAGAGGCGCTCGGCGTCGGCGTCGGCGAAGGGGCGCAGGGCGAGCCGTTCGGTTTCCAGGAAGGCAGGCATGCCGTGATCCTCGCCGTCGGAGGCCGGGCCCGCCACTGGATTGCGCACCGGGAGGGGCGGCATCTCGTCAGCCCGTGCGGGTCCGGGGTCGCGGGCAGGGGGATGTCCGGGGACTTCGACGAGAAGGCGTTCGCCGCGGCCCTCACCGAGGTCATCCACCGGCACCCGGTCCTGCGCACGGCCCGCACGGACACCGAACTCGCCGGACGGCGCGTGCGCGCGGGGGAGCCCGCGACTGACACCCCGTACCAGGCCGGGGACCGTCCGCCGGCACACCCGGGAAGCCCCCAGCCGGGTCTCAGATGCGAGGGTGAACTACGCTCAGCCTTGCATCTGTGACCATCAAGGGGGTCTCGTGGGTGACGGCATGCTTCCACCGGGGCAGCGCCTGGCGAAGGGCTGGCCCGTCTCGCACTACGGGCCCGTGCCCCGCTTCCGCCCGGAGCGGTGGACCCTCCGTGTCTTCGGCGCCACCGCCAGCGGGCACCCGTACTCCTGGACCTTCGACGAGGTCGTCGCCATGCCGGGGGTGACGCTCGTGGCGGACCTGCACTGCGCGTCCGGCACCAGCACCACCGGCCACGAGTTCTACGGAGTGCCGGCCGCCGCGCTGCTGGACCTCGCCCCGCCCGCCCCGGACGTCACGCACGTCATGGCCTGGGCCGAGTACGGCTACAGCGCCAACCTCCGCCTGTCCGACGTCACCGCGGACACCACCGTGATGGCCACCCACCACGACGGGGAGCCGCTCACCGCCGAACACGGCGCGCCCCTGCGCCTGGTCGTCCCGCACCTCTACGGCTACAAGGGACCGAAGTGGCTGCGCGGCATCGAGTACATGACCCGGGACCGCCGCGGCTTCTGGGAGGAACGCGGCTACCACAACACCGCCGACCCCTGGACCGGGAAACGGCACGCCTACCAAGAGGACGAGGCGCCCTAGTGGCACGCCCCGTGCTCCCGGGCCCGACAAGCACCCACAGACACATCCAGGAAGTCGGCCAACCGCACACACGACGGCGCCACTTGACAGGTGCCGAAGACGAGGAGGGACCGGTATGACGGACATCGAAGCGGCGCGGATCGCGGGTCTGGTCGCCGCGCAGGAGAAGGCGATCGCACTGTTCGCCGAGGTGGAGGCGCGCGGGATCGTGGCACCCGGACGCGGCGAGCGCGAGGTCAGCGACCACGTCCGGGACCTGGCGAACGAGATGTTCGGCACCACCAAGCACTGGCACAAGCGCATCATCCGCTCCGGCCCCAACACGCTGGCGCCCTACCGCGACAACCCGCCGGACCGCGTCCTCGGCGAGGACGACGTGGCCTTCGCCGACTTCGGCCCGATCTTCGAAGAGTACGAAGCCGACTTCGGCCGCACCTACGTCTTCGGCCAGGACCCCGACAAGCACCGCCTCCTGGCCGACCTGCCCCGCATCTTCGACGCCGGCCGCGCCGCCTTCCAGGCCGACGACACCATGACCGGCGCCCGCCTGTACCGGACCGTCGAGGAACTCGCCGCCGAGGCCGGATGGGAGATCGGCATCTGGCACACCGGCCACCTGGTCGGGGAGTTCCCCCACGAGACCAACGACGGCGCCAAGGCCGAGTCCTACATCACCCCGGACAACACCTCACCGTTGCGCCGCACCGACCGGGCCGGACGGGCCTGCCACTGGATCCTCGAACTCCACCTCGTGGACCGCGCCCGGCAGTTCGGCGGCTTCTACGAGCAACTCCTGGACCTGGCCTGACACCACGCGCGCACGGCGCGGACCACCCCGCCGGCCCGTCGCCCCGTCAGTTGTTCAGCCCGCGTAGGTGAGTTGGACGAGCGTGATTTCGGTGTCGCCGATGAGGATGACGCCGGCGACGTGGCTGCGGGCGATGGTCCGCATCACGCCGTCGTCGGTCCCGTAGGGCTCGGAGAACGAGGGCGGGTCGATCAACGCGTCCAGCAGGAGCACCGACAGGTCCTGACGGGCCTCGTCCGGAAGGGACTTGTAGGTGGCGTGGAGGGCGGGGTCGAGGTGGAGCCGGTAGGTCACGCCGCGCCCCACCGGTGCGCACCGTTCTCGCCGGCGGCGGAACGCAACTCCTCGGCGCTCACGTCGATCAGCCCCGCACGGTAGGTGGAGGGGAGATTCCCGGCCCCGCAGAACGACGTGCGCAGGTGCTCGACCCGCTCGCGGTCGGCTTCGAAGGTCTCGATGAACTTCACCCAACGGTTCAGGACGGTCGGAAGCTCGCGGACGTCGGTGAAGCCGATCTCCCGCATGAACGTCGCCCGCAACTCGGAATGCGGCAGGGCGTGGGAGATGCCGTCGACGGTCCACGACCGACCGGAACTGCTCATCGGATCCTCCACCTGACCTGCGGGCGCGGGGGGATGCCTCCGCGCCGTCCGCCCCACCACGGTAGCAACCCTCCCGCGTCGGCGATGACGCCTTCGCCACGGACCGTCGATGACCTCGGCATTACCTCTGCGGTAATCGATTCGGTGCGCCGGGCCCGGCAGGCTTGCCGTCGGAAGCGGGTGACCCGGGTTCAGCAACCGACGGCCACCACAACCGCGCATTCCGGCCACAGACGGACGGTTCACCAAGGAGTGATGTCATGACCTCGGCCAAGTTCGCCGCGACGCGGGGCGCCCCCACGACGGTCGGCCCCGCCAGTTGGCTGCGCCGCTTCCTGGCGCTCGACGCGGTCGTCACCGGGGCCAACGGGTTGGCCTACCTCCTCGCCCCCGGGCCCGTGGGCCGCCTGATCGGCGTCGATCCGGGCCTGCTGAGGGGGCTCGGAGCGTTCCTGACGGCGTACGGGGTGGCGGTGGGAGTGCTCGCGGTGCGGGCACGGCAACCCGCCCCCGCCGTACGGCTGGTGATGCTGGCCAACCTGGCCTGGGCCGTGGCGAGCCTCGTCGCGCCGGCCCTCTGGTTCGACGCCAGCACGGCGGGCACGGTGTGGATTGTGTTGCAGGGCGTCGTGGTGGCCGGCTTCGCCGCGCTGCAGTACGGCGCGTTCCGCCGCTGCCTGACCTGACGGTGCGCCCGCGGCCCCGCAACGAGAACTCGGTGGCGAACTCGGGCCGTCCCGGGCACCCTTCCGTCCATGCAACCCGCACGATGGACCCAGGCGACCGTCTACGCCGACATGTGGACGGACCCGGACGACGACCCCCGCAACAACGACGGTCCCGTTCCGGACGGCGAACTCGCCACCCTGCACGACTTCCTGACGAACTACCGCCTGACCCTGCGGATGAAGTGCGAGGGCCTGGACGCGGAGCAACTGGCCCGGCGTTCGGTCCCGCCGTCGACGATGTCGCTGCTCGGCCTGGTCCGCCACCTCGCCGAGGTGGAACGGGACTGGCGCGGCTGGCTCGGTGACCCGCTGCCGAAGCTGTACGGCGTGCGCGACGGGGACTTCGACGGGGCCGTCGGCGAACCGGCCGTGATCGACGCCGCCTACGCCGATCTGGAGCGCGAGCAGGCCGCGACCGACGCGGCCCTGGCCGCCTACCCGGACCTGGGCGAACGGGTGGGGAAGGACCGGTTCGCGATCCGCGAGTTGTTGGTCCACCGGATCGAGGAGTACGCCCGGCACTGCGGGCAGGCGGACCTGCTGCGCGAATGCATCGACGGACGGGTGGGCCAGTGACGGGCGCCGGTCGCCGGTGACCGGGCGGGGGACCCGGCCGTGACCGCCGTCGTCGCCGGCGGGCGTCAGATCCAGTACGGCGCCCGGGGGACCGGGCCGGGCTCGGACGACGTCAGGCCGGCGCCGGTGGTGCGGCCGGTCAGCCAGCCGAGGAGGTCGGCCTGGGAGCCCGTCACGGTCGGTCCGCCGACGCCCAGTTCCAGGTCCAGGTCGCTGTCGGACGCCGCGATCCGCAGCGGCGCGACGCCGGTGCGTCGGCGCTGTGCCGCGAAGAGGTCGTCGATGATCCAGCGGGCGGCCTCCGGTGGCACGTCGGCGAATTCGTAGCCGGCGGCCAAGTCGACGTGGTGGACCTCCAGTTCGCGCAGCCGGGTGGGCAGGAGGGCGGCCGGCGTCCGCAGTTCACCGGTGCGCATGCGCACTTCGTAGCCCCAGGCCGCGTCCGGCAGGGCGCGTACGGCGCGGTCGAAGCGCTCGGCGCTCGCCACGACGTCGGCGACCAGCGCGCGGACCGGGCGTCGGGCACCGGCCTCGATCTCCGCGGCCCGGGCGTCCATGCTCGCGTACTGCGGGGTCTCCACTCCGGTACGGGCCCAGGTGAGCAGCCGGCAGAGGCTGTCGGTGGCCCGCGCCACATGGGTGATCACGTGACCGCGGGTCCACGGCGGCACCAGCGTCGTACCACCGACGTCCGCGTCGGCGAGCGCCTCGACGGTCACCACGAGGCGGTCCGTGGCCGCCGAGATCGGACCCATCGCCTCGACTCCGTGCATCGCGCCCCTCGCCTTCGCCCGCCGGTCACACGGATGCGAAGGGCCCGCCCCCTGCGAGGTGTTCCGCATGACGGAACGTCCCTCTCGCATCCTGATGATCGTGCGGACTCTAGGCGGCACGCTTCCACGGCGTCAACGGACCCTCGCGCACCCGCCGTTCCGGAGATCGTTCCCGTTTCCCGATGACCGGCACGACTCGGGCGGAACCGCGGCACTTCACCCGGTCCACCCGCGAAAGGTGCCAGTCACCCGTTTCTCCGATCCGGCGCGTCGGGGAACGTTCCGGACCTCGAACGACGTTGCATATCGGTCATCAACTCCCCGCACAGCCAGGGACGAAGCCGCACCATGAGCGGAATCCTCGCCTCCCGACCCACCGGATTCCTTGGCGCGTAAGGTGCTGCCGCCCGCCCCCGACTGCAACCACCGTGCGGAGCCGGGAGTCCTACCGGACATGAAGCGACGCATACCCTTCCGACTGAGCAGACCCGCGGCCGGCGCCCTCGGCCGGCGAGCGGGCGCAGCGCTCGCCCTGACCTCCCTCACCCTCCCGCTGACCCTCGCCCTGAGTTCCCCCGCCGAGGCCGCCGGTTCGGGCTGCTACGGACTCCGCGGCCCCTACCAGAGCCAGGCCGAGCGGTTCCTCGGCCTCAAGGTCGACGGTCGACAGTCGGCATCCGACTGCCGCGCCATCCGGGCCTTCCAGAACAGCCACGGCATCACCCCGAACTACGGCTACGCCGGCCCGGTCACCTGGAGCGTGATGCAGGTGGTGGCCAAGCAGCGGGCCGCCGGCCGCAACCCGAACAGCGCCCACAAGTGCCCCACCAACAAGGGCCGGATCGCCTGCGTCGACCTGACCCGCCAGATCAGCTGGATCCAGGACGGCCGGCGGCTGGTGTACGGCCCGGTGCCCGTCCGCACCGGACGCAAGGGCGGCGCGACCCGCACCGGCCTCAAGCGCGTCTACTGGCGGCACCTGAACCACGTGTCGACGATCTACCACACGGCCATGCCGTACAGCCAGTTCTTCGACGGCGGGGAGGCGTTCCACGCCATCAGCGGCAGCGTCTGGTCCGCCCCCGGCTCGCACGGCTGCGTCAACATGCGCACCAACGACGCGAAGAAGTACTGGTCGCTGCTGCACAACGGCGACGACGTCTACGTCTACGGGCGCAAGCCCGGCACCTGAGCGGTCCCGCGGGCGTGCCGCCGCTCCGGCCGGCACGCCCGCACCCCGCAGGACGGCGGCACCCCACGACCCCGGCCGGCACCGCGCCCCGGGCCGCCTTTGCCGCCCGCCTCAGCCGGCCAGCAGGGTGTACAGGGCCATCGGCGTCACGTAGCCGGGCCAGCGGCCGTCCGCGAAGAGGTGGACGCCCGCGTCCTGGTAGCACTGGTCGACGAGCTGGGAGCAGATCATGTGCCGGGTGCTGGCCACGTAGCGGCGCAACCCCGGAACGGGCAGGTGGAAGCGGTGGGTTGCGATCGCCAGGTAGTCGAGGAAGCTGTACGGCACGCCCACGTACCGGTCGGCGGCCGCGCAGATGCCGTCGCGCTGCTGCTCGGTGAGCCGCTTCGGGCACACGTAGCGCACGTCGGAGCCGTCGTACTCGGTGAGCTGCCGGATGCGGGCGCCGCCCGGTTCGGCCTCCAACAACCGGTCACCGGGCAGTACCAGGAAGGCGTGTTCGTAGTCGGCGAAGCCGTCTCCGTTGATCCACTCGCCGAAGCGGATCAACCGGCCGGTGACACCGGATATCTGGGTGAGCCCGATGTCCCCGGGCAGGGGATGGGTGTGCTTCATGAGCGGCTCCTGAGAGCGTGAGAAGCGGATTCCCCCGGGTGATACCCGCTGTTCGGGCAGCCGCACCGCGCCGCGGCCAGTCTTCGGGCCGCCGATCCGGAAGGCCCGTGGCGCTGCGGAACGCGAGGGAACGGTGATGCTGGTGACGTCCCGAGGGGTAGAGGTTCCGCGACCGACACGGGCAGTACCGACGACGAGGAGCGCGAGACCACCATGGCCACCGGCAGCACCGACACCCCCACGACCGCGGACGGCACCACCGGCACGGCGCTCGCCGGCAGCGTCGCCCTGGTGACCGGCGCCTCCAGCGGCATCGGCGCCGCCACCGCACTGGCACTGGCCCGCGAGGGCTGCTCCCTCGCCCTGACCGCCCGTCGGGCCGACCGCCTGCACGCGTTGACGGAGACGATCGCCGAGCAGGGCGGCGGCCCGGCCGTCGCCCTGGCCGCCGACCTCAGCGACGGGGAACAGGCCCGACAGGCCGTCGAACGGACCGTGGCACGCCTCGGCCGCCTGGACGTCCTGGTCAACAACGCCGGCTACGGCGCCCGCGCCGCCGTCGAGGACGGCGACCCGGACGACTGGGACCGGATGGTCGACCTCAATCTCAAGGCCGTCCTACGGATGTCGCACGCCGCGCTCCCGCACCTGCTGCGCGCCGCCGCGTCCGGCCCGCGCGGGGTCGCCGACCTGGTCACCGTCAGCTCCGTCGCCGGCCGGGTGCCCCGCAAGGACAACAGCGTCTACTCCGCCACCAAGCACGCGGTGTGCTCCTTCAGCGAGTCCCTGCGCCAGGAGGTGACCGGCCGCGGCGTCCGCGTCGGACTGGTCGAACCCGGCATGACCACCACCGAGATGACCCTCGGCAGTCAGGCCTCGTCGGCCCACGGCCTGCCCCGGGACGCCTGGCTGCACGCCGACGACATCGCCCGCGCCATCGCCTTCATGGTCACCCAACCGGCCCGGGTGGCCGTCAACGAAATCATGGTCCGCCCCACCGCCCAGGAGCGCTGACCCGTGCCGCTGCGCCTCCTGGTCACCTCCGACACCCACGTCCCGCAACGCGCCCGGGCCCTGCCGCCGCAGCTGCTCGACGCCGTACCGCACGCCGACGTCGTGGTGCACGCCGGCGACTGGACCGACCTCGCCACCCTGGAACTGCTCCGGACCCGGGCCCGTCGGCTGCTCGCGGTCCACGGCAACAACGACGGCCCGGAACTGCGCGCCCGGCTGCCGGAGGTGGCCCAAGCGGCCCTGGACGGAGTGCGCCTGGGCGTGGTGCACGAGACCGGCCCCGCGCGGGGCCGGGAACGCCGCTGCGCCGAGCGCTTCCCCGACCTCGACGTGCTCGTCTTCGGGCACAGCCACATCCCGTGGGACACCACGACGGAGACGGGCCTGCGCCTGTTGAACCCCGGCTCGCCGACCGACCGCCGCCGGCAGCCCGCCTGCACGTACCTGACCGCCGAGATCACCGGCGGCCGGCTCGCCGAGGTGGTGCTGCACCGCCTGCCCCCTCGGCACCGAGCGGCCCCGGCCCGGGCTCACCGACCCAACAGGCCCCGCACGTAGGCTGCCTGGCCCGCGTGCTGCAGGTCGTCCGAGACCACGCTGACCAGCCGGACGCCCAGGGTGACCGGCGGCGACCAACTCCGGTCGACGACCCGGCCGAGGTCCTTCACGGCGAGCGTGGCGAGGTAGCGCGCGGTGCTCTCGTGCACGGCGGCGTGATAGCCCGTCAGCAGTTCGGCGCTCAGGCCCCGGACCTTCGAGACGTCCTTCCGCGCGTGCCCGTAGCCGATGTCCGCCTCCGGGAACGGCAGCCCGAACGCCTCGTACCACTCGTCGGCGGTCCAGATCTGCTCGGTGCCGGCCACCCCGGCGATGTGGTCGTCCTGGACCCGGGTGAGGTGCCACACCAGCCAGGCGATGGAGTTGGCCCGTCCGTCGGGGCGACTGTCGAGCTCCTCGGGGCCGAGGCCGTCCACCACCTCCTCGACGACCTCGCGGATCCGCCCGAAGGCGTCGACGAGCAGATCGGTGCTGGCGGACATGGCGACTCCGAGCGGTGGGGGACGTCCGGTGACTGGCGGGCCCATCGTCGCAAGCTGGGCCGCGGCGCGCCGCCCGGCGCACCGGCACGGACGGGCCCTCCGTCGCATGGCGCAGACCGCCGGTGTGCCCGCGCGGCGCGGTCGGCGGACGGTGCGTCAGGACCGGGCGGACCGTACGGCGAGGGTGTCGAGCAGTGCCTGGACCGGCCGCAGCGCGCGGTCGCCGGCGCCCACGACGGCGAGGATGCGGGGGAGCGGCTCCACCACCCGGACCAGCCGGCCGGCCCGGAGGTAGGGGTTGGGGTCGCCCAGCGCGGCCTCCAGCGCCGCCCGCGTCCAGTACGTGCGGGCCAGGCCCAGCGCCCAGCGGTGTTCGTCCTCGTAGGGCAGCCAGCGACCCGCGGTGTACGCGTCCGCCAGGTCGTGGGCCTGACGGGACATCGACTGCCAGCTGAAGTCCTCCGCGATCAGCTCGCGGCGCCGTCGACCGGGGCGGTCCTCACCGCACGGTGCGCACAACCGCACCTGACGCTGGCGCGAACCGGTCGGCGGGCGAACCGTCAAGGGGGGCGCATCGGTGGCGGGACGACGGTAATGGCACAGGTCACAGGTGGCCGAGCCGGTGATCGAGGGGTCCGGATATGAGCTCACGAAGGACTCAACGACCCAAACGTGACCAGGTGGCGTGGCGCATGATCGGCGAACTCCGGCAACGAGGTGACGTCGTTCTGCGGCATGCGAACAACCCTACCCGGCCCAGGAGTTGGCCAACGGTTACCCACGCAACAGTCACAATTGAGTATGTACACGTTTCCTTCATGCCGTGCGCGTGGAGCCCGCCCGCCACCGCTCAGGTGGCCGGTGCACCCACCCGCGTCGCCACCACCAGGCGGCACCGGGGACTGCCGTCCGGCCGGCGGCCCAGTTCCGGCAGCGCCCGCAACTCCACCGCGAACCCGGCCCGCACCAACTCGGCCCGGACCTCGGCCAGGCGGAAGCCCCGGTAGTACATGACGAACGGCGGCCGCCACAGCACGTTGCGGATCCGCATCGCCGCGTCGAAGCCCCACAGCGCCCAGTACAGCGGCGAGCCCGGCCGGGCGGGCGCCATCACCGGGAAAACGAACCGGCCGCCGGGCCGCAGCACCGAGCCGACCTGGGCGAACAGCCCCGGTCGCGCCCGCGGCAGGAAGTGCCCGAACGCCCCGAAGCTCACCACCACGTCGAAGGCCGGGCCGAACGGCAGCGCCCGCGCGTCCGCCCGTACCCACTCCAGGCGCGGTCCGCTCCCGTCCCGTTCCGCCTGCGCAGCGCGGTCCCGTCCGACCGCGAGCATGCCCGCACTGATGTCGATGCCGGTCACCCGCTCCCGGCACACCCGCCGCAGGACCTCCATCCCCGCGCCCGTTCCGCAGCACAGGTCCAGTCCAGCGGCGAACGGGCCGAGTGCGCGCAACTCCCGGACCACCGGCTCCAGCACCACCTCCGGCGTCCGGAACGGCGTCCGGTCGAACTTCGGGGCGAGCAGGTCGTAGCCCCGCTCGACGGACGACAGTGCCTGGACGGCGAGCTCACGGAACGTGGGGCCTTCGGGTGCGAACACCGCGTCAGCATAGGCGTCCGGCCCGCGCTACGACCGGGTGATGTAGTCGTGGATCGCCGGATCGCTGACCTTGGTGTAGACCCCCGGGTGCCCCGGCGCGGCGCACCCCGTGCCCCACGACGCGATGCCCGCCAGCCGCCCGTCCACCACCAGCGGCCCGCCGCTGTCGCCCTGACAGGCGTCCTTGCGGCCCTCCTGGAAGCCGTAACACGTCATCCGCGGAGTGATCGAGGACGGTCCGTACGCGCCCTTGCAGTAGGTGTCGCTGAGCTTGGGCACGTCGACCCGCCGCAGCCGCTCCGGCAACGCGCCGCCGTCCCGGGTCGCGCCCCACCCGGTGACCGTCGCCGGGGTGCCCGCCGCGGGCTCGTCGCCCGCCGGCACCAACGGGACCGCCCGCACCCCGTCGCCGAACCGGAGCGGGGACGCCAGGACCAGCACTGCCACGTCGTAGTCGATCGTGGCGGCGTTGTACTTCGGGTGCCGCAGCACCCGGGCCACGTGGACCACCTGCCCGCCCGAACCGCGGGCGGTGCTGCCCGCCCGGACGCTCAGCGACCCCGGTGGTGCGCCCACGGTGCAGTGGGCCGCGGTCACCACCGCATCGGAGCGGACGATCGAACCACCGCAGATGTGGCCCCCGCGGTTGCGCACCGACACCTGCCACGGCACGTCCCGCACGTCCGCGTTCTCCCCGCCCACGATGCGGGTGTCCGGCACCGGCCGGTCCGCCGTCGACGTCATCGCCGTTGCCGTCATCGCCGTCGCCGTCGTCGACGGAACGGCGGCCAGCACCGCTCCGCACACCGCGGCCGCCGCCGCCCCGCCCCGCAGCCAAGCCCCTGCCATTCCGCCTCCCGCATCCCTTTCGACCAGGACCCCTCCTCGTCCCGCGATCCTCCAAGGACTCCGCGGCGGACCGGGGCGAAGAGCGGTTCGGTTCCATCGAATTGGTGGTCTTCCCGGCGTCGGCGTTTGAGCGGGGGCCGGGATGCCGGAACGTCGTGGCGGTCCGGTGCCGGAACGACCGCGGACACCGGGCGACCCGAGACACGAGCCCACCCGGACCGCGAGCGCCGCGGCCCGGGCCACGGAAGTGCGTACGCTGAATCCGCCGCCGCAACACTGGCCGGATCCTTTCGGTGTACGACAGGAGCTCACGATGGCCGCCCCCACCCCTGCCGGTGCTGGTTCCGGGCCCACGGCGCGGCACCGCCTGCGTACCTGGATGCTGCAGGGCGTCGCCGACATGGGAAAGCACCAGCGCGCCGTACCGGAGACCGGCCACCACGGACAACGCTGGTGGCGGGTGATGTGCCTGACCGGCGTCGACTACTTCTCCACCCTCGGCTACCAGCCCGGCATCGCCGCCCTCGCCGCCGGCCTGCTCTCGCCAGTGGCGACCCTCGTGCTCGTCCTGGTCACCCTCGCCGGCGCGCTGCCCGTGTACCGCCGCGTCGCCACGGAGAGCCCGCACGGCCAGGGCTCGATCGCGATGCTGGAACGGCTGCTGTCCTTCTGGAAGGGCAAGCTGTTCGTCCTCACCCTGCTCGGCTTCGCCGCCACCGACTTCCTGATCACCATCACCCTGTCGGCCGCCGACGCCGCCACCCACCTCGTCGAGAACCCGCACGTCCACAGCGCGCTCCAGGGCCGCCAGATGGTCGTCACGCTGATCCTGGTCGCGCTGCTCGGCGCGGTCTTCCTCAAGGGGTTCCTCGAAGCGATCGGGGTGGCCGTCGTCCTCGTCGGCACCTACCTGGTCCTCAACGCGGTCGTCGCGGCCGTCGGGATCTGGCACGTGGTCACCACCGGGCACGTGGTCACCGACTGGACGCGGGCGTTGACCGTCCAACACGGCAGCATTCCGGCCATGATCGCGGTGGCCCTCATCGTCTTCCCGAAGCTCGCCCTCGGCCTCTCCGGATTCGAGACCGGCGTCGCGGTCATGCCCCACATCGAGGGCGACCCCGAGGACACCGAGAAACGCCCCACCGGACGGATCCGGGGCGCCAAGAAGCTGCTCACCACCGCCGCCGTCATCATGAGCGTCTTCCTGATCATCACCAGCTTCGTCACCACCCTCCTCATCCCCGCCGCCGCGTTCCGACCCGGCGGACCCGCCAACGGCCGGGCCCTCGCGTACCTCGCGCACGCCTACCTCGGCTCCGTCTTCGGCACCGTCTACGACGTCTCGACCATCGCCATCCTCTGGTTCGCCGGCGCCTCCGCCATGGCCGGCCTGCTGAACCTGATGCCGCAGTACCTCCCGCGCTACGGCATGGCGCCGCACTGGGCCCGTGCGGTCCGGCCCATGGTGCTGGTCTTCACGGCCGTCGCCTTCCTGGTCACCTGGATCTTCGACGCCAACGTCGACGCGCAGGGCAGCGCCTACGCCACCGGCGTCCTCGTCCTCATCAGTTCCGCGGCGATCGCGGTGACGATCGCCGCCCGGCGCGCCGAGCAGCGCGGCTGGGCCATCGGCTTCGCGGTGATCGCGGTGGTGTTCCTCTACACCACCGTCACCAACGTCATCGAACGGCCGGACGGGGTGAAGATCGGTGCCTGTTTCATCGCCGGCATCATCCTGCTCTCCTTCGGCTCACGGCTCGCCCGCGCCTTCGAACTGCGCGTCAGCGAGGTGATCCTCGACGACACCGCCGCCCGCTTCGTCCGCGACATCGCCCAGCGCCGCATCCGCTTCATCGCCAACGAGCCCGACCGGCGCGACTACGCCGAGTACCGCGACAAGGCCCAGCAGATCCGCGCCGACAACGACATCCCGCCGGAAGACGACCTGGTGTTCGTCGAGGTCACCATCAAGGACCCGTCCGAATTCGAGAGCGAACTCCACGTGCGCGGCTACGTCATGCACGACCGTTACCGCGTGCTCTGCCTGGAGAGCGCCGCCGTCTCCAACGCCCTGGCCGCGCTGCTGCTGCACGTCCGCGACACCACCAGACAGCGCCCGCACATCTACTTCGAGTGGACCGAGGGCAACCCCTTCGCGCAATTCCTGCGCTTCTTCCTCTTCGGGCAGGGGGAGGTCGCCCCCGTCACCCGGGAGGTGCTGCGCGAGGCCGAACCGGACCGCAGCCGCCGGCCCCGGGTCCACGTCGGCTGACCGTCGCGCCGCCGTCACCCCAGTCCGGGAATCCCCGAAATCACCAGGTCGATCAGCTTGATGCCGACGAACGGCGCCACCAGCCCGCCCAACCCGAAGAACGCCAGGTTGCGGCGCAACAGGTCGTGTGCGGACGCCGGCCGGTAGCGCACCCCGCGCAGCGCCAGCGGAATCAGCGCCACGATCACCAGCGCGTTGAAGATGATCGCCGAGGTGATCGCCGACGTCGGACTGTGCAGCTCCATCACGTTCAGCGCGGACAGTCCCGGATACACCCCCGTGAACATCGCCGGGATGATCGCGAAGTACTTGGCCACGTCATTGGTGATCGAGAAGGTCGTCAACGCCCCGCGGGTGATGAGGAGTTGCTTGCCCACCTCGACGATCTCGATCAGCTTGGTCGGGTTGGAGTCGAGGTCGACCATGTTGCCGGCCTCCTTCGCGGCGGAGGTGCCGGTGTTCATCGCCACCCCCACGTCGGCCTGGGCCAGCGCCGGAGCGTCGTTCGTCCCGTCACCGGTCATCGCCACCAGCCGGCCGCCCGCCTGCTCCCGGATGATCAGGCCGAGCTTCTCCTCCGGCGTGGCCTCCGCCAGGTAGTCGTCCACCCCCGCCTCGTGGGCGATCGCCGCGGCCGTCAGCGGATTGTCACCCGTGACCATCACCGTCCGGATGCCCATCCGGCGCAGCTCGGCGAACCGGTCCCGGATGCCCTCCTTCACCACGTCCTTGAGGTGCACCACCCCCAACACCCGCGGGCCCCGCCGGTCCTCCACCGCCACCAGCAACGGCGTCCCGCCGGACGCGCTGATCGCATCGCTGAACAGCCGTGCCTCCACCGGCACTTCGCCGCCCCGCTGCGCGACCCACTCGACGATCTGGGCCGCCGCCCCCTTGCGGAGCACCACCTCGCCCGGATACCCCGACGGCCGCTGCGGCCCGCCCGCGGCACCGGACGGCCCGCCGGTGGCCGCCCGCGCCGTTCCGGACCCCACCGTTCCGGACGCTGCCGATCCGGACCCGTCCGACCAGCGCAGGTCCACCCCGCTCATCCGCGTCCGCGCACTGAACGCCACGTACCGGACGAACGACAGCTCCCCCTCGTCCGGCGCCCGCAACCCGTACTTCGCCCGGGCCAGGGCCACCACGGAACGTCCCTCCGGCGTCTGGTCCGCCAGCGACGACAGCGCGGCGGCATCGGCCAGCGCCAGCTCGTCCAGCCCCGGCAGCGGCACGAACGCCACCGCCTCCCGGTGACCGAGGGTGATGGTCCCGGTCTTGTCGAGCAGCAGCGTGTTGATGTCGCCGGCGGCCTCCACCGCACGACCGGACATGGCCACCACGTTGCGCTGCACCAGGCGGTCCATCCCGGCGATCCCGATCGCCGACAGCAACGCCCCGATGGTCGTCGGGATCAGCGTCACCAGCAACGCCACCAGCACCGCCGTCTGCTGGGCGGCGCCCGCGTACGTCGCCATCGGCTGCAGCGTGACGACCACCAGGAGGAAGATGATGGTCAGCGCCGCCAGCAGGATGTGCAGCGCGATCTCGTTCGGCGTCCGCTGCCGGGCCGCACCCTCCACCAGCGCGATCATCCGGTCCAGGAACGAGTGCCCGGACCGCGAGGTGATCCGGACGACGATCCGGTCCGACAGCACCGTCGTCCCGCCCGTCACGCCGGACCGGTCCCCGCCGGCCTCCCGGAGCACCGGCGCCGACTCCCCGGTCACCGCGGACTCGTCGACGCTCGCCACCCCCTCGACGACCTCGCCGTCCGCCGGGACCGGCTCGCCGGCGGCCACCAGCACGAAGTCGAACGGCCGGAGGTCGGACGCCGGCACGGTCTCGGTGACGGCGCTGTCGAGGTGGACGCCGACCCGCCAGTTGTCCCGCAGCCGCCGGGCCGTGAGATCCGTCCGGGCCCGCCGCAGCGACGCCGCCTGCGCCCGGCCCCGGCCCTCCGCGACCGCCTCCGCGAGCTGCGCGAACAGGACCGTCAGCCACAGCCAGCCACTGATCACCCAGCTGAACACCGACGGCTCCAGCACCGCGGACAGCGTCGTCAGCAGCGAGCCGCACGCCACGACGAAGAGCACCGGATTCGCGGCCAGGGCCCGCGGATGCAGCTTGCGCAACGCCTCCGGCAGGGCCGTCAGCAGCACCCGGGGATCGAACAGGCCGGCCGACGCCCGTCGTCGCCGCCCCCGGCGGCCGCCGCCCCCGGACGCGCCCCGGGCGGGGGCCCCGCCCGGGCCGGGCACCGGCTCGGTCTGCGGGAGGGTGGGAACACGGGACGGGGCAGCAGGCATGCGAGTGCTTTCTGGACGACGGGCACGCTGAGGAGGCCGCGAAGACGTCGGACGGGGAGCTGCGCATGCGCCATCAGACGGCCCTTGACCTGCGCGTCCGCCGCCCGTGACCGTCTCCCGGCCGGCACCGAATCTAGGGCCTCGGCCACCGGCACAGGGCCGGCCGCGAACGGAATTTGCGGCTCTCTTACGGCCTTGGCCAGGGCTTGTCCCCATCGGCGACCGGGCCGGCTCCTGGCCTGCCACCGGGCCGGCCCGCCGCCCGGCCCGGGCCGCCGGGCGGACGGGCGGTGCGCGGTGCCCCGGAGGTAGCCTGAATCCACTGCTCCCGCTCGTCCCCCAGCGCAGGGGAGGATCGATGACGACGTCCACGGGGCCCACGGCGGCACGCACCGAGAGCCTCCGCCCCAGCAGAGCCGACGCCCCCCGCTACGTCCCGATCGCCGAACACGGCCTGATCGGCGACATGCGCACCGCCGCCCTCGTCGGCACCAACGGCACCATCGACTGGTACTGCTGCACCCGCTTCGACGCCCCCAGCGTCTTCGCCGGCATCCTCGACGCCGAGCGTGGCGGGGCCTTCGAACTCGCCCCGGACGTGCCGGCCCGCACCAAGCAGTTCTACTTCCCCGACACCAACATCCTCATCACCCGGTTCTTCGCGGACCACGGCGTCGGCGAGGTCCAGGACTTCATGCCGATCGTCGGCGACTCCCGCGAGGCCGACCGGCACCGGCTGATCCGCCGGGTGCTGTGCGTCCGCGGCTCCCTCCCCTTCTCCGTCCGCGTGGCCCCCCGCTTCGACTACGGCCGGCAGGGCCACACCGTCCACACCCACCACAACGGCGTGACGGTCTTCGACTCCCCGGACCTCTCCCTGGCCCTGACCGCCAGCGTGCCCGTCGTACCGGACGGACCCGACGCCTGCGCCTCCTTCACGCTCGCCGAGGGCGATGCCGCCGTCTTCGCGCTCGACCGGATCGGCGACGGCGTCGAGCCCCGGTTCTGCGCCGTGCGGGAGGCCGAGCAACTCTTCGGCGCCACCGTCCGCTACTGGCGCAGCTGGCTCGCCCACTCCCGCTACCGCGGACGCTGGCGGGAGATGGTGCACCGCTCGGCGCTCACCCTCAAACTGCTCACCTACGCACCGACCGGCGCCATCGTCGCCGCCCCCACCACCAGCCTGCCCGAGCAGATCGGCGGCGAGCGCAACTGGGACTACCGCTACGCCTGGGTCCGGGACGCCGCCTTCTGCATCTACGCCCTGCTCCGCCTCGGCTTCACCGACGAGGCGAAGTCCTTCGTGCACTTCCTCTCCACGAAGATCTGTCTACAGGACTGCGTGCGCGGCCCGCTCCAGATCATGTACGGGATCGACGGCCGCAGCGAGCTGCCCGAAGCCGAACTCCCGCACCTGGAGGGTCATTTGGGATCGGCTCCGGTGCGGATCGGCAACGCCGCCGTCGACCAGCTCCAACTCGACATCTACGGTGCGCTCATCGACTCCCTCTACCTCTACGACAAATGGGGAGAGCCGCTCTCCAGCGACCACTGGGACACGGTCTGCGGTCTGGTGGACTGGGTGTGCGCCAACTGGGACCAGCCCGACGAAGGGATCTGGGAGACCCGCGGCAAGATCCAGAACTTCCTGTACTCCCAACTGATGTGCTGGGTGGCCATCGAACGCGCCATGCGGATCGCCCGCCACCGCGGACTGCCCGCGGACATGCCCCGCTGGTCCCAGGCCCGCGACGCGATCTACCAACGCATCATGCGGCGCGGTTGGTCCACCGAGCGGCAGGCGTTCGTCCAACACGAGGGCGCCGACGTATTGGACGCCTCGGTGCTGATGATGCCGCTGGCCAAATTCATCTCGCCGACCGATCCGAAGTGGCTGACCACCCTGGACGCGCTCGGCGACGAACTGGTCTCCGACTCCCTCGTCTACCGCTACGACCCCCGGCACAGCCCCGACGGGCTCCGCGGCGAGGAGGGCACCTTCTCGATCTGCTCGTTCTGGTACGTGGAGGCGCTCTCCCGGGCCGGCCGGGTGGACGAGGCCCGGCTCGCGTTCGAGAAGATGCTCACCTACGCCAACCACCTCGGCCTGTTCGCCGAGGAGATCGGCCACACCGGCGAGCAGATCGGCAACTTCCCCCAGGCATTCACCCATCTCGCCCTGATCAGCGCGGCGTTCAACCTCGACCGGGCCCTCGGCTGACCTCCGCGACACCTGCGGGATCTCACATCCCGTGTCGGAATCTCGCGGTCGATGTCGGACGAAAGCCGGATCCGACATCGGCAGCGAGACACCGCATGTCCCGTCGCGCGGCAAATTTCGGATTCCCTCTCGTTCTCGTTCGTGCTGTCAGGTTCTTTTTCGTGGCGCCTGAGCGGCTCCCCGCTCTCACCCAGTGGCTGGTCAGCCTCCGGCGGATCAAAATCCAGGTGCATATGGGCCGGTTCGCACTCGTATACTCGTGCGAGTTCATGGAGGGGAGGCGGAGACAGTGAAGCTTGCTGAGGCACTGGCAGAACGTGCGGAGGCGACGCGCCGCGTAGAGCAACTGCGAGCGCGTGTCGTCAGCAGTGCGCGGTACCAGGAGGGGGAGACACCCGCCGAGGATGCAGCTCAGCTGTTGGCTGAGGCCAGCGAGGTGCTGGACGCCCTGGAAACGTTGATCCGGCGGATCAACCGCACCAATGCCACCGTGGAGATGGGGCCGGGCGGCACGCTCACCGATGCCCTCGCACGCCGGGACGTCCTGCGGTTGCGACACGCTGTGGTCACCGCAGCGGCGGACGCGGCGGCTGGTACGGGCGATCGAGGATACGGCCGGCAGCTTCGGTCCGAGCTGATGATGCTTTCCGCGCTTCCGGTCGCAGAACTACGTGGCCAGGCGGATGCGCTCGCCCGAGAGATCCGTGAGGTCGATGTGCGGATCCAGCGTGCGAACTGGGAGGTCGATCTGCTGGACTGAGTAGTCCGGCAATCCGGGACGATGTGGAGCAGGTAGCGGCTTCGGAGGCGTGCACACACCGAGGGCTGGCGGTTTTCCAGCCCACTCCTGGCGCGTGAAGAGCAACGCGGGGGTTCGACTCCCCTTATAACAGTGCAGCTCAGCACCGCGTACAGGTAACAGTGCACATCGCACAGCACATCACCACGTGCAGATCCGAGGCGGCGAGGGCGGGTTCGGGGCTTTCCACATCGCAGCACCATGAGGAACGGCGATCTCCGACGGACACTGTTGGTGATTCTGGTGGTGCTCCTGCATCTTTCGCGAACGAGACTTCCGCGAAAGCCGGGTCGGTTGAGAACGCTGGTCACCGGCGGCCTCAAACGACCCGGCAGCCGTGCAGGTCAGCAGCCCATCACACGCCAGACGCAGTGCGACAGGACGCCGCAGCTCACGCGTGGCCACCGGTTGTCCGGAAGTCCGTCCTCGACCGGAAATGCTTGGCCCGGGCGGGGGAGCGGTCGCTACCGTCACGCCAGCGCGAGAGGCGCGTGATCACGGGACAGGGAGGTTGATGAATATGGCCGCCGTCGGCCGTCTCCTGTTCTGGCCGCCCAGCGAGGGAACCCTGGAAATCGGATACGGCATCGTGGCCTTCCGCCGCGGCCGGGGCTATGCCTCCGAGGCCACCCAGTCCCTGGCGGAGTTCGCTCTCACCGCACCGGACGTCCACGCCGTGTCCGCCAGCGTCGAACTGTCGAACCCGTCCTCCACCCGGGCGCTGGAGAAGGCCGGCTTTCACCGGTGGGCCACCGAGGAGAACACAGCCCGGTTCAGGCTCACGAGCCTGGACCACGACCAGCGCTGAACCCTGGGGCCCTGGAGGCACGGCCTCCGGGGCCCGCCACCGTCGCACAGCCTGCGCGGGCGCTGCGGAAAAGACACGGCCGTGAGATGGACTGCTCCGGCCGAGCCGCGAGGGGGCCCAGGGCCAGCGAACCCGTGGGCGGCTGCGTAGGAACTGATGGGCGGACGTAGGGGTGCGAGGGGTGGGTGTGAGACGTGGTCCGTCATGTCGGGCTCCCCGCGAGTCGGTGATGAGGGGGCGGCGGAAGGCGTCCGCCGCCGTCGCTGGCACCTCCTCATTGCAGCACCGCGCCCGGGCACGGGGCATCGGAGCGTGGGGGGAACTGCCGTGTCCACCCGTGGGTTGATCGGCGCGGAAGGTCGGCCCGAGGTGGTGCGGTCCGTCAGGCGTCGCCGGGCAGCAGGTGTTGGTTGACCTGACGGAACGCCCAGGTTCCGGCGGTGTGGGTGAACACCCACACCAGGTCGAAGCGGTCCGGCCAGGTGTCGGGGACGCCGCTGTCGGACGCGCCGAGCGCGGAGACGATGTCGGGGATGCGGCTGTGCTCCCAGCAGATCAGGACCGGTCCGGTGGCGCCGAGCGCGGCCTTCGCGAGCTTGCCCTCCTCGGACTCGGCGAAGTCGAGGTCGAGCGGCAGGCCCATGTGGTGGGCGAGCGGGGTGACGGTCTGACGCATCCGGTGCGCGCCGGCGTTGGGACCCTGGTCGGTCGCGGCGTAGAGCGTGCGCGGGCGCTGGAGGCCGGTCGGGAGCGGCTTGCCCGCGGGCGGGTCGAAGAGCTTGGGCAGCGCATTGGCCCGGTCCCAGCCGCGGCGGGTGAGCGACTTGTGGTCCTCGTGGCCGTGTTCGTCGATGCCGGGGTGGTGCTTGTCGGGCTTCTCGCCGTGCCGGATGATCATGATCACCGTGGAGTTTCCGGGGGCGGGCTTCCCGGCGCCGTGCGTGCTGAGGGAGGCGGCGGCTCCCTTGTGGCCACCGCAGGCCGCGAGCACGGCCGGGGCCGCCGCTGCCAGGCCCGCCAGCACCCACCGGCGCCCCACCAACGAGCGGTCGGCGGCGGGCGGCGCGGCGGTCGTGGGAGCGGGGGACGTGCCGTCGGATGTCGGGGAGTGCGACATGAACACGGTCTCCTTCGTGCAACGGAAGGGCAGGGGTGGTGCTGCGGCAGTAGAGCACGCTGCCGTGAGGATGCCCGGCCAACGGTTGCGTCAAGGTGCAAGTGGGGCCGCGGGAGTCGAGGATCGCCGCCCATCCCTGCGCGGGCGACGGAGGCCGAGGGGGCCGGTCGGCGTCACCCGTCGGCGAGGCGGCGCACCTGGCGGGCGACGTCGTCCCAGACCGGTTCCGGCAGGTCGTGGCCCACCCCGGGGAGGGGAACGAAGCGTGCGCCCGGGATGCGGGCGGCGACCGCCCGGCCCGCCGACGGTTTGACGAGGGGATCGTCCAGACCGTGCAGGACCAACGTCGGCACCGCGATGCGTTCGATGCCGGGCCCGCTCCACTGGGCGCCGATCTGCCGGCTCTGGCTGTGGGCGTCCCGGAAGCCCGGGTCGGGGGCGGCGGCCAACACGGCCCTGATCGCCTGCTCGTCGAACGGGTGGGTGGGGGAGTGGAGGAGGCGGGCGAGCGCCACCCCGGATTCCACGTGCCCTTCGGGAGTGCGGGAGCGGCCCAGGCGGGCGAGCCGGGCGAGGGTGCGCAGGCGGATGTGGCGCAGGGTGGCCGGGCCGGCGCTGTCGCCGGGGACGGCCGAGACGGAGGTGAGGGTACGGACGCGCCCGGGGTGGCGCAGGGCGATGCGCTGCGCCACCGCACCGCCCAGCGACTGGCCGAAGAGGTGCGCGGAGTCCCAGCCCAGGGCGTCCAGTACGGCCACGGCGTCGTCGGCCATGTCCTCGGCGGTGTAGGCGTCGCCGCGCTTGCGCAGCAGCGCGGCGATCGGCCCGGAGCCGGCGGTCGGCGGCAGGTGCGTCGATTCGCCCACGTCCCGTTGGTCGTAGCGGGCGACCGCGAACCCGCGGGCGGTCAGCGCCCGGGCCAACCCGGTGGGCCACCAGTGCCGGGCTACGCCCAGACCGGTCACCAACAGGAGCGGTTCGCCACTCGTGTCCTCGGGCGTCAACCGGTCGTACCCGAGCCGCACTTCACCGTTGGACGCCCACTGGGTCGGGCTCCATACGGGCGACGGTGCCTGGTGGCTCATCGCCTTCCCTCCTTCCGTCGCGGACTCCTCGGCCCGCCCGGCCGCGGCAACCGTTCGTCCTGCGGTCGTGTCGTGCGGGGTCACGGTTCCTCCGTCCTCGGGCGCATGGCGCACACCATACCGCGAACACCGTTCGCGGTTATGGAGTGATAATTATCAGCAGAGGACCGGGTTACGGAAGGGGCGGGTGAGGTGCGGTGGCCGACGAGGAGGATCGGGCGACGGAGGCCGTGGTGGTCTGGGAACGTCCCGAACGGGGCGCCCGGGGGCCCGCGCCCGAGCGGAGCCGCGAGCAGCTCACCGCGGCCGCGATCGGGCTGGCGGATGCCGGCGGGCTGGCCGCGGTCTCCGTCCGGCAGGTGGCCCGGGAACTGGGCACCGGACCCGCGTCGCTCTACCGGTACGTGGCCGGCCGCGACGACCTGGTGGACCTCATGGTGGACGCCGCCACCGGGGAGGTCGACCTCGACGTCGGGCTGACGGGAGATCCGGTGGTCGACCTGCTCGGGTTGGCCGCCCGGACGCAGGAGGTCCACCTGCGGCATCCGTGGCTGTTGGAGGTGGCACCGGAGGCCCTGCGGACCGGGCCGCGGGGGCTGGACCACCTGGAGTACGCGCTGCGCGCGTTGGAGCCGGTGACGGAGCTGACCGGGCCCGGCAAACTGGAGGCGGTGGCCGTGTTGAACGCCCTGGTCGCCATGTTGTCCGCGGTCGAACTCCGCGCCCGCCGGTCCCCCACGGGCCGCCAGGCGGCACAGTCCGCCTATCTGGACGCCGTGGTCGCACGCGGCGGACATCCGCTGCTGGCCGGGGCGTTGGCCGACGGAGCGGTGCGCGAACCGGCCGCCGCCGGCCACCCCGGCACCGAGGTCCCGCCCAGAGCCGCGGCCCCCTTCGAACGAGTGGTCCGCCGCGTGCTCGTCGGCCTGCTCGCGCCCGAACCGGCGGCCTAGCGCCGCATCAGCCCACCGTTGTCGTCATCAGGCCGGGCCGGTCATTCTTGGGGTGGTCTACGGGACGAGTCCGTGCGGAGGAGGGGCAGTGGACGTCATTGAGCGCGCGGTCAATGCGCACTGCGAGGGCGTGATCGTGGAGCCCGTTGGGGGCAGTGCGGTGGGCGTGCTGGTGCTGGCCGGTTCGAGCGGTCGCATCGAAACCGACCGCTGCCGCCTGCTCGCGCGCACCGGCATGACTGCGCTGTCGATCCGATGGTTTGGTGGTGAAGGGCAACCCGCTGGAATCTGCGAGATTCCACTGGAGACCTTCAGCACCGCGATCGATCTGCTGCGGTCCAAGGGGGCGAAGAGGATAGGTGTGCTCGGGGCGTCCAAGGGCGCCGAAGCCGCCCTGCTCCTCGCCGTCCACGATCCGCGGGTTGATGCGGTGGTCGCGTTGTCGCCCACCTCCGTGGTCTGGGCGAACGTCGGCCCTGGTTCCGACGGGAAGACCTACCCCTATCGCTCGTCGTGGACGTGGCGGGGGGAACCCGTCCCGTTCGTCTCCTACGACGACAGTTGGGCCCCGGTGGAGACACCGGGGGAGCCCACTGCCTGCCGAACGCTCTACGAGCGCAGTCGGCGGGCCTCGGACGAGGCAGCGAGGCAGGCCGTGATCCCCGTCGAGCGGTCCACCGCTGAGATTCTGCTCGTGGCGGGTGGCGACGACGAAATGTGGCCGTCGTTGCTGTTCGCGCAGGAGCTGGCGTCACGCCGCGCTGCGGCGGGTGGCACCGCCCGGGTCATCAGTGCGGCGGACGCCGGACATCGCCCGCGGTTGCCGGGGGAAGGGCCGGCCGCTCCTTCCCACCGGTTCCGCTACGGCGGTACCGCCGAAGCCGATGCCGACCTCGGCGCGAAGGCATGGCCTGCCGTCGTGGGCCTGCTCGCAGGACCTGTCGTCTTGGGCAGCTGGTGTTGAAGTCGTCGACCACGTCGACGTGTTGAACCCAGGCCCAGCTGGTGAACGTCATCTCCGCGATCTTCGCCGCCAGATGCCCACCCGCGGACCGTAGTCGCGCCAGCCGTAGTTGAGCGGGTCCGGGGCGAGTCCGGCGGTGCCGGGGAAGATGCTCGTCGACGGGCGGTCGACCTGGTAGTGCTCGACGTTCAGCCCGACGTAGAAGGCGATCCGGGCGCCGCCCGGCCAGGAGATCGGGTCCCGTTCGGTGATCGGGCTGTAGTCGTAGAGCTGGTTGTCCATGGGAGTCACTTCGTGGCCGTAGTGGTGCGGGGGCGCCGGCTACGGGCGGTGGACGCAGGCCGCGAGTCCTGCGCGCCGCTGCCAACCGAGCGCTTCGTACAGGGCGCGGCCCTCGTCGGTGGCGCCCAGGACGCCGAGCGTCGCCCCCTGGGCCACGGCGCGGTCGGCGAGCGTGCGCATCACGAAGCCGCCCAAGCCGCGCCGGCGGTGCGCCTCCTCGGTCACCACCCGGTCGACGACGGTGGCCGGCCCGAGCACGGTCATCTGCCCCTTGGCGGCGAACGCGCCGTGTGCGTCGTGGACTTGGACGTACGTGACGCCGGCCGCGGTCTCCACGGTCGCGCGGTAGCCGTCGGGTGCCGTCGGGCGCGTGGTCCGCAGGTCCGTGGCCATCAGGTGGCCCGTCTCCTCCTTGTCCACCACCCAGCCCTCCGGGAGCCAGGGCTCGGCCGTCGCGGTCTCCACGGGCAGCTTCAGCCAGGTGTGCGGGGCGGTCGCCGATGCGGTGGCCGCCCGCACCGCGTCCGCGTCGGGGTCGGGCAGGACGTGGCGGCCCGTCTGCTCGGGAAGCCCGACGTCGATGTAGAGCCCCCAGGGGTGTTCGACCGCCCGGGGGCGCTGACGCGAGACGACCCAACCGGCCGCCCAGATCCTGACGAGTTCCGGAACCATCGAACCCTCCCCGAGTAAGTGCTGCCCAACGGCAGTGCACATTACATCGTGGGGGTGCGGGCGGCAGGTGGTTTTGCCACCGACGGGGAGGGGACGGCGGTCCCGGGCCTTCTGGGGCCCCGTGGGCCCGGGCCTCGTGGCGGCCCTACGCGCCCGGCCCGGCCTCGCCGTCGCCGGCGACCAACAGGTGCCGGGGCCCGCGCAGGATGGGGCTGTGCCGGTAGGGCGGCGGGTCCTCGACCAGGCGGGGGGCGTCCAGGCCGTGCAGCAACACGGTCAGCGCGACCTGCGTTTCGATGCGGGCCAGCGGGGCGCCGAAGCAGTTGTGGACGCCGCTGCCGAAGCCGAAGTGCTGGTTGTCCCGGCGGGCGGGATCGAAGTGGTCGGCGTCCTCGAACCGCAGCGGATCCCGGTTGCCGGACGCCAGGACGAGGAACAGCGGCGCGCCCTGAGGGATGGTCACCCCGCCGACCTCGATGTCGGTCAGCGGCGTGCGCTGCGGCAACATCTGCACCGGCGGCTCGAACCGCAACAGTTCCTCCACGGCCGACGGCATCAGCTCCGGCTGCCGACGCAACCGTTCCAGCGCCTCCGGACGGCGCAGCAGGGTGAGCATGCCGTTGGTGATGAGGTTGACCGTCGTCTCGTGCCCCGCGATCGTCAGCAGGGTCAGCGTCGTCATCAACTCCGGTTCGGTGAGGCGGCCTTCGGGGCCGTCGTCGTGCACCAGGGCCGAGATCATGTCGTCGGCCGGGCGCTCCCGTCGGCGCTCGGCCAGCGCGCCCAGGTACCCGGCCATCGCTACCCGGGCCTGCGCGGCCGCGCGGAGCCTGCCGTCCGGATCGTCGTCGGGGGAGCGGTCCAGGGAGGCGATGATGGTGTCGGTCCAGCCGCGGATCTCGGGCATGTCCTCCTTGGGGACGCCCAGCAGCCGACAGATCACGGTGACCGGCAGCGGGTAGGCGAAGTCGTCCACCAGGTCGATCCGGTCCCGGCCCCGGAGGCCGTCGACCAATTCCCGGGCGACGTCCACGATGTCGTCGTGCAGTGCGTCGATCCGGCCGGGGGAGTGGGGCGGGCCGAAGGGGCGCATCGCCAACCGGCGGAGCCGGTCGTGTTCGGGGTCGTCGACGCCGATGAAGGACGGCGGCAGGCCCTCGGGCCGGTCCCGCAGGTCGGGGTGGGTGCGGTGGCGCACGTCCGAGCTGATCCGCGGATCGTGCAGCAGCGCGGCGATCTCGTGGTACGTGCCGACCAGGTAACTGCCGTCGTCCTGCCGGGCCACACCGTGCTCGCGGAGTTCGGCGTAGAGCGGATAGGGGTCGGGGCGGTTGGCGTAGGCGGTGATCCGCTCCAGAAGGGTCTCCGTGGACATCAGCGCGGCTCTCCTCGTCGAGGGCGGGGGCGAAGCGGCGGGCGGACCGTGGCCCGAAACGGCGGTCAGTCCATCGGGCGCACCACGGCCAGGCGGCGGTCCGGTAGGTGACCGGTGAGCGCGACGGTCGGGCCGTGCGAGAGCACCCTCGGGTCCGGGACGTCGGACGGGACGACCTTCGGCGCCGCGGGCCGGTCGGCGGCGCCCGGTTCGGGCGGGAACGGCGCCGCGGTCTCGATCAGATGCCGGTAGTGCTCCAGCCACTTGGCGCGGTTGACGCTGACCGCGGCCGTGATCCGGCCGCGGTAGCCGTAGACCACGACCAGCCGGCCCTCCTCGACCGAGCCCTGGGCGACGGTCACCTGGTCCGAGAAGGTCGGGACACCGACGGACTTGATGTTCAGCCCGAACTGGCTGGACCAGAAGGCCGGCACCGCCAGGTGCGGGCGGCGCCGCGGCCCCGGGTTGACCATGTTGTGCGCCGCCACCGCGGCCTGCTCCACGGCGTTGCCCCAGTGCTCCAGCGCCAGCATCTGGTACTCGAAGAGCGGATGCGGGAAACGGGCCACGTCACCGGCGACGAACACGTCGTCGGTGACGATCCCGTACATGTCGAAGGCCCGGCACCCGGCGTCACAGGCCACGCCCCGCGGGCCCGCGGCGAGACCGGTGTCGGCCAGCCATTCGGTGTTGCGGACGGCGCCCAGGGCGACCACCGCGACGTCGGCGTCGATCCGGCTGCCGTCGGACAGCTCGGCGCCGGTCAGCCGTCCGCCGTCGCCGGTGAGCGAGGTGACCGTCACCCCGCAGCGCAGATCGACGCCGTGCGCGCGCTGCAACCGCGCGGCGAACGCCCCCAGCGTGCCCCCGAGCGCCCCGACCAGCGGCGCCGGTCCCCGCTCGGCGACGGTCACCGCCAGGCCGCGTTCCCGGCAGGCGGAGGCGATCTCCGAGCCGGTGAAACCGGCCCCGATGACCAGCACCCGTCGCGGTCCGGCGTCCAAGCGCTCGGCGAGCCGGCCCGCGTCGTCGACGGTCCGCACCGTCAGCACTCCGTCCAGGCGGGACTCTTCGGGGTGCGGCCAGGGGCGGGCCCGGGTTCCCGTGGCGATCAGCAGGCGGTCGAACGGGAGTCGTTCGCCGTTTCTCAGCAGCACTTCCTTCGCGGTCGGATCGAGACCGCTGGCCCGTACGCCCAGCTTCCACCGGGCGTCGACCGCGCGACGAGCCGGCAGCCCGACGTCCGCCGCTGACACCCGGCCCAGCAGCACCTGCTTGGACAGCGGCGGGCGGTCGTACGGCGGATGCGGTTCGTCGCCGACCAGGGTGAGGTCCCCGGCGAACCCCTCGTCCCGCAGGGTCTCGGCCGCGCGGAGTCCGGCCAGGGACGCGCCGACGATGACGATGCGTCCGCGCTTGAGGTCACCGGACATCGGTGCCCGCCTCCGCGCCGGCCCGTTCCCCGACGAGGATGGCCTGCACCGGGCAGGCCGCCGCTGCCCGACGGACGCGTTCCGCCTGGTCGTCCGGGGGCGTCGGGGCGTACAGCAGGGCCTCCTCGCCGTGCAGCTCGAAAACCCGTGGCGCGAGGAACACGCACTGTGCGTACCCCTGGCACCGGTTGAGGTCGACCACGATCTGCATGTCCGCACCGTTCCTCCGCGCGAGCCGTCCCCTCCGTCCTACTCGTCCGCGGCGGGCGGCGCGGGCGGTGCTGGGCCGGAGGGGTGTGCACGGCGAGTGAGGGCGGCGGGGCCGGGGCACCCGGTGGCACGGGGCGCGTGGCGACCGGACGGGGTTTCCGCCGCGGGCTCCGTGGCCGGTCCCGTCGCCGGTCCCGTCGGAATCGCCGGGCGCCGTGGCGGGATTTCGTCCGCTCCGTCAAATGTGCGCCGAACCCTTATGGCGCAGCATGGGAATACGGGACGGTGGGAAGGTTTCCGAAGAGCGAAGTATCGGCGAACGACAGTGCCGGGCGGGGTCCACGGCGGCGGAACTATGAGTTCCGGATAGCGTTCCCCCGGCGTTCCGGCCGGGCGCGACGGTCGATCGGCGGGTATCGGGTATCCGAATTGACCCGTATTCGCCCGTGACATCCTGCATCGGTCGAAACGTCATTCGCGGGGCGCTCGATGTGCGACGCGGACAAAATCTTTGCGATCATTTCAATCGAACTTGCCTCCTCCGTCCCGGCCGTGAGATGGGATGGAGTGGAACGCTGCCCGACGAACTGTGAGGAAACACGGGATGCCCTTCGCTCTGCCTGGAACTCTGGCCGCACCAGGGAAGGGGCAGGGGCAATCCAGACTCTATGTCCTGGACGGACTGCGCCTCGTGGCGGCGCTGATGGTCCTGGCGTATCACTACATCACCCTCCGTGATGGCTGGGGCAATGATCCGCATGCGATCTCGCCGACGATCTACCACCTCTCGCAATTCGGCTGGCTCGGCGTCGAAGTCTTCTTCCTGATCAGCGGATTCGTCATCTGCATGAGCGCCTGGGGGCGTTCGCTCGGCGACTTCGTGAAATCCCGCGTCTCCCGCCTGTACCCCGCGTACTGGGTCGGGGTCCTGCTCACCGCGGCCGTGCTGATGATCTGGCCACGGGTCCGCAGCGCGGACAATCTGGAAACAGTCCTGACAAACCTCACCATGCTCCAGCAGGGCGTGGGAGTCTCCGACCTCGACGACGTCTACTGGTCGCTCTTCGTCGAGCTGAAGTTCTACCTGCTCTTCGCCCTCGTCGTGTACCGCGGGGTCACCTATCGCCGGTGCGTGCTCTTCTGCGGATTGTGGACGGTGGCCGGAGTCGTCGCCCTCAAGGCCAACAGCAACTTCCTCTCGGTGTGGGCGATCGCCCCCTACTCGCCCTATTTCATCGCGGGCATCGCCTTCTATCTGATGTACCGCTTCAAGCCCACGCTGCTCCTCTGGGCGATCGTCGCGGTCGAATTCCTGCTGGCCCAGCACTACGTCCGCGGCCGGTTGGTGATGAACGTCGGAGCCAAGGCGGACATGGCGCACGGCTGGCCGGCCCGGGTGGGCGTCATCCTGGCCTTCGCCGTCATGGCGGCCATCGCCCTCGGGGTATTCAACAAGGTGCAGTGGCGCTGGCTGTCGACCGCCGGGTCATTGACGTACCCGTTGTACCTCCTGCACATGTACATCGGATTCACCCTCATCGACCTGCTGCGCAACAAGATGCCGGCACCCGTCCTCCTGCTCTCCATCGTCGCGTTCATGCTGCTCGTTTCCTACGTCGTTCACCGACTGGTGGAAAAGCCCCTGAGCAAATGGCTGCGCAACGGAATCCAAAAGGGCTTGCAGGAAATGCGTAGGAATTCCAAGAGCCAGGTCGCCTCGGAATCCGACACCGGCGGAACGACGCCGGGCGCCCCGCAGAATTCCGCCGCCGAGAATTGCCGCGTGGGGACACAGCGCCCCTCCTCGTGACGTCGGGGCGGGACGGGGCGGCTGGTGCGCGCCACCCCGCCCCGTATCCCGCTGATTGCCAGTCCAGTGGGGTACGGGGCACCCTTACGTCATGTCATACGTACGACTCGAAGCGTGGATCGGCGGGGAATGGCTGGAGGTGGACGCGGTGAGCGTCACCGTGGAGGAGTCCGCGCTGACCTTGTCGTTCGAGCGCCAGCGGACCGAAGCCGGATACCGGAGCATGATCTGGGAGCCGCTGGAGCACTTCCTGCGGGAGTACCGCGAGGAGCCGGTCGTGGTCGTCCCGCTCGGCCGCAGCCTGCCCGTGATGTACGCACCCGGAGCGGCCGGCCCCTTCCGGCTGGCCGAGGTCACGGAATGAGGGAGCGGCCCGCGTGACGCGGGGGTGACGGGGCGCGCGCCGCCCCGTCACCGCCTCACCGCACCGACTCGGCCGGCGGGCGCTCGCGCACCGCACCGTAGGCCAGGAAGTACGCCGGGACCTTGCTCAGCCACCGGGACGTGGTGAGCCGGTCGGCGACCCACTGGGCCCGTCGCGGGTCGTCGAACGGCGGCCGGCCCGCCAGCACCGGGGCGATCACCCGGGAGTGGGCGAGTCGCTGTAGGCCCTGCGTCAACGCCGCGGTCGGCCAGCGGCGGCGCTGCACGGCACGGACGTCCGACAGGCCGACCGCGCCGGCCCGCAGCGGACCGACCAGGTGCCGGGCGGCCGCCACCGCGTCCTCCACCGCGAGGTTGATGCCGATCCCGAACACCGGCGACATCGCGTGCGCCGCGTCGCCGATGCACAGCAGCCCCGGGCGGTGCCAGCGCCGCAGCCGGTCCAGCCGGACGTCGAGCAGTTTGACCTCGTCCCAGGAACCCAACGCCCGCACCCGGTCGCCGAGCCAGGGCGCGGCCGAGGCGTAGTTCGCCGTGAACGCCTCCAGGCCCGCGGCACGCCGTGCGCGGTCCGTGCCCTTGGGGATCAGCGCGGCGCACTGCCAGTACTCCCCGCGGTCGATCAGCGCGGCGAGCAGCCGGTCGCCGGCGCCGCCCACCAGCCCGTGCGGGTCGCCGTCGTGGCGCGGCAGCCGGAACCACCAGGCGTCTATCGGGCAGCGGAAGGCCCGCAGCCCGAGTTCCGGCAGGGACCGGGCGAGCGAGCCCCGGCCGTCGCAGGCCACGGTGAGCGTGGCGCGCAGTTCGCCGGTCCGCCCGTCGGCCGTGCGGTACCGGACCCCCGCCACCCGGCCGCGCTCCTCGACGTACGACGTCACCTCGGTGCTCATCCGCACGGAGAACGACGGTTCGCGCCGCGCCTCGTCGGCCAGCAGTTCGAGCAGGTCCCACTGCGGCACCATCGCGACGTAGTTGAACCGGCCGTGCAGCGCGGCGATGTTCCCCACGGTCGTCAGCGAGCCGTCCGGGCCGAGCGGCAGCTGAACGGCCGTCACCCGACGCTGCGGCAACTGGGCGAAGCGGTCGCTCAGCCCCAACTCGTCCAGCAGCGCCAGGGTGGAGGGGTGCACGGTGTCCCCGCGGAAGTCGCGCAGGAAGTCTCCGTGCTTCTCCAGGACCGTCACGGCCACCCCGGCCCGCGCCAGCAGCAGGCCGAGCACCATGCCCGCCGGTCCGCCGCCCACCACACAGCACGTCGTCCGTTCCACCACAACAGCTCCCTTCCCAAGCGGCCCGGGCCCGACGCTCGCGCCGCCACCGGCACGAATACCCCGGATCGCACCGGGACTCAGCCCCGCACCGACCCGTTTGCCGCGTCCCGGGCGTCGCACAGGGCGTGGTCGATCAGTCCGGTCGTCGCCCGGATCTGGCGGACGGCGGTGTCGGGGTCGCCGGGACGGCTGTGCAGGGAGACGGTGACGGTGGTGCGGCCGTCGGGGGTGGAGGCGGGCCACACCATGTAGCCGTACCCGTCGCCGCCGTGGCCCCAGTAGCCGCCGCCGCAGGTCAGCGGGGTCCAGGAGAGGCCGAGCCCGTAGCGGCTGCCCGGCGGCGTGCCCGGGTCGTCGGGCACCGCCACCGCCCGGCGCATCTCGGCGAGCTGGGCGGGGGCCAGCAGCCGGCCTCGGGCCAGCGCCGCGAAGAACGCGTTGGTGTCCGCGGTCGAGCTGATCAGCGCACCGTCGGCGTCCCCGTCGAACGGCAGGTACGCCACGGTGGTGTCGATCAGCGGGGCGCCGGGCGCGAACTGCTGGTAGTCGGTGGCGTGCGGGCGCGGGAGGTACGGGTCGTCGCCTGGCGCGACGGTGTGCGCGAGGTGGAGCGGGCGCAGGATGCGGCTGCGCACCTCGTGCTCCCACGAGCGGCCGGTGACCGCCCGGATCACCATGCCGGCCAGGACGTAGTTGGTGTTGGAGTACTGCCAGCGGGTGCCCGGCGCGAAGGCGGGCGGGTGGCGCAGCGCGAGCGCGACGCGCCGCGCGGAGGAGTACGTCGTCCAGCGGTCGCGGTGGTACTCGGCGGCGCTGGGGTGCGGGGCGACCTCACCGACGTAGTCGGGCAGCCCGCTGGTGTGCTGGAGCAGTTGGCGCACCGTGATCCGCCGCCCGTCGTTGCCGTGACCGCGCACCACGCCGGGCAGCCACCCGTCCACCGTGTCGTCGAGCGACAACCGCCCCTCGCCCACGAGTTGGAGCACCACCGTCGCCACGAACGTCTTGGTGTTGCTGCCGATCCGGACGTAGCCGTCCCGCGGTACGGGCGCACCGGTGGACAGGTCGCCGGTGCCGCTGCGGACGGTGCGCGTGCCGCGGTCCGTGGTCAGTCGCACCACGACGCCGGTGACGCCGGCGTCGCGGACCGCGTCGGCGTCCCGTTGGAGTCGGGAGGGGGATGCCTGGGCGGTGGGCTCCGGGGTGCCTGCCCGGGCGGCGGGGGCGAGCCCGGCCAGCAGGAGGGTGGCGGCGCTGAGGAGCGCGGCGGTCGCCCGGCCGGGCAGGCGCCGCCCGGCCACCCCTGGGGCACGCCGGTCGCTGGATTTCGGGACGCGCACGGTCATCGGCATGGGGCCACCGTAGGGACGATCGGGGCTGGTGGGACATGCTGCTGGCCGGTGGGGTCGGGGTGGGGTTGTCCCCCTGGCGAACGGGACGTACGGCATTCGGTGTTGCGGCCGGGAACGTAACCCGCAATATGCGCCTCTTGTGTGGTGGGTCGTCACAACGACCTTTAAACAAGGGGAGGAAACAATGACCGAGCAAGTGCAGAAGAGCGGGAGCGGGCGCGCGGCGCGGGGGATCTTCGGACGTCGTGGCGTCGGCCGCCTCGCCACGGTGGGTGCCATGGGTGCAGCCGTGGCCGTACTGGCCGTGACCCCGGCGTTCGCCAAGGGCAGCGCCACCCTCAACGCGTCACCCGGCACCGTCAAGGTTGGCCAGAACGTGCACCTCACCGGGCACGGCGACAGCGACGCCCTCCGGTACGCCGAGTTCTGCGCCCAGCAGCGCGTCGGCACCAGTGGTGCCTGGCACACCGTCAAGTGCGGCAAGGTCGTGGCGATGGAAGGCGTCGATGCCAAGGTCGACGCGACGGTCAAGGCCACGCACCGCGGCGTCCTGCAGTTCCGCGGCGTGCTCTTCGGCGTCGACGGACCGCACGGCGGCCACCCGAGCGCGGACTTCCACACCGCGGTGCGGACCGTCCACGTGCGCTGACCCGGCGCTGAGCAGTGCCCTCCGGTGATCGGCGCCGGCCACCGGAGGGCACGCCGAAGGACGGCGGACCGGGTCCGCCGAGGAAGGCGGTCGTCGCCCCCGCACGGGAGCGGCGACCGCCCGTCGTCGGGCGGGCCGGCCGCAGGTCTCGGGCCGTGCTTACGTGGCGGTCCGGCCCATGCGGACGGGACGGCGGTCCTGCGGGCGCTGCAAGGCCCGGAAGTCGTCGAACACCGCGTAGTTGTGCGGCAGTTCGCCGGCGGCGGAGTGCTGGACGGTGCGGTTGGCGTACAGGCTGTTCAGGAGCCACGGCTGCTTCTCGGGCCCCAGGTCGCGCACCATCGCCGCCGCCTGGGCGATGCCGTACGTGGCGACGGCCAGGCGACCGGTGCTGCGGAACCTGTCCACCTGGTCCCGCATGAAGTGCCTGTGGCTCTCGTACCAGGCGCTCATCGAGAGGAAGTCCCGCCACTGCTGCTCGGGGACCGGGTGCGCGACCGCCTGCTTCAGGAACTGCCACACCTTCAGGTCCGCGGGCAGCCCGTACCGGTGGGCGAACGGCGCGGGGACGGTACTGCCCATGTGCTTCTTCCAGAGCAGCACCAGGGAGAACTCGGTGACGAGGAACCGCTGGTCGGCGCGGAGTCGGGGAAGCACGTAGTCGACGTACTTCTGGGCGCCTTCCGCCGAGTCCACGTGCGGATGGATGTCCACTCCCTCGATCTCCCGGGTCTTCTTGACGAAGGCCAGCCAGCGTTCGGTGGCGGGCGTCTGCCCGCCCGGCCAGTCGAGGTGGTTCAGCGCCCCCATGTACAGGCGCGTCGGGCAACCGGACGGGAACTTCTTCCGGCGGTAGGCGATCACGTGCTCGGCGACCTTCTCGTAGAAGGCGTTCAGCCGTGCGTTCCGATCCGCCTCCCGGGTTTCGAGGAAGGGCTCATTGCCGATGGTGAGGATGTTCACCTTTCCCATCACGACGTCCAACAGCCGGTCCACCCGGGCGAGTTCGTCGTTCATCGCCTGGCTTCCCGGCGACGGTATGGGGCGGTGCACGTTCTGGAACTTCATCGACAGGAGCGTTCCGTAGCCCTTCCCCTGTGCCGTCAGGAGGGTCCGGACGGCCGGTTGGGCGGACACCGCGGCGTTGACGTCGGACATCGGGACGAACCCTCGCAGCCAGCTGGCGGAGAGCGCTTCCAGCGCGGAGAACGTCACGTCGGACGGGTCTTCGTTGAAGTTCGCACCCAGGACGCCCGCGGGGCCGCCGGCAACCCCTTCGCGGGTCGTCCCGCCCGGCCCGTCCTTCGGCGCCGCGGCGGCGTCGCGCTCCTTCCCGCTGCAACTCGCGATCAGCGGCGCCCCGGCCAGAACGGTCAGCATCCAGCGGCGTGAGCGAGGGGTGGGCGCTGCCGGCGTACGGGTCCCGGAAGTCAGCCGTTGCCTCATGGTTGTGCTCCTCGTTCCGTGCTGGCGGTTCTTGCTGCGTCCCGGAGGACGGGACGACGGCGGGCTCCGCTTCCGCACCGGACGCTCCCTCCCTCCGGACCAGCGACCGTACCTCCCGGCACGCCCCGCGGGCACGTCGACAAGTAGGGCAAGGCCGCCGCTCGGGGCACCAACCACCGCAATGCGCAAGTGATCTGACGGGCCAACGGGGCCGGTGCCTCTTTGCTGCTCGTCAGGGAGCATTGCGGGATCCGGGTTGCGGTACTCGCGTGTGGTTCAACCGCCGGTCGAGCGCGGCACCGACGTCGGGACAGTTCCGGCGGACGGTGTCGAGGAAGGCGCCCAGCGTCGGAGAGCGGTCCTGCTCGGCGAAGGACAGGACGAGGTCGGGCAGTGCCGTGCGCGGGGTCACCTCGCAGAAGCGGATGCCCGGGCGCGGGACCGACAGCATGCGGGAGGGTCCGAGGCCCACGCCGACCCCGCAGGCTGCCAGGCCGATGATCGTGTGCACGTCCCGGGCGACGGTCGCACCGTCCAGCGCGGCGGCGTCCTCGCCCAGCAAGGCGTGCAACCCGGCGGTGACCGCGGGCTCGTCCTCCCCGGCGGCCACGATCAACGGCTGGTGCCGTAGCTGCTTCAGGCTCACCGACGCCTGGCCCGCGTAGGGGTGCGCGCTGCTGACGGCGGCGATCAGATGGTCGTGCCCGATCGGGACGGACGCCAGGTGCTCGGCTCCGGCGCCCCGCGGCGGTCCGAGGGTGACGGCCACGTCGAGTTCTCCGGCGACGAGTGCGGTGGCGCTGCGGCTCGATGCCATCTCGTGCAGTTCCAGCCGCACATGGGGCCGCTCGCGGCCGAACCGGCCCAGGACGTCCGGCAGCGGGTCCAGCAGCGCGGAGGCGACGAATCCCAGGCGCAGTCGGCCCGTCTCGCCGCGCGCCGCGCGGCCGGCGTCCACCGTGGCCGCCGTCATCTCCTGAAGCGCCCGCCGCGCCCGGGCGAGGAACGCCTCGCCCGCGGCGGTGGGGAACACGCCCTGGCGCGTGCGGTCGAACAGCCGGGCCCCGGTCTCGCGCTCCAGGTCGGCGATCTGTTTGGACAGCGGGGGCTGCGCGATGCCCAGCGCCTGGGCCGCCCGGCCGAAGTGTCCGTGCTCAGCGAGGGCGAGCGCGTACCGCAGATGCCGTGCCTCCATGACCAGCTCTCCATACCCAGGAAATATCGCGGCTCAGCTTTCCATATCTTTTGGTGGATGATGCTGCCGGTCCGCACTGAGATGGGAGCCATGACACCACCCCTGAAGAACGACCTGACCCACACCGTTTTCGTCCTCGTCCACGGCGCCTGGCACGGCTCGTGGCAGTGGGCTGCGACGCAGCGCGCACTCACCGGTCTCGGCTCCGCGAGCGTGGCCGTCGACCTGCCGGGGCACGGCTTCGACGCCCCCCTGCCCACCGGGTACCTGCTGCCCGGCCGCCCCGGTCTGCTGACCGAGAAGTCGCGGCTCGCCGAGGTGACGATGGAGGACTGCGCCGCTGCCGTCCTGGACACGCTGCGCCGGGTCCGCCGCTACGGCCGTGTGGTGCTCGTCGCCCACAGCGCGGGCGGCGGCCCCGCGTCGCTGGCCGCGGAGCGCGCGCCCGAGCTGGTCGACCGCATCGTCTACCTCTCCGCGTTCGTCCCCGGCGGCCGCCCCCGCTTCTTCGACTACCTCGGCGCCCCCGAGAACGCCGCCGCACGGGGCCGGAGCCTCAACCTCGGTGATCCCGAGGCGCTGGGCGCCGTACGGATCGACCCACTCTCGCCGGACCCCGCCTACATCGAGGAACTGCGGCAGACGCACTACCACGACACGCCCGCCGACCGCTTCGACCGCTGGCGCTCCGCGCTCAGCCCCGACCTGCCGCTGGCCGTCCCGGCCACCCCGGTCGTCCTGACCGCGGCTCGGTGGGGTCGTATCCCCCGCACCTTCCTGCGCTGTGCGGAGGACCGGGCACTGCCGACGGCCGTGCAGGACCTGATGATCGCGGAGGCCGACCGGGCCGTGCCGGACGAGCCGTTCACCGTCCACACCCTGCCGGGCAGCCACAGCCCGTTCGCCGCCCGGCCACAGGAACTCGCCGAGGCCCTGGTCCGCTGAACGGCCGGCGCCGCCTGCTGCCGGGGGCCCTGAGCGCGACCTTCGTGCGGCTGCTCGGCGTGGCAGACCCCACCGCCCGGCGCCTCGGGCCCGCCTAGCCGCGGCCCTCGAACGGCCGTGGCAGGGCGTCGTCCCAGGGCACGAGCACCCGGTCCGGGCGGATCGGCAGGTGCCGATGGCGGACGCCGGTGGCGTGCCAGACCGCGTTGGCGATCGCCGCCGCGGCGCCCACGATGCCGACCTCGCCGATGCCCTTGATGCCCACCGGGTCCTCGTCGTCCGGATCGTCCACCCAGTCGGCTTCGACGAGCGGCACGTCGGCGTTGGCGGCGACGTGGTAGCCGGCGAGATCGGGGGCGACGTGGGTGCCGGTGGCCCCGTCCCGGACCGCCTCCTCATGCAGGGCCATCGACAGGCCCCAGATCATGCCGCCGACGAACTGGTTGCGCGCGGTGAGCGGGTTGACGATCCGGCCGGCGGCGAAGATGCCGAGCATCCGCCGGACCCTGACCTCACCGGTGGAGACGTCCACCGCGACCTCGGCGAACTGCGCGCCGTACGCGTGTCGTTCACGGGGCGGCAGGGCGCCGATGGCCGCCGTGGTGTCCGAGCGGGCGGTGATCCCCTCCGGCGGGACGTGGCCGCCCAGCGCCAGCTGTTCGCGCAGGTCCCGGGCCGCCAGGGTGACCGCCCACGACCACGAACGGGTGCCCGCCGAGCCGCCGGCGAGCATCGCCGGGCCGAAGTCGCTGTCGCCGATCCGCACCGTCACCCGGTCCGGCGACACCTCCAGGGCGTCCGCGGCGACCAGGGTCAGCGCGGTCCGCGCCCCGGTACCGATGTCCGCGGCGGTGATCCGCACCGTGAAGGTGCCGTCCGCCTCGGCCGTGACCGCCGCTGTGGACGGCCCGGCCAGGGTGGGGAACGAGGCGGCCGCGGTGCCGGTCCCGAGCAGCCAACGGCCGTCGCGGCGCAGCCCGGGGCGCGGATCGCGCTCGGCCCAGCCGAACCTGTCGGCGCCCACCTCGAAGCAGTCGAGCAGCTTGCGGCTGCTGTAGGGCAGACCGGAGACCGGGCCCACCGCAGGTTCGTTGCGGGCGCGCAGCACGATCGGGTCGACGCCGCACCGCTCGGCGAGTTCGTCGAGCGCGCACTCCAGCGCGAACGAGCCCGGCGCCTCGCCCGGTGCGCGCATGTAGGTGGGCGACGGCACGTCGAGCCGGACCACGCGGTTGACGGTGTGGTGGGCTTCGGCGTCGTACATCGCCCGGGCCACGTCGGCGCTCCGCTCGACGAACTCGTGCACCGTGGAGGTCTGGTTGAGCCCCTGGTGGTGCAGGGCCCGCAGCCGCCCGTCGGCATCGGCGCCGAGCCGCACCCGCTGCGCGGTGGGGCTGCGGTAGCCGATCAGCGAGAACATCTGACGTCGCGTCAGGACGACCCGGACGGGGCGGTGCAGCACCGTCGCCGCCATGGTCGCCGCGACCTGGTGCGGGCGGGTGCCCTTGGCGCCGAAGCCGCCGCCGACGTGCTCGGAGCGCACCCGCACCGCGGACGCGTCCAGCGAGAACAGCTGCGCGAGTTCCTGGGCGACGTAGATGCTGCCCTGGTTGGAGTCGACGACTTCGAGCCGACCGCTGTCCCAGTAGGCGGTCGCCGCGTGCGGCTCCATGGGGTGGTGGTGCTCTTCCGGAGTGGTGTACTCCGCGTCCACCACGACGGCGGACGCGTCGAGTTCGGCCGCCAGGTCGCCCTTCACCTTCTCCGCCGCGGCCCGCGGCGTGCTCTCCGGGACGTAGGTCCCCGGGTGCCCGTCGGCGAACGCCACGTCGTGCGGTGCGAGGTCGTACTCGACCACCAGCGACTCGGCGGCCTCCCTGGCCTGTTCGGAGGTCTCGGCGACCACCAGCGCCACCGGCCATCCGGCGTGCGGCACCCGGTCGTGCTGGAAGATCTGCAGCGTCGGGTCGGGGGTGCCCATCGGGCCGACGTACTGCGATTCCAGCGGCTGGGCGTTGCCGTGGTGCAGGACGCTCAGCACACCGGGCATGGCCAGGACGGGCGCGGCGTCGATCGAGCGGATCCGGCCGCGGGCGATCGTGGACACCACCAGCCAGCCGTGGGCGAGTTCGGCGAAGGGGATCTCGGCGGCGTAGCGGGCCGCGCCGGTGACCTTGTCGCGGCCCTCCACGCGGGTGTGCGCGGTGCCGACGGCCCCGATGACCGGGGCGGTGCGGGTCGTGGCAGTGGTCATCGGGTGGCCTCCTCGGTCCGCCGGCACTCCGCGGCCAGCTCGGTCAGCACGGCGACGACGAGATTGCGGATCAGCGTCACCTTGTAGGAGTTGCCGGGCAGCGGCTCGGCGGCGGCGAGTTCGGCGTCCGCGGCGGCGGCGAACGCCTCGGCGGTCGCCGGCCCGTCGATCAGCGCCCGCTCGGCCGCGTGCGCCCGCCAGGGCCGGGACGCGACCGCCCCGAACGCCAGCCGCGCGGCGCGGACCGTGCCGCCGCGGACGTCGAGGGCGGCGGCCACCGACCCGATGGCGAAGGCGTACGACGCCCGCTCGCGCACCTTGCGGTAGCAGGACGCGGCGGCGACCGGCGCGGGCGGCAGGGTGACGCCGGTGATCAGCGCGCCGGCCGGCAGGGCGGTCTCGCGGTGCGGGGTGGTGCCGACCGGGAGGTAGAACTCCGCGAGCGGCACCTCGTGCGGCCCGTCCGCCGTGACGTAGTGCACCACGGCGTCCAAGGCGGTCAGTGCGACCCCCATGTCCGAGGGGTGGACGGCCACGCAGTGCGGGGAGGCGCCCAGGATCGCGTGGTTGTGGTGCTCGCCGGCGACGGCCGGGCAACCGCTGCCGGGCAGACGCTTGTTGCAGGGCTTGCTGACGTCGGTGAAGTAGGCGCAGCGCGTCCGCTGGAGGAGGTTGCCGCCCACGGTGGCCATGTTGCGCAGCTGTCCCGAGGCGCCGGCCAGTACCGCCTGGGTCAACGCCGGGTAGCGTCGGCGGACTTCGGGGTGGGCGGCCAGGTCGCTGTTGGTGACCGTCGCCCCGATGTGCAGTCCGCCGTCGTCGGTGACCTCGATCCGGTCGAGCGGCAACTCCCGCACGTCGACGAGGAGCGCGGGCCGCTCCACCCCGCTCTTCATCAGGTCGACGAGGTTGGTGCCGCCGCCGAGGTAGCGCGCCCCGGGGTCGGCGCCGAGCAGTGCCACCGCGCCCGGCACGTCGGACGCCCGTCGGTAGTCGAATTCCCTCATGCCGCACCCGCCACGTTCATCTCGTCCGCCCCGTCGTTTTCCTGCGCGGTTTCCGCCGCCGCGCGGGCGACCGCCTGCACGATCGACACGTAGGCACCGCAGCGGCAGAGGTTGCCGCTCATCCGCTCCCGGATCTCCTCCGCGGTCAGCGGCGGCACGCCGGCTTCCGGCCGGACGTCCGTGGTGACCGCGCTGGGCCAGCCGGCGGCGTGCTCCTCGATCGCCGCGATGGCCGAACATATCTGCCCGGGCGTGCAGTAACCGCACTGGTAGCCGTCGAGGTCCAGGAACGCCTGCTGCACCGGGTGCAGCCGGTCGCCGTCCGCGACGCCCTCGATGGTGGTGACCTCCCGGCCCTCGGCGGCCACCGCCAGTTGCAGGCAGGACACCACCCGGCGCCCCTCCAGCAGCACCGTGCAGGCACCGCACTGCCCCTGGTCGCAGCCCTTCTTGGTGCCCGTCAGGCCGATTCGCTCGCGCAGCGCGTCGAGCAGGGTGGTGCGGTTGTCGACGGGCAGCGTGTGCTTCTCGCCGTTGATGGTCAAGGTGATGGCGCCGGCCGTCGATGGGGCCATGGGCTCAGCCTTCTTTCAGGTCTCACACGTCGAGGGGCTCGGTGGTCCCGGTCGGGCCCGCCGGCCGGCAACGGCCGGGTGGGGTCGGGAGGTCCGGGTGGTGGGTGGGGCGGTCCGTCGCGGCGTCGGAAGAGGTGGTCGAAGCAGTGCGGGAGGTCCGGGTGCGGTGGGGTCCGGTCGCGGTGGCCGTCGGACTCTCCGTGCCGGTCCCGTCCCCCGCTCGTCAGCCGCTATGGTGGCCTCAAACGGACAGTTGTCCGCTACCGTCGAAACCTAATGGACAGCTGTCCGCTTAGCAAGGCCGTTTGTTCGCCACGCGACATCCGTCGACGGGCCCAACTCGGCGGCGCAGTGCGGGAGGAGGACGCGTGCCACAGCCCGAGGACGCGCCCCTGCGCTCGGACGCCCGACGCAACCGCGACCGCATCCTGGAAGTGGCCCTGATCGAGCTGACGCGCGCCGCCGACGTCCCGCTGAGCGCGATCGCCAAGAAGGCCGGCGTCGGCCAGGGCACCTTCTACCGCAACTTCCCCAACCGCGAAGCCCTCGTCCTGGAGGTCTACCGCCACGAGGTCCAACAGGTCTGCGACGCCGCGGCCCACCTCCTGGCCGTCCACCCGCCCGACCGGGCGCTGCGCGGCTGGATGGACCGCCTCGCCCGGTACGCCATGACCAAGGCCGGACTGGCCGCGGCGCTGTGCAAGGCCACCACCGGCGGCACCCTCGTCGGCGTGGCCCGCGCCCCCCTCACCGCCGCCGTCACCCTCCTGCTGACGGCGAACGTCGAGGCCGGCACCATCCGCCCCGACGTCTGCGCCGAGGACTTCCTCCTCGCCATCGCCGGCCTCTGGCAGCTCGACCCGCACGCCGACGGGCCCGCCCGCGCCGGACGCCTCCTCGACCTCGTGATGGACGGACTGCGCGCGGGTGCCACAAGACGGTGACCGCCGCTCCCGCGCCGCGGACGGTACCCCCGGTCGCCGCGCACGACCTCACCCGGTGCGTACCGGCGACGACCGGGAGACGCAGGTCACACGCTGCCATGTCACGGGGACCGGGCTGCCTCGTCTCGGGAGCGCAAGCACGGGACACCACGAAGGAGCACACCATGGACGCGCGACTGGACTACTCCGCCGGCCCGACCGCCGGCAAGGCCCGCAAGCACTTCATGGCGGTCGGCCGGGCGCTCAAGGAATCGGCGCTGCCGGCCGCGACGCAGGAACTGGTGGCGCTGCGCGTGAGCCAGATCAACGGCTGCGCCGTCTGCATCGACATGCACACCAAGGAGGCCGCAGCGGCCGGCGAGACCCCGGTGCGGCTGAACCTCGTGGTGGCCTGGCGCGAGGCCACGGTCTTCACCGAGCCCGAGCGTGCCGCACTGGCCCTGGCGGAGGAGGCGACCCGAATCGCCGACGCCGGCCGCGGGGTCAGCGACGCGGTGTGGGCGCACGCCGCCGCGCACTACGACGAGGACCAGCTCACCGCCCTGGTGGTCCTCATCTCCTTCATGAACGCAGTGAATCGGATGAACGCCGTCACCCGGCAGCCGGCCGGCGGCTACGAGGTCGGACAGGCCCACTGACGGACGGCGCCGCGAACGCGCCGGACGAGAAGGTGACTTCATGAACCGCGCACCGCGGATCGCCGACGGACCGCCGTGCCGACGTCACGGGGAAGGGAGCCCGGCATGAGCAAGGTCGAGGAGTTCGAGGAGCTGCGGCCGCTGCTGTTCTCGATCGCCTACCGGATCCTGGGCAGCGTGGGGGAGGCCGAGGACGCCGTGCAGGAGACGTGGCTGCGCTTCGACGGCTCCTCGACCCGGCCCGCGTCGACCAAGTCCTACCTGTCCGCCACGGTGACCCGGATCGCGATCGACGTGCTGCGCTCCGCGCGAGTGCGCCGGGAGGCGTACGTGGGCCCGTGGTTCCCGGAGCCGCTGCTGAGCGATCCGTACCAGGACCCGGCCCGGGCCGCGGAGTTGGCCGATTCGGTGTCGATGGCGGCCCTGCTGCTGCTGGAGCGGCTCACACCGCTGGAGCGGGCGGTGTTCGTGCTGCGGGAGGTGTTCGGCTTCGGGTTCGACGAGGTCGCCGCCGCGGTGGGGCGCTCGGAGGACGCGTGCCGGCAACTGCTGGTGCGGGCCCGCCGGCACGTGCGGGCCGACCGCCCGCGGTTCGCCGCGGACCGGCAGGAACGGCAGGAACTGGCGACGCGGTTCTTCGACGCGCTGAGCGGCGGCGACGTCGACGGGCTGCGGAAGCTGCTGGCCGCCGACGTGCAACTGCTCGGCGACGGCGGCGGCAAGGCCCCGCAACTGGCGAACGCCGTCGCGGGCGCCCAGAACGTGGCCCGCGTACTGGGCACGGTCTTCCCCCTGATGCTCCGGATCGCGATCACCTTCGAGCCGCACGAGGTCAACGGCCAACCCGGCGCGATCTTCCGCGACCGGGACGGCAAGGTGCTGCACACCCTGGCCCTGGACGTGCTCGACGGGCAGGTCCGGACGGTCCGGGCGGTGATCAACCCCGACAAGCTCGACCACCTCGGCCCGGTCGCGGACGCCTGGGCGGTCAACCGCGAGGTGAAGCGGGCCCGCCGCCGGGCGGAATGACCGCCCGCGCAGCTAGTGCGACAGCCGCAGCCCGGTGACCAGGTCCGGGCGGATCCGCAGGGCGTGGGCCATCCGGTGATCGGTCCAAGGGTGCAGCAACGATTGGTAGTGCGCCACATCGTCGGGGTCGGTGACCAGGTGGCAGTAGCCGGTCACCACCACGCTCCAGCCGCAGTGCGTGGCAGGGTCGATGGCGTCGGCCTCGTAGGCGACGACCACCCCCTGGTCCTCCGCGTGTTCGGTGAGGGTGGTCAGCGCCGCGCCCTGGTGGGTGCGGATGATCACCTCGCCGCGGTGCAGCAGGTGGTTCACCGGGCGGATGGCCGGCAGCGCGTCCTGGGTGAAGACGATCCGGCCCAACGACACGCTGCCCAGCAGCCGGAGGGCCTCGGTGCGGTCCAGTTCGCTGCTGCGGCGGGACGCCTCGCGGTCGGCCCACTCCACCAGCGGATCGGTGGCGGTGCCGGCGGCGTGCCGGGCCGGGATGTCGTTCACGGCGTGCTCCCTGTCCTGTTGAGGCTGCTGACGCACTGCGCTGCCGGCCAGTAGACGGGCCCTGGGGGCGGCCCGCCAGGGCCGTTCGGCCCGCCGTAAGGGGGACGCCCCCCCCGCACGGCCGGACCGGGTCAGCGGACCGCCCCGGTCACCGGCCCGTCCGCCGGGCACCCCGCCGTGGCGAGCGGGTCCGGGACCGGATCGTGGCGGATGTGGTCGGCCGGCATCCCGGCCGCAGTCAGCCGGGCGACCGTGGCACCGACCATGGCCGGCGGCCCGCTGACGAAGGCCAGGTGGTCGGACCACGGCCCGGCCCCGGCCACCGCCTCGGCCAGCGGCCCGTACTCGGTGCGCCGCCCGTCGTCCGCCGCGGCGGAGTCGTCGTCCAGCACCCGCACGACCCGCAGCCGGTCGTGGCGCGCCGCCAACTGGGCCAGCGCCCGCGCGTCGTACAGCTCGGCCCGGTTGCGGGCGCCGATGAAGAGGTGCACCCGGCCGGTGCGGCGCAGCGGCATGCCGCCGGAACCGAGGCGTCGGGCCGTCCAGTCCTCCAGCAGCGCCCTGACGGGTGCCCAGCCCGTGCCGCCCGCCACCATCAGCAGGTCGCGGGACGGGTCCTCGTCCGGGAGCGTCATCGTGCCGTGCGCGGGGCCCAGCCGCAGGGTGTCGCCGACGCCCGTGCCACGGACCAGCGCCTCGCTGACGCCACGGGGCCCGGTCTGCCGGACGTGGAAGGTCACCTCGCCGTCGGGCCGCGGCGCGGACGCCAGGGAGTAGTGCCGCCACGCCTGGGGCATCAGCGGCGACTCGACCGCCGCGTACTGGCCGGCCCGGTACGGGTACGGCTCGTGCACCCGGACCCGCAGCACCGCGAGGTCGGGGCGGCGGCGGTCGTGGGCGGTCACCGTGCCCTGCCAGCACGGCGGTTCGGCGAGCGCGGCGTCGGCGCCCTCGACCATCGACGCCACCGCGAACCGCAGCATCCGCACCCACGCCTGCTCCACCGCCTCGGCCCAGCGGGGCCCGGCGGTGCGCCGCAGCGCCGCGCGCAGGGCGGCCTCGAACGCCTCGTAGTGCGCCGGTCGCACCCCGAGCTTGCGGTGGTCGTGGCCCAGCTGCCGGAAGTAGGCGGCCACCTCGGCGGGGCGGTGCAGGTTCTCGATCAGGTACCAGAAGGCGCGGGCGAGGTGCGCGCGCTGGAAGTCCATGGACGCGGGGAACAGCGCCCGCAGGTAGGGCCAACGGGCGAACATCTCGTCGTAGAGGTGGGCGATCAGGTCGCCGAACGGCGTGACCAGGTCCAGGTACTGGGTGATCAGGCGCTGGTCGGCGGCGCCGTCGTAGGAGTCGGGCGTTAAGTCGGGCGCCGGCGCCCGGCCCTGGCCCAGGATGCGCCGACGCAGCCGCATGGCGTCGTGCCGGGCGAGCAGCGCGTGGTACTCGCCGCCGACGGTCCCCGCGGCGGACCCTCCGGACGGCAGGGACTGCTCGGACGACGTGGCGCGCGCGAACGGGCGGGGCTGGTACATGGGGATCGACCTCCTGACGGGGGCGCCAGTATCGCAACGCGGCCCCGTGCCCGAAGGGCCCCGATCCCCCAGGGTCGTTCGGCCCTTGCGCAGGGCGTTCGGGCCGGCGAACCTCGTGGGCGGGCCCCTAGGGCGCGTCTGACGGATCTCCGTGGAGGAAGGAGCGCCCTGGTGCCCCGGCCGATCCGCGCAGAACCACAGAGCGAGAGTGCATGAACCAGCAGTCCGTCCCCCCTGCCGCCGTCCCGCCCGCCGCCGCCCCGGACAGGCCGTTGCGCGTCTTCATCCTCGACGACCACGAGGTGGTCCGCCGCGGTGTGCACGACCTCCTGGAGGCGGAGGAGGACATCGAGGTCGTGGGGGAGGCGGGAGACGCCCGGCAGGCCCTCGCCCGGGTGCCGGCGGTCCGGCCCGACGTGGCGATCCTCGACGTCCGGCTGGGCGGCGCCGACGACGACCACGAAGGCATCGAGGTCTGCCGGGAGTTGCGGGCCCGCGTGCCGGAGCTCGGCTGCCTGATGCTGACGTCCTTCGACGACGACGAGGCGCTGTTCGACGCCATCATGGCCGGGGCGGCCGGTTACGTGCTCAAGCAGATCGACGGGACGGCGCTGGTGCACGCGGTGCGCACCGTCGCGGCGGGGCAGTCGACGCTGGACCCGCGCACCGCGACGCGGGTGATGGAGCGGCTGCGCGGCCCCGGCCGGGACCAGGCGGCGGCGGCCGAACCGTCCGAACTCGACCGGCTCTCGCCGCGCGAACGCGAGGTGTTGGACCTGATCGGCGAGGGTCTGACGAATCGTCAGATCGCGGACCGGCTGTTCCTCGCCGAGAAGACGGTCAAGAACCGGGTGTCCGCGATCCTGGCGAAGTTGGGGGTCGGGCGCCGGGTCCAGGCGGCGATGGTCGTCGAACGCCTCAAGGGGCAGCCGCGGCCGTGAGCGGGACGCCGGGCGCGCGGCGGGCCTGGTCCGCCGCGCCCGGCCCGGTCAGCCGGCGAACGGCACCCCGCGGCCCCGAGGCCCCCGTTGCCACGCCGGCCCACCACGCCGGGGTGAGCCGGCTCATGCGGGCAGCGGCACGCACCAGACGATGCGGGTGCCGCCGCCCTCCGGCGCGCCGACGCTCAGCCGGCCGCCGAGCATCTCCGCCCGGGCCCGCATGTTGGCCAGGCCCCCGGTGTGCGGCGCGGTCCCGACCCCCACCCCGTCGTCCGCCACCGTCAGCGTCACCGCGTCCGCGGTCACCGACAGCGCCACGTCCAGACGGCGGGCGTCGGCGTGGCGGGCGGCATTGCTGAGGGCCTCGGCGGTCACCGCCACGAGGTGTTGGGCCACCTCGTCGGGGACCGCGGCGTCCACCGGGCCGTCGATCTGGAGCGCCGGGGCGAAGCCGAGCGAACCGGACGCCCGCTGCACCGCCTCGGTGAGGTCCCGGCGCAGCCCCCGCCCGTCCTTGCCGTCGCCGGTGGTGCGCAGGCCGAAGATGGTGGACCGGATGATCTTGATGGTGGTGTCCAGGTCGTTGACCGCGCGGCCGACCCGCTCGGCGGCCTCCGGGCGCTCGATCAACCGGGTCGCGCTCTGCAACGTGATGCCGGTGGCGAACAGTCGCTGGATGGCGAGGTCGTGCAGGTCCCGGGCGATCCGGTCGCGGTCGTGCAGGACCGTCAGCTCCTCCGACTCGGCCCGCCGACGGGCCAGTTCCAGAGCGATCACCGCCTGATCGGCGAAGCCCGATATGAGCCGGACCTCGGCGTCGTCGAACGCCGGCCGCCCGGCCAGGCGGATCAACCGCAGCGCACCGCAACCGGTGTCCACCTGGAGCGGCACGGCCACCGCCGGCCCGTACACCTCCCCGGCCGCCCCGCCCGGCCCGGCACCGTCCACCGGCTCCCCGTCCGCCGCCTCCCCGGGCACCGCGTCCCCGGCCGCCCCGTCCGGCCCGAGCGGGTACGCCCGCGGATCGGCCCGCAGATCGGTGCTCACCACCGGCCGGCCGCTGCGGACGGCCATGCCGGGCAGCGAAGCGTCCGCCGGCACGCGCAACCCGGTGATCCGGCTCGCGCCCGTCCCGCACGCCACCGTCACCGTCAACTGGTCCGGGGACGAGGCCGCCGGCAGCAGCACCGCCGCACAGTCCGCGCCGGCCACCTCCCGCGCCCGGTCCGCGATCAGCCGCAGCACCTCCTGCGCGTCCGTCCCCGACAGCAGGCTGCGGGTGATCTCGCCGAGCGCCTCCAACCAGCGTTCCCGGCGGCGACTCTCGTGGTACATGCGGGCGTTGTCGATCGCCACGCCCGCCGCGGTGGACAACGTGGTCAGCACCGCCTCGTCGTCCGCGTCGAACGAGCCGCCGCCCCGCTTCTCGGTGAGGTAGAGGTTGCCGAACACCTCGTCACGGACCCGGACCGGCACCCCCAGGAAGGTCCGCATCGGCGGATGGTTGGCCGGAAAGCCGTAGCTGTGCGGATGCCGGGTCAGGTCGGTCAGCCGCAGCGGCGCGGGGTTGCGGATCAGCTCCCCGAGGATGCCGTGGCCGCACGGCGTCCGGCCGATCAGCCCGATCAGCTCGTCGGACATGCCGACGGGCAGGAACTGCGACAACTGCCCGTCGCCGACGACGCCGAGCGCGCCGTACTCCGCGTCGGTGAGGGTGACCGCCGCCTCCACGATGCCCCGCAACACCTGCGGGAGTTCGAGGTCCCGCCCCAGGCCCATCACCGCGTCGAGCAGGCCGCGCACCCGGTCCGGCTCGTGGAGCTGCGGCCCGTGGGCACCGTTCGCGGTCGGTGCGTACTGCTGCGATTCGGACATGACCGTGCTGCTCCCAAAGATCCCGTACGTCTGCTCGGCAGCGTACGTGATCACTGCCCGGACGCCGGCGGGCACCGGCGCCGTCCGGCCATCCGGAACGGGCCGCGCCGGGCCGGCCGTCCCTCGCGCGAAGGGGCCGGTCGCGGTCCGGGGAAGGGCTGTTCGGCCCTGCGGTCCGCACGTCCCGCCGGCCGACGATGGGTGTGCCGGGAAGGGCCGGTCTCCCCCGTGTCGACGGCTCTTCCCGGTCCTGGCCGCTTCCCGGCGCAGTTCAGGTTTTCGAGGTGGAGGACACAGCACCGTGGATGGTTGGGAAGTACGGACAACGGCGGTCAGGGAACCGGTGCGCGGCCGGGCCCCGGCCCGGCCGCGACGCCGCAACAAGGCGGTGCAGTGGCTGACGACCACCGACCACAAACAGATCGGAACGCTCTACCTCGTCTCGGCGTTCGTCTTCTTCCTGATCGGCGGGTTGATGGCCCTGCTGATGCGGGCCGAACTGGCCCGTCCGGGCACACAGATCCTCTCCAACGAGCAGTTCAACCAGGCGTTCACCATGCACGGCTCGGTGATGCTGCTGCTCTTCGCCATGCCGCTGTTCACCGGTTTCGCCAACTGGTTGATGCCGCTCCAGATCGGCGCCCCCGACGTCGCCTTCCCCCGGCTGAACATGCTCGCCTTCTGGCTGTTCCTGTTCGGTTCGCTGATCGCCGCGGCCGGCTTCCTCACCCCGCAGGGCGCCGCGGACTTCGGCTGGTTCGCCTACGCGCCGCTGTCCGACGCCGTCCACTCGCCCGGTGTGGGCGCCGACATGTGGATCATGGGCGTGGCGTTCTCCGGCTTCGGCTCCATCCTGGGCGCGGTCAACTTCATCACCACCATCATCTGCCTGCGCGCCCCCGGCCTGACGATGTTCCGGATGCCGATCTTCACCTGGAACGTCCTGCTGACCGCGGTGCTGATCCTGATGGTCTTCCCGGTCCTCGCCGCCGCGCTGTTCGCCTTGGAGATGGACCGCAAGTTCGGCTCGCACGTCTTCGACGCGGCCAACGGCGGCGCCCTGCTGTGGCAGCACCTCTTCTGGTTCTTCGGCCACCCCGAGGTCTACGTCCTGGCCCTGCCGTTCTTCGGCATCGTCTCCGAGGTCATCCCGGTCTTCGCCCGCAAGCCGATGTTCGGCTACGTCGGGCTGATCGCCGCGACCATCTCGATCGCCGGCCTCTCGGTGACGGTCTGGGCGCACCACATGTACGTCACCGGCGGCGTGCTGCTGCCGTTCTTCTCCTTCATGACGTTCCTCATCGCCGTGCCCACCGGGGTGAAGTTCTTCAACTGGATCGGCACCATGTGGCGCGGCTCGCTGTCCTTCGAGACCCCGATGCTGTGGGCCACCGGCTTCCTGGTGACCTTCGTCTTCGGCGGCCTGACCGGCGTCATCCTGGCCTCCCCGCCGCTGGACTTCCACGTCTCCGACACGTACTTCGTCGTGGCGCACTTCCACTACACGCTGTTCGGCACCGTGGTCTACGCGATGTTCGCCGGATTCCACTTCTGGTGGCCCAAGTTCACCGGCAAGATGCTCGACGAACGCCTCGGCAAGATCACCTTCTGGACGCTCACCGTGGGCTTCAACCTCACCTTCCTCGTCCAGCACTGGCTCGGCGCCGCCGGCATGCCCCGCCGGTACGCGGACTACCTCGCCGCCGACGGCTTCACCACCCTCAACACCCTCTCCACCATCGGCTCCTTCCTCCTCGGCCTCTCCTTCCTCCCGTTCTTCTACAACGTCTGGAAGACCGCCAAGTACGGCGCCGAGGTCGGCTGCGACGACCCCTGGGGCTACGGCCGGTCCCTGGAGTGGGCCACCTCCTGCCCGCCGCCGCGCCACAACTTCGCCTCGCTGCCCCGGATCCGCAGCGAATCACCCGCCTTCGACCTCCACCACCCCACGGTCGCCGCCCTCGCCGAGGCCCGGCCCACCGCCGACCACTGAGGAAGGAGCGGTCATGCCGTCTCCCGCCGTCCTCGCCCTCGGGACGACCGCGCTCTGCGCCTCCGGCTGCGTCTGGTACCTGCCCGCCGCTGCCGACCTACGGGCCGGCGCCGACCGCCCCGTCTCCCGACGGCTCGCGGCCGCCGCCTGCCTGACCGCCTGGGTCACGGTGGCGCTGTCGGCCCCGCTGCTGCTGGCCGCCGCCTCCTGGACCACGCTCGGCGCGGTGACCGCGGTTGGCACCGGCGCCGCGGTGGTGCTGGCCGCCCTCGCCCGTGCCCGCCGCGGCCACGAGGAGCGGGCGACCCGACGGACCTGGGTCGCCCTGCGGCTGCGGCCCCCGGCGCGGCGGCGGCCGTCGGGCGTCGCCCGCTCGACGCGGGTCTTCCTCTGCTGGTTCCTACCCGGTTACGCCGTGGCCGCCGGTGCGCTGGCAGTGGTCCTGGTCGGGGGACGGTAGGCGCGGGTGGAACGGCGCGGGCCGCCGCGTCGCGGCCCGCGCCGGGGCCCGTGCGGCCGGTGGTCAGCGCAGCCGCAGGTCGATCCAAGGGACGGTCTCCCCGGGCAGCACGTAGCGCTCCGACTCGACGAACCCGCGCCGTTCGGCGAACCGCAGGCCGTCCCCGTTCGACGACAGCACGACCGTCTCGATCACCCGGGCCCCCAGTGCGCGGGCCCGCTCCAGCCCCCGGGCGTAGAGCTCGGTCCCGAACCCCTGCCCGCGGTGGGCGGGAAGCACCCGGGCGATCACGGTCGCGGTGCCGGTGTCGTCGACCGGTGGGCGCACGGTGCTGCAACCCACCAGTTCGCCGTCGCGGTGGGCGACCTCCAGGTGGTGGCGCCGGGACCGGTCCGCCACGTCCGCCAGGGACAGGACGTGGGTGGGGATGATGGTGTTGTGGACGTGTTGCCAGTCGCCGAGTTCGGCCTCGGTGACCGGCCGGGTGAAGTGCAGGGTGGACATCACCGGAGCAAACCCCGGCCGCCCGCGTTCGTCAACCGTCTTTGCCCGTCGAGGCCCGACACCGCACGGGTGCGGGGACCACCGGCGCGACACCGTGCCTCCCGGCCCCCGTAGCATCGCCCCGTTGGGAACGCTCCGCCGAGAGAAGGCCGAAGAATGCAGATCGAAGTCCGACACGCCCCCTCGTTCGCGGTGGCCCGGGTGCAGCTGGGCGCGGGCGAGGCCGTCCGCGCCGAGTCCGGCGCGATGATGGCCACCTCCGCGGGGATCGCTGTCGAGGCGAAGGCTGAAGGCGGCCTGTTCAAGGGGCTCAAGCGCAGTGTCCTGGGCGGCGAGTCCCTCTTCGTCACGCGGTTCGGCGCGGGCCCGACCGGCGGTTGGGTCGACCTCGCGGCGCAACTGCCCGGCGACGTGAGCGCCATCGACGTCGACGGCGGCGTCAACCTTGCCCGCGGTGCCTGGCTGTGCTCGTCGGAGGGCATCGACCTCGACACCAAGTGGGGCGGGTTCAAGAACCTGGCCGGTGGCGAGGGCGGCTTCCTGGTACGGGCCGAGGGCCGGGGCCAGGTGCTCGCCGCCTGCTACGGGGCCCTGGACGAGGTCGAGTTGGCGTCCGGCGAGCAGATGGTCCTCGACTCCGGGCACCTCGTCGCGTTCGGCGACGGAGTCTCCTACACGACCCGCAAGGTGACCAAGGGGCTGATGCAGACCCTCAAGTCCGGCGAGGGCCTGGTCTTCGAGTTCACCGGCCCCGGCCGGCTGTGGACCCAGAGCCGCAACCCCAACGAACTGGTCACCTGGCTGACCGCGAAGCTCCCCTTCAGCCGGGGCTAGGTATCCGTCTCTCCAGGCAATGCCGTGTCCGGACGAGGACGGCGGCGACGGCGCGCAGTCGCCTCCCCTCGCCTGCGCGCCGTGCCCCGCACACCGCCCCACGGCAGCACGACGGCTGGGTGGCTGCGGCATCAGCGTTGCTGCTCGCCGGGGGTGAAGCGCACGGGGAGGTGGTGCAGTCCGCGCATGACGATTCCGAGCCGCCACGCGAGGTCCCCTTCGTCCACGGCGAGTTGCACGTCGGGCAGTCGCCGTAGGACGGATGCGATGGCGATCTGCCCCTCCAGGCGGGCCAGCGGGGCTCCCAGGCAGTAGTGGATGCCGTGCCCGAAGGCCACGTGCTGGTTGTCCTCGCGGGAGATGTCGAAGCGACCGGGGTCGGCGAAGCGGGACGGGTCACGGTTGGCGGAGGCCAGCACGACCACCACGGTCTGGTCCGCCGGGATCGTCACCGCGCCGATCTCGACCGGCCCGGTCGTGAAGCGCCACGTGGTCGTCTCCACCGGCCCTTCGAAGCGCAGCATCTCCTCCACCGCCGAGGGGAGCAGCGACTCGTCGGCGCGCAGGGCGGCGAGCTGCTCCGGGTTGCTCAGGAGCGCGAGCATGCCGTTGCCGATGAGGTTCTCGGTGGTCTCGTGACCGGCGACGAGCAACAGGAACGCCATCCAGACCACTTCGTCGTCGTCGAGCGAGTCGCCGTCCTCCGCCACCGAGACCAGTGCGGAGAGCAGGCCGTCGTCCGGGGCGACGTGCTTGTGCCGCACCAGGTCGGTCAGGTAGGCGTTCAGTTGCGCGAAGGTGTCCTGCAGTTGAGGGCGCAGCGCCTCGTCCTCGGAGACCAGGATCGACGTCCAACGCCGGAAGTCGTCGCGGTCTTCCGCCGGCACGCCCAGCAGTTCGCAGATGACCGTGATCGGCAGCGGGAACGCCAGGTCGTCCATCAGATCGGCGCTGCCCTTCGCCACCACCTCGTCGAGGAGCGCGTCGGTGATTTCCTGGATGCGGGGCCGCAGTTCGCGCACCCGCCGGGCGGTGAACGTCCGGACCACCAGCTTACGCAGCCGGGTGTGGTCGGGCGGATCGCTGTTGAGCATGTGGGCCATGAGCTGGAAGCCGTCCCGTTCGCCGGCTTCCACCATGGCGTTCTGCAGGCTCGCGGGCACATTGGCCGGGTCCTTGGAAAGGTTCGGGTCGGCGAGCGCGGCTCGGGCCTCCGCGTAGCCGGTGACGAGCCAGACGTCCCCGTAGCCCGGGAGGTGCACCAGGTGGGCGGGGCCCGACTCCCGTAACCCGGTGTAGAAATCATGGGGGTTGGCCTTGAACAACGGGTTCGTCACGTCGAATGACACAAGGTCGCTCACTGGGCTCTCCTCGCCGTACCTGGGGTGGCGTACCGGACGTCCACTATCACGAGGATTCACTGCGGGGATCCGGTGATTCCGCCGCATCGACCTCCCGGCCGCCTGCCCGGGCACCTGCCCCATGCGAGGTGCATTCCCCCGCTGGCCCGCGCAGGGCCGTGGCGTCGGGGGCGGGCCGACGGGGTCGGTGCAGGGCCGTGGCCGCGGACAACACGACCGGGGTCGCGACCAGTGCGCAGCAGACAGGCAGGGGGAGGTGGCCCACCAACAGTCCGGTGGCGGCCGTCGCCCCCGCGGAACCGGCGTTGAAGGCGGTGTTGACCCAGGCGCCCGCTGTGGTGCGGGTGGCGTGACTGGCGCACTCATCGGCGATCAGGTAGGCGGTGGTGAGGGCCGGGGCGACGAACAGTCCGCCGAGCGCCGCCCACACGACGAGCACGTAGGGGTGGGGGGCGAGCCCCGTCGTGCCCAGGGTCAGCCCCATGGCCGCCGCGAGGAGGGCCAGCCGCAGCCGGTTCGAGGCGCGCCAGGAGACGGCGCCGTAGACCAGGCCGCCGAGGGCGCTGCCCCCGGACAGCGCGGCCAGCACCCAGGCGACCGCCGCAGGCTCGTCGTGGGCGTCGGCGAAGGCGATCACGAGGAGGTCGAACGCTCCCAGGCACACGCCCGTCGCGGCTGAGACGGCGAGCGCCTGACGCAGCCCGGGGCCGCCTCGTAGCAGCCGCCGGCGCAACGGGGCCGGCGGGAGACCGGAGGCCGGCCCCTCTGACGGCGCTTGCCCGGCGGGGGCCTTGTCGCGGCCGCCCCAGCCGCGGACCACCGGAGACGAGACCAGGGCGAGCGAGCCGGTCCCCACGAGCGCGGCGCTCAGGGCGACACCGACCGAGGGCGCCGCGACCTGCACCAGCAGGCCCACCAGCAGCGGTCCCGTGACGAAGAGGAGTTCCTCGGCGACGGTGTCCAGACTGTAGGCACGTTGCAGCAGCCGCCGGTCGGGAACCAGGTCGCTCCACAACGTCCGCATCACCGGGCCGAGCGGCGGCATACAGGCGCCGGCGGGCACCGCCAAGACTCCCAGCAGAGTTCCTGACGCACCTGGCCGCCAGGTCGCGAGGGCCAGTCCGGTCAGCAACAGCGCGTAGGCGGCGGCCATGGGGAGCAGCGCCCGGCGCGGCCCGTACCGGTCGATCAGGCGCGCTCGGGTCGGTGAGAGAAGGACACCGGTCAGCCCGAAGAGGGCCAGGACGGTGCCGGTCACGGCATAGGAGTGGGTGGTCTCCTTGATCGCCAGCACCAGCGACAGGGAGACCGTTCCGTAGGAGAGCCGGCCCAGCAGCGCCGCACCGAACGTGCGGCAGGCGTGGCGGGTGCGCAACACGGCCGCATACGAAGGGGCCATGGCAGACGAAGGCATGATCGTGTTCCTCGAAGTCGGCGCCGCACTGACGGCGCTCCAACGTGCAGGGGCAGCGGGAACCGCGCCCGGTGGGCGCGGTCGGCGCTGGCTCCTATGCACAAAGGAGGAACATGCGGGAACCGTAGCAGAGCCCGGAGTTGGCGTACTGCTCCTAGGCGCCCGAGCCCAACACCGTGACGCCGAGCGCGAGGAGGGCGATCACCTTGGCGAGTTCGCAGGCGACGTAGTACAGATGGGCGCGGGACCGGGGGAGCGGTTCGCCGGCCAGGACGCGGTCGGAGCGGCGGTTGAGTACGGGCCGTACGGCGGCGAGTTGGACGGCCAGGAGGAGCACCGCGAGCGCCGTCAGGACGATGACCGGCACGGTCGGCGAGGCGCACACGACCGCGGTGACGAGCACCACGGCCAGGACCGCCTCCACCGCGTTCAGCGCCCGGAAGACGATGCGGCCGATGCCGAGGCCCAACGGGACGGTGACGCCCGGGGCGCGGAACTTCAGGGGTGCCTCCAGGAACGAGATCGCCAGTACCATCCCGAGCCACACGAAGGTGACGGCGAGGGCGACGGCGGTCGCGGTCCCGGTGCCGTGGAGGTGGTTCACGGGTCGTGGTCCTTTCGTCGGGGGAACGTCCGCACGGTCCGAGGGGGCCGGCTACGACTGGCCGAGCCAGAGGTCGGGGCCGAACACCTCGTAGTGGATCGCCTGCGGCGACAGGCCGCGGTCGAGCAGCGCTCCGCGGAGCGTACGCATGAACGGCAGGGGGCCGCAGAGGTAGGTGGTGAGGTCGGACGGGAGCGGGAGCGCGCTGACGTCCACCCGGCCCGCGGAGACCGTCACCCGTGCGGACGGCGCGGGCGGGGCCGGCACGGGCACGGGCGCCGGGTGTCCCGGCTCCTCGTACCAGAGGTGGAGGGCGGCTTGCGGCAACTCGTCGACCAGCGCGCGGAGTTCGTCGCGGTGGGCGTGGTCGGCCGGGGTGCGGTCGGCGTGGACGACGACGACCGGGCGGGACGATCCGCCGGCCACCAGGTGGTGGAGCATGGCGAGCATCGGGGTGCCGCCGATGCCGGCCGAGGCCAGCAGCAGCGGTCCGTCGCCGGCCGGCAGGGTCAGGTCGCCGAACGGGGCGGAGACGGTGAGCACGGCACCGACGCGCACCCGCTCGTGGAGCCAGGAGGACACCTCGCCGGCCGGTCCGTCGCCCGCACGGACGCGCTTGACGGTGATCCGCCACTCGGGGCGGCCGGGGGCGCAGGAGAGGCTGTACTGGCGGATCTGCCGTGCGCCGTCGGGGAGTTCGACCTGCACGCTGACGTACTGGCCGGGGCGGAAGGCGGGGGCCGCGGTGCCGTCGGTCGGGCGCAGGGCGAGCGACACCGCGTCGGGGGTCTCCTCGTGCCGGGCGACGACGGTCATCGGCCGCCACGTGCCGCCTTCGGGGGTGCCCTGCTCCGCGTAGAGCCGGGTTTCGACGGCGATCAGGGCGTTGGCCATCAGCCAGTAGACCTCGTCCCAGGCGTCCGCGACCTGCGGGGTGACGGCCTCGCCGAGCACGTCGGCTATCGCGGCGAGCAGGTGCTCGTTGACGATCTTGTACTGGTCCGCGGTGACGCCGAGCGAGGCGTGTTTGTGCGCGATCCGGGCGAGCATCGCGTCGGGGCGGGTGTCGGGGTGGTCCAGGAGCGTGCCGGCGAAGGCCGCGATCGAGCCGGCCAGGGCCTGTCGCTGCTGGCCGTTGGCCTGGTTGCCGCGGTTGAAGAGGTCCCGCAGCAGTTCCGGGTGGGCGGCGAACAGCTTGCGGTAGAAGACCGCGGCGATCTCGTCGATGGCGGCGCCCACGGCGGGCAGGGTGGCACGGACGACGGGTGTGGACTGCTCGGAGAGCACGGATCAGCTCCAATAACTCGTAGATGATCTACCAATTTAAGGGTGTGGTGGATCTTCGGACGGCGCCCCGCCGTGGGTGGGCGAGGCGCCGGGGTGGTCGGTGGGTCAGTCGGGATTTCGGCTGGTCAGGCCGGTGAGGGTGAGCAGTACCGGGCCGGTGGGCGCGGCCACCACGTCGGTCACGGTGAGCGGATCGAGCGTGGCGTAGAACGCCTCCTGTGCCTCGCGCAGGGCGCGGCGCAGTCGGCAGGCGGCCCGCAGGGGGCAGGGTGGATCGCCTTCGCAGGCGACGACCTCGTCCTCGCCCTCCAGTTCGCGCACCAGCCAGCCGACCGATGCCTGGTGCCCCAGTCCGGTCAGTTCGAGTCCGCCGCCGCGTCCGCGTCGGGCCTCGACCACGCCGAGGTGCTGGAGCCGGCTGATCGCCTTCGCCATGTGCGTGTACGGCACGTCCATCACCTCGGCCACCTCGCGTGTCGTCAGGGGGGTGCCCTGCTCCGCGACGGCCAGCCGCATGACGGCGCGCAGCGCCAGGTCAGTGAACTTCGTCAACCGCACGCCACGACCGTATCAAATGCGCATGCTAGGTTCGCATTCAGGGGAGTGGTTCGGTATTCAAGAGGCCGAGTCCGGCGCCCGGCGGCCGGGCACAGGAGGAGGAACGGCCCCGCACGGCCCGGCACGACCCGCAACACCCGCATGGAAACGCATCGGACGGTGACCCCTGATGGCTGACACCCCGCACCCCCCGCGCACTGGGGCCGCCGGTGCGCCCGGCGCCCCCGAACCCGCCGCCGACCCAGTGCCGCGACTGCTCTGCGACGCCCGGGAACTCGCCGCGGAGAGCTCGGCCCGGGGCGGGGCGCTGTGGCGGCTGGCCGAGGCCGGCCGGCAGCTCGACGCGAACCTGGTCCGACTGCCGCCCGACGGGCGCGTCGAGGAGCACGTCGAGCCCGACCTCGACGTGCTGCTGTACGTCGTGTCCGGCGACGGCGTCGTGGACACCGTGCAGGAGCGACGGCCGCTCGCCGAGGGCGGCGTGCTGTGGCTGCCCCGCGGGTCCCGCCGGAGCCTGACCGCGGGCCGGGGCGGCCTGGCGTACCTCACGGTCCACCGGCGCCGCCCCGGACTACAGATCAAGAGCCGCGGCGACTCCTGACCGGCTTCGTCAGGCGGTCGCCGCCGGTGCCGCCGGGAGGGCGGGACGAAGCGGCTGGAAGGTGCGGGACGCGGCGTCCCAGCCGAGGGTCTGACCACTGCGGTCGTCGTACTGCCAGGCGTGCACGCGCAGTCGACGGGTGGCCAGGCGCCGGGAGACGCACGGGTAGGTGCGCAGGTGGTGGAGCTGGGCCAGCAGGTGGCGCTGCTCGGGCGTGTGGCCGCCGCCGGTGGACCGGTGGTTGTGGTCGGGGCCCGGACGGTGCGCGGCGCGGGTGAACCAGTTGCGCGCGAGCGGCAGTTCGGCCGGGGGCGGGTCGTCCTGAAGGGCCTGGAGGGCGGTGCAGTCGGTGTGGCCGCACAGGATGACGTCCGGGACGTGCAGCGTGCCGAGCGCGAATTCGAGGGTGGCGGCGATCGCGCAGTGGGCGTCCGACCGGTAGCGGGGGACGACGTGTCCCGCGGTGCGCAGTTCGTGGAGTTCGCCCGGTGCGGTGCCGGTGAGCAGCGTGGGCACGACCCGGGAGTCGGAGCAGGTGATGAACAGCGCCCGGGGCGCCGCGCCGGGCGCCGGCGCCGCGTCGGCCGTGCGGTCGTCGGCCGCGCGGGTGTCCGTCGGTGCGGGGGAGAGGGTGCGGGCGGAGTGGATGAGGGTACGCATGATCGACCTCCGATGGGTTGGGGTGGCAGGGGGGAGGGGTGGAGTTCCCCTAGGGAGCGGCCGGGACGGGCTCGGTGGGGCGGGGCGCCGCGGGCAGGGTGACCGTGAAGCGCGCGCCGCCCCCGTCGGCGTCGCCGACCTCGATGCGGCCGTCGTGCCGGTGGACCACGTCGCGGACGATGGCCAGGCCCAGCCCGGCCCCGCCCTCGTCCCGGGTGCGGGCGTCGTCGAGGCGGATGAAGCGGGTGAAGATGCGTTCCCGGTCGGCCGGGGGGACGCCGGGTCCGTCGTCGGTGACGTCCAGGACGACGCTGCCCGCCGGGCCCCGGCGCACCGCGACGCGGACGACCGAGCCGGCGTGGCGCTGGGCGTTGTCGAGGAGGTTGCCCAGCACCCGGGTGAGCTGGGTGCGGCTGGCGCTGACCGGGAGCGGCGCGTCGGGCAGGTCGGCGGTGACCGGGAGGCGGTCGCCGGAGCGGTGCGCCAGTTCGTCCCGGACGAGTTCGGGCAGGTCCAGGCGTGCGGCGCGGGGCCGTTCGCCGGCGTCCAGCCGGGCCAGCAGCAGCAGGTCGGACGCGACGCGTTCGAGGCGGATGGTGTCCTCGATCAGGCCGTCCAGTTCGAGCAGGTGTGGATGGGCCCGGGCGACCTCCAACTGGGTGCGGAGACTGGCGATCGGGCTGCGCAGCTCGTGCGAGGCGTCGGCGACGAACTGCCGCTGGCGTTCCACCGACTTCTCCAGCGCGGCGAGCGTGACGTTGGTGGTCTGCGCGAGCCGGGCGACCTCGTCGCGTGAGGCGGGCTGGGGGACCCGTCGGGACAGGTCGCCGCCCATGATCTCGGCGAGTTCGGCTCGGATGCCCTCGACCGGGCGCAGGGCCCGGCGGGTCACCAACCAGGTCACCGCGGCCACCACCAGCAGGAGCGCCGGCAGGCCGATCAGCATCGCGTCGCGCACCCCGTCCACCGCTTGCTGCTCGGTGTCCAGGGAGAAGCCGGCGTAGACGGTGACGGTCCGTCCGGTCGGGGTGGTGGCGAGCAGCCCGGCGACCCGGAAGTCCTGGCCGGGGTGGTCGTCGTGCAGTTTCAGCGGCACCGTGCGGAACGCGGCGTGCTCGCCGGCGGAGCCCCGCGCAGGGGTGTCGCCGTCATCGTCGTGGTCATCGTGGTCGTCCGGCCGGTGCGGTGCGCGGGCGAAGTCGGCCAGTGGCGGGGCGTGGTGCAGGTCGTCGCCGGCGGCCAGCACCTCGCGGTCGGCGTCGACGACCTGCACCGGCCGGTCGTCCTCGTCGGGCAGGTTGAGGTGGTCGAAGGGCGTGCCGACCGCGACCTGGGTGGCGACCTCGCGGGCGACCACCTCCGCCTGGAGGCCGGCGCTGTCGACGAGGTTGCGCTCCAGCACGGCGAGGACCGCGGCCCCGGCGGCGACCAGCGCCAGCGCCACCACCAGGGCGGAGGCGAAGGTGGTGCGGGCCCGGACGGACCCCCACCAGCGGGGCTGGCGCGGCTTCGAGGGCGCCGCTGCGGTCCGCTCAGCCACGGTCGGCCGCCAGTCGGTAGCCGGCGCCGCGCACGGTGGTGATCGAGCGCCGGCCGAACGGGGCGTCGATCTTCCGGCGCAGGGCGCTGATGTAGACCTCGATGATGTTCGGGTCGCCGTCGTAGGCGAAGTCCCAGACGTGCTCCAATATCTCCGCTTTGGAGACCACGTGTCCGGATCGCGACGCCAGGTACTCCAACACCGCGAACTCCTTGGCGGTGAGCGGGATCTCCTCCTCGCCGCGGGCGCAACGGTGACCGTTCGGGTCCAGCACCAGGTCGCCGAGGCGGAGCACGGGGTTGCCGCCGCGGGTCCGGCGGCGCAGCAGCGCCCGGACGCGGGCCAGCAGGACCACGTAGGAGAACGGCTTGGTGAGGTAGTCGTCGGCGCCGGTGTCCAGCCCCTCCGCCTCGTCGTACTCGCCGTCCTTGGCGGTCAGCATGAGGATCGGGGTTTCGTCACCGGCCGCGCGCAGGGCGGCGCAGACGCGGTAGCCGTTCATTCCGGGCAGCATGATGTCCAGGAGGAGCAGGTCGTAGCCCTGGGTGGTGGCCAGGTGCAGACCCTCCCGGCCGTCGTGTGCCACGTCCACGGCGAAGCCCTCCGCCGCCAGCCCCTTGGCCAGGGTGGTGGCGAGGCGTTTTTCGTCCTCCACGATCAACAAGCGCATGACGTCAGACTGCCAGAACGTTCCTGAAGGGCTCTTCAGGAAGCTTCAGGCGGCCTTCAGCTCGGGAGCGTAGGAGCGGTGAGCGCGCCCTTGACGCACCGTCCTGCGAGCCCGGGAGCTTGATACCGGGAAAGCAGAAACGGATCCTCCCAACTCATCCACCTCAGCCTCGCCGAAATACGGCGGCTGATCACCCGCCTCACCGACCGCCGACCCACACCCGTCGAGCACATCCTGCACTGGTCGACCTGGCGCCGACGACGCCAACACCAGACCCGCCTGAGTCACTACAAACGGCACGGACACAGCCCCTGAACTGGCCATCAGCCATGGCAAGCACCGTTGCAGTACCAGGCCCGATGCTGACCCCAAGCCGGCCCGACCTCGTCGAAGCCCGCATGAAGCTCAAGCGCCTTGACGACCCCGTCGAGGGACAGTCCATCCCGCCTGCCCGAAGGCACCGTCGACGACAAGCTGATCCGCACCCTGGTCACCGCCCAGTTCCTCGCCGGCGCGCGCACCGCGCAGGACGGCCGGGCTGCCGTCCGGGCCGGCTTCGACGTCCATCACCGCGGCTACGGGGTCACCGCCCCTCCCGACGCATGCCAGCTGGCCGCGCTCGACGACGTCCTGACCGCCGCCTACCCGGCAACCGACGGAGCCCATTGGGGCGCTGTCGGCGAACCGCTGGCCGCCGCGTGGCTTGCCGAGGTCGAGACCGACAGCGGCGAGGAGTTCATCGAAGCCTTCCTGCAGCACGACTCCCTCGCCACCGAGCAACGCCACCAGACCCTCAGCACCGTCGCCCGCACCGCCCAGGATCAGCCCGGCCTCGCCGCCGGCGCCCATCGGGCTGTTGTCGCCGACCCGGAACGTCTGCTGCCGCTCGCGGCCCAGACCGTCACCGCTGAACTCGGCACCGACCACGCCCGCCAGTGGCTCGCCGGCCTCGAACACGCCATCGTCGACCGCGCAACGGCTCCGGACGCCGACCCCGACACCTACCAGTGGGCCAGCAGCCTCATCAGCGAAGCCCAGGAGCTGACAGCAGCCGACACGGACGACCTGGAGGAGCTGATCAGCGCGCCCTCCGCCCAGGAAGCCGATGCTCCGGACCAGCGAGCTCCGGATCCCCCCTCCGCTGGCTCACCCTTTGTCCTGGTGAAACCACAGGTGAACGGGTTCACCCGGCTTGTTGTCACCTTCCTCGGCATCTGCCACCTGGCCCTGGTTGCGGCCGTCCCCTCTGCCGTCGCTCTCACCACACCGGCCTCCGGGAACGACAGATGGGCTCTGCGGTACTTCGTGCCCATGAACGTGGGCCTGCACCTGACCATCGCGAGCGCCTTTGGAAGTCGCCAGCTCGGCACCCTCGCGTTCTCCTGGATCGCGGCGCTTTTCACCATCGGACTGACAACCCTGAACAGTCTCGCACTCAATCGGCGCTGGCCTGCGGACTGGCACCCGCCCTGGCTCCTGTGGCCGGCCCTCTTCGCCTTCGGCCTCACGGCCCTGACCTTCGCCTGGCGCTTCTGGTTTGGCCAGCTCCAGGACACTCGACGGTCAGCCACCTCCCAGAACCTGCCGGGGTGATGGCGTCGTTGTCGAGCGCCGTACCGCAGTGCCCGCCTGAACTCGCTGGGTGGGTCCAGTCCGTGGCGTTCGACGCGGACACCGGCCGCCTGGACGTCGTCCCCGACGCTCCGGCCTGCGGGACGAAGCTGCGCTGGGGCACGCCGAAGCTGCTCGCGGCGGCCAACGAGACGGTGCGCGGCGCGACTGTCCGTGCCCTGCGCGTTCTGGCGCCCGCGCCCATGAAGGCCGGCCTCACCGCGATGGCCGTCGACCCGCCCTCGCAACCGACTGCGCCCGCCGCGCCGGTGGAGCGCCGCACCCCGCCGGACGGCTACCGCCGTGCGATTGAGGTGCACCGTCAGGTCGCCCGGCCCTCCCGGGTCGACCGGACCATCGCGGATGCGGTGCAGCGACGGACCGCCGCGACGCGTGAGCTGAGCCGTCGCGTTTTCCCGCAGGACGGGGTCCGCGGTCGGGCCGAGGCCGCCGAGGTACTTCAGCAGTGCCTCCTCGCCGATCTCCCACCTCGCGCCCTCAGTACGCAATGCCCTGGCATGCCAAGGAGCCGTATGGGGCTCCTTGGCATGTTCGTTCGGTGGTGTGCGCCTTACCGGAGGAGCAGAGAGCACACACTGAGGAACAGGGGCATCCTGGCGACGAACGCGGCCCTCCCTGGTCAACGCGACCAAGAGGTTCCCCTTGGCGACGTAGAAGAAGTGGTCGGGGCCGCGTCAGCGTAGTGGTGAGGCGGAGGTGGGGACCACGCGGGTGACGACGGTCTTCTCGGGAGCACGGCCGTCAGGCCCCGAGCAATGGTCAGGGCCTGACGGCGGGCTGGTCAGTAGCGGATGCTGACCTTCTTGACGTGGAGGGTCTCACCGTAGGTCAGGCTGGTGAGGGAGAAGTAGTAGTCCCCTGCGCTCTGCCGGCCTCCCCAGGTGGACGTGTTGCAGAAGTTCGCTCGGCTGCCGTGGTTCTCGTCGGGGCCGAAGACGTCCTTCCAGAGTGTCAGTTGGGAGTCGTTGAATCCGTTGTCGGTGTCCGTTGAGCAGCCGCTAAACGCCACGGCGGTGCTGACGGCGTCGGTGTTGTTGTCCGTCCAGCGCTGCGATTCGTTGTTGATGTGCCAGCCAGAGATGTAGCTCGTTCTGGAGCCTTCTGCGTGAGCCGGGATGGCCCCTATGGATCCCAGGGCTATTGCTGAAGCGATAATTCCGGCTGCTCGACGGCTTGCGCGCATAGTGGTCTCTCTTCTCCCGCGTCATGCGGGCATGGGTTGATCGAAATGAAAGGTGAGGGATCTAGTCTCCCTCAGTTGCGATTCCTGTGATCGCGGTTGGGAAATTAGCCACTGTTCTTCGCGTTCAGCAAGGCCATTATTCTCGAGTGGCTGAATATTGCCCGCGAAGCTTTGGTCGCGTTCTACCGGCAGCACAACAACAAGGGGCACGGTGAAGGCGTTGAGCGAAGGGTTCGTAGACCGGCAGGGATTCGCGAAGGTATCTGGCTTGATAGTGCTCACAGATCTCCGTGAGTACCCGCAATCTGGAAGCGAAAGATTCCGTTTTCACCGCTTGGCCCTACACTGCTGGGTCAGTCTTTTCCGTTCCGGGCGCAGTTTTCGGTCATCCTGACGCTCACGAGTGGCCGGAGCTCGCGAGACCCGCGCCCTCCGTTTCCTTCCCTGCCAGGCACAGGAAGGGGTGAGGTCACAGAGTCACAACACTGCAAGGTGGCGCAAAAGTTCGAATAACCGTTGCGCCACGCCATGGCCGTGCAGATGATCGATCAAAGCCCCAGCCGTTACCGGCAGCGTCACTGGGCGCTTAGGGGGAGAGCAACCATGGGGGAGTCATGCGTATTTCGCGGATGTACGGAGCTGTTCTGGCCGGCGTGCTGGCCACCGTCACCTTCGGGGCCGTGCCGGCCCACGCCGAGGGCAGCAAGACGTCCTACATCTCGTACTGGGCCACAGGCTCGGAGTCGAGCAGATGGCACGACGGCAACAACGACGCCGTGAGTACTTCCGTCCGCTTCAGCAACTGCACCACCGCGAGCTCGCCGGGCACGCGCACAAGCGCGGCCGTGTCGGTGTGGAAGGATGTCTTCGGTCCCGACCAGAACAAGGGATCCCAAAGCGACGTCTGCAGCGCAACGAAGTACTGGGGACGTCTGGCAGCAGGGGATTACTACTTCAGTCTCGACAAGATCAACGGGACTTCGGGCTCCGGAACCTTCCACATCAATGCCAAGCCCGTCACGATGACCTGGTAATGCAACGGTGATGTCGGCCGGGAGTGATTTTCGCTCCCGGCCGCCTTCATGTGGCCCGTAGAAGCAAGGATGGCATGTCTCTGCAATTCACCCAGTGCTCCTTCCGATATGGTCGGAAGGTGCCCGTCCTCAACCGGTTAGACCTCTCCATCGACCACCGAGCGAGCGTCCTTCTCGGGCCGAATGGTGCGGGAAAGTCCACCCTCATGGGGATAGCCTCATCGTGGATCTCCCCCGCCCAGGGCTCGGTAGTCTGGCGAGGCATCGATCCCTCACACGCAAAAAACCGGGCGGCCTATCGCAAGGCGGTGGGCTGGCTTCCGCAGAACGTCAAACCGATGCCCGGCCTCACGGTGCGCGAAAACGTTGCCTACATAGGCTGGTTGAAGGGCATGGCCCGCACCGATGCCTGGGACGCGTCAAAGGACGCCCTCGAACGCGTCAAGCTGGGCAGTCTCGCAGAGCGGAAAAGCCATCAGCTCTCCGGTGGACAACTTCGCCGCATGGGCATCGCGGGAACTCTCGTCCACAGCAGCGAAATCGTGCTCCTCGACGAGCCGACGGCCGGACTCGACCCCTCGCAACGCCAAATCTTCCGAGACCTGGTCACCCAGCTGCTGGCCGACATCCACATCATCGTCTCCACCCACCAGACCGAAGACCTCGACACGATGTACGACCACGTCGTCGTCCTCGACCAAGGTCAGGTCCGTTTCCAAGGCGACGTCGACGGATTCTTGAGCCTGGCAGCCCCCGGCACCTCCGAAGGACGACGTGCGGAAGCCGCCTACACCCAGCTCATCACCAAGGAGGTGTGAGCCGTGCTGTGGCGTACTGTCCTGCGCTCTTCCTCTGCTACCTGGCTGGCCCCGCTCCTGGCCGCTTTCGTCGCCCTGTTGGTCTCCGACGACCTCACCGCCAACGTCACCCGGGGTTACTGGCCCAGCGCGCTGGGGTCAGCCACCTTCGCCCTGAACTTCGTCGCCCCGGCCTGCGCCACCGCCGGCGCCTGGGAAGGAGCCCGCTGGACCCGCGGCGCCGTGGCGCACTGGGCCCCCGCCCGCTCCGGACTCGGCATCGCCCTGCCGCTCCTGGCACCCGTCTTCGCCCTGGGCGCTCTCGGGATGGCCATCGCCTCGGCCCTGACCATTTCCGCGGGACACCCCGGGGCGGGCATGCCTCCCGTGGGGATGGTCCTGGTCTGGTTGGTCATCCTCGCCGCCCACGCGTTCGCCGGGTACCTGCTCGGCCGACGAATGCCACTGGTCATCAGCGCGCCGGTGGCCCTGCTGCTGAGCTTCGTCATCACCGCCTACCCGGCGGCGATGGAACCGCTGTGGCTGCGACACATGGTCACCGGCGGCCTGAGCTCCTGCTGCACACTGGACCAAACGCCCAACTGGCGCGCGGCCGCCAGCGCCCTCGTCTTGGCACTCGGCGTCATCCTGGCCTCCGTGGTGGCGCTGACCGTCCTGGGCCGACGTGCGCGTACCGTCCTGATCAGCGCGGCGGTGCTGGCGGGCCTGGTCGCCAGCGGTTGGCTCGCCTACGGGCTGCCTGCCGACCCCGTCACCGCACGCTCCACAGACGAACTGCAGTGCACCGGCGCCACGCCCAAGGTGTGCCTGTGGCCGGAAGCCAACAAGCCCGCCATGATCCGCGTGACCGCCGCCGACGCCCGGCACCGCCTCCAACAGGCTGGCCTCACTGTCCCGGCCGAGCTGACCATGGACAGCAACCCTCGGCCAGGAGCGGCCTTCATCGGCACCTGGACCAACCCCACCCCCTCGCTGGTGCGGATGGGGGTCGCCGTCTCGCTGCTGCCCACCCAACCACCCGCCTGCGCCGACACCCGGCAATTCCCCGGAGCGGACGCCTACGTCCCGACGGTCGCCTGGCTCGCCTTGACCGCCGGCGCCGATCCCCAAGACGTCTCCAACCGGTTCGGACCGCAGGACAGCGCGATCGCCGCCCAGGTCCGGCGAGCCCCTACCAACCAGCAACGCGCATGGTTCCAACACAACCGCCAAGCCCTCAACGACTGCACGACCCACCCCGCCCCGCCCCCTCCAGCCGAGGCGCGGAAGGCTTCACGATGATCTGGTGGCTCAAGACAAAGGGTGCTCCCGCCGCAGCGGGGGGCACTCTCGCGGCATACCTCGTAGCCATCGTGGTGCGGCAGGAAGCCATCCCGGTCCCCGCCGTCATCGGTGTCTCCGGCCAACTACTGGTCACGCAAATCCTGGGTGTCGTCCCCGTCGCACTGCTCGTGCACGGCCTCGACCGCGGTGACACCCTCGCCGAGGACGTCGCCGTACGCCACGCAGGACGCCGCAACCTGGCCCTGTGCACCGGATTCGCCGCTCTCGCGGTGGCGATGATGGCAGTTGTGCAACTGCTGTGGGACCGACCAGAGGCAGTCTCGCTGGCCCGCAACTGCATCGGATTCCTGGGTTGCGCCCTCATCGTCCGAACCGTGCTCGGCCCCAGTATCGCGATGATCTGCGTCGCCGCCCTGCCCCTGGCCTGTGCGGCTGCCGGCCGCCGGCCGGGCGGTTCGGCGCAACCCTGGGCCTGGCCGATCCAGGACGCCACCTCGCTGCTCGGCATCGGCGAAGCAGTCTTCCTGTTCGCCGTCGGTTGCGGACTCGCCCTGTGGCGCAATCGCCCACTCCTCGACCCTCTCTCCCGCGCCTAGGGCCAAGACAGCGAAACACGCAGTGCGAAGCCGGCGTACGCGGTCACACCAGGCGGTGCAACCGCGTACGCCTGTCCCGTCTACCGGCCACCGTGCAGGTGGTCTTGGCGGACGATGACCAAGGCGCGCCAGCGTTCCGGACGGTGTGTGCGTCGTCGAGACCAGCCGGGTCCGTTCCAGACGGTAGGTCAGCGTGTCCACGGTCAGCCCCAATGCGTGCACCTGTGTGGAGTCCAGATGTGTGACCCTGACTTCGATGACTGCGGTCACGTGCCCTTGGCGCGCAGAGTTGCGCCACCACGAGGTAACGAACATCGCCGATCGGCCGCCCGGGGCCATGTACTCGACGACCTGCCGCTGCAGTGTGACGCCCCGCTCCACGCCAAGGCACTCAGCGAGCTTGGGCATGGCGCGACATGGCCGAGCGTCGGTGACTTTCGAGTCGTAAGGCCAGGGGGTGACGGGTCGGCTCTAGAGGGGAGTTGCTCTCCGGTGTTCCAGTGGCCGGCCCGAATGCGACGTGTGAGGTCGTCGACGATGTGCCGGTGCCGATGCCTCGCCGGGCAGATCGCCCGCCCCGGTAGTGGGGGTACGGGAACCCGGATCCAGGTTTCGCCTCAGCAGGCGCAAGTCGTCCCGTTGATGGCCCACGCCATGGTCCCCACCGGACGCAAGGGCCGACCGCCGACGTGCAGCCCACCCCACCCCAGGTGGCAGCCCGGGGTCGGCCTCCTGTTGTTCTGGGAGACGTTGGGAGGCAACTGGGAGATGATCAAGGTGTGCAGGCTGGAACGCCCTCTAAGAGGTCCTAACAGAAGTGGTTGATCATGTGACTGTTGGCTTGTCCGCTCGTTGGTCTGGTCGTGGGGAAGAGACAGGCACGGCCGTGGATCGTGTCGGATGAACTGTGGTTGCTGATCGAGCC